>JBARVU010000069.1:0-12576 GCA_049646425.1 Phormidesmis sp. | reverse complement strand
AATCAGCAGCGCGTCAGCTTCAGCCTGAAGATGCAGTAGTTCTACCTGCTGATCAGGCTTGTAGGGATAGCGCTTAATCTCAATCCAGCAAACCTTATCCGCTGTCTCAGATCTATCGAGTTTCTTCGCTGAGATTCTCTTTGCCGAAGGAGTTTCAGCAGGGGCTAGCAGATGCTCTTGTACACTCGCAGGCATAGTCTCACTCACAGAACTTTATAGACGACAGTTAAATGGGCTTTAATAAAAACAGGCTTTTGGCGGCATAGAGACGCCTAAAACTGACAAATTTGCTAGTTATTTATACTTATTAGAAGCTACGGCATTGTAACGTGAATAGCTGACTTAACTTATTTAAACTTGATATTAGCGAACTTGAAACCGCTGCTCGCCTGATAGCTGTGGCAATTTTACAGGTGGTAATTAAGTGCGGATGGCCGTTGGGTTGGAAGCTTCGAGGTAAGCTTGAAAGGCTAAAGCTAAAGCCGTCCCCTGTATAGACAGTCAAGCTTGCCCAGTAGCAAATTCTACAGCGGGTAGCGGCTGTGCCTTTCTAACAGATTTGGTATCTGAAAACTATTGTGACTTTGAGCCTCAACAAACCTCACTCTCAAGCAATTCCTGAAGCAATTTCCGAGCGGTCACAGACAAGGCATCGGGGCTGGCCAGGGCTGATAGAAACCTATCGCCAGTATCTGCCGGTCAGTGAGTCTACCCCGGTGGTCACTCTGCACGAGGGCAATACGCCGCTGATTCCAGTTCCCGCGATCGCTCAGCGCATCGGCAAATCGGTCAAGGTTTTTGTTAAGTATGACGGGCTCAACCCGACTGGCAGCTTCAAAGATAGAGGGATGACAATGGCCATCTCGAAGGCAAAAGAGGAAGGGGCAAAGGCCGTCATCTGCGCGAGCACAGGCAATACTTCAGCTGCCGCTGCCGCCTACGCCCGCCGGGGCAATCTACGCGCCTATGTGGTGATTCCCGATGGCTATGTGGCGATGGGCAAACTCGCTCAGGCACTGCTGTACGGCGCAGAGGTGCTGGCGATTAAAGGCAATTTTGACCAGGCGCTGGCTTCCGTCATTGCGGTAGCAGATCGCTATCCAATCACCTTGGTGAATTCGGTCAACCCCTATCGGATTGAGGGGCAAAAAACGGCTGCCTTTGAGCTCGTCGATGCCCTTGGCGATGCGCCAGACTGGCTTTGCATTCCCGTTGGCAACGCGGGCAATATCACGGCCTATTGGCAAGGCTTCCAAGAGTACTATCGGGCTGGTCTCTGCCGCCAGCTGCCGCAGATGATGGGCTTTCAAGCGGCTGGCGCGGCGCCGCTAGTGACGGGTAATCCAGTGACGGCACCCGATACGTTTGCGACCGCGATTCGGATCGGCAACCCGGCGAGCTGGCATCAGGCGATCGCCGCGCGAGACGGTAGCGGCGGCGCTTTCAACGCGGTCACCGATGATGAAATCGCAGCGGCCTATACCCTGCTCGCCTCGGCAGAAGGAATCTTCTGTGAGCCTGCTAGTGCTGCGTCAGTCGCCGGCCTGCTCAAGGTCAAAGATCAGGTACCCGAAGGGGCTAGGGTCGTGTGTGTGCTCACCGGCAACGGTCTCAAAGATCCAGAAGCCGCAATAGAGCGCAGCGGTAATCAGTTCAAAGCGGGGCTCTCTTCAGATGCTGACAGTCTGGCTAAGACCATGGGCTTTTAGTCACGGGCTTTTAGTCGTCGAGCCTGAAGTTCGGGTCGCGTCGAGCCGCTCCTTGGCCAACAGATCTACCGCATCTCCTAGTGCGGTGGTCAGGCTCTGGCGAGTTTGCGCATGGTCTGCTTGCTCGGCTTCAAGCAGTGTTTTGAGCTGCTCACACCGTTTAGTCATGGCCATAAGCTGACTCTGGAGCTGCGCTACCGACTGGGTGCTCTGGATGCTTTCAATTTCTGCGGTCAGACGTCCGGCCCTCTGATCTGGCGGTGATTGAAGCGCTGCCAAAGCCTGCTGCAGCTGCTTGATTTTCTCAGTGTAGATAGCAACGTCGCGGCGACGCTGCTGAGCTTCTGCCTCATAGAGTCGGCGCAGATTGTCCGAACTGGCGTAGGCTTGGTCGCGCGCCTGCTGCAGGTCGACTACCTGACGTTGGAGTGAGCGCACCTCGGCGATCCACTGAGTCACATCTTGAGTCATTGCCGAACGTTCTCCTGACAGTTCGCAGTATCTGCTTGCAGCATATCGCCTAGTTCATCAAAATTATCAAAACAACAGCCGCGTCAGTATCCCTGGTGCCGGCAAGATAATCAGCACCAGCAGGGTCAGCGCAAAGAGTCCTAAAAAGTCGCGCGCGTCGTCAAGTTCGCTGACGTCATTGAGCGCTGGCTCTGCCGCTGGGATGAACAGCAGGAGGATCGCCCACAGAAAGAACTCGTTGTACACAAAGGAAATCGCCAGCATCAGCAAGCGAGCCACCTGACTGACGACAGCGGCCATGCGCTGACCGTACATCGCATGGACAATATGGCCGCCATCTAGCTGTCCGACGGGCATCAAGTTTAGAGCGGTCACAATCAGTCCCAAGCAGCCTGATATCGCCAGTGGATGCAATTGCAAAGCGCTATCTGCCTGTAGCGAGCTACCAAGGGCCAGCTTGCTGATAATCAGCAGAAGAATAGATCGACTGGGATCGAGCGCCTTGAAGTCGAAAAGCTCAGGCGCTTCACCCAGCGGCACGATGGTGGAATGAGTCAAGCCCCAAAGCAAAATTGGCAGACTGATCACCAGCCCCGATAGCGGCCCCGCAATGCCAACATCAAACAAAGCCCGACGGTTAGGGATGGGTGATCGCATCTGAATGAACGCCCCAAACGTCCCTAAAAAGAAGGGCACCGGAATGAAGTAAGGCAGCGTCGCCTTGAGCTTGTGATAGCGGGTAGCCAGGTAGTGGCCAGTTTCATGTACGCCCAAAATCACCATCAGCGATAGGCCGTAGGCTAGCCCCTGCCTGATCAGGGATGGATCGGTCTGTAGCGCCTGCGGATCTTCGACCCCCCCGATAAAGACAGTGCCTACAAACGTTGTCGTAATCAAGGTGGCGACGGCTAGCGCGATCGCCAGGCCAGGCCGAGTGATCGATGACGGATCGTTTAGCTGCTGCCTGCGCTTGGCCTGTGCGCGAGCAATTGGCCCCAGCTGAGCTTTGTCGGCATCTTCAGCGCCCTTTTGAGTTTGAGGGTCTTGAGACTGGGGGTTGGGTACCAGCGCAAAAAAGGGTGTCCCGTTGAGCCCTTCTTGAAACAGGACGAGGAAGCGATCGCCAAAATTGCTCTGTACGTTCTCCTGCACGGCCTGATAAGCCTTTCCGGGCGAGGTTTTGAGCTTACCTTTGCAGATCATCGCCTGGGGCCGGTACTCAATATCCTGCAGATAGTAAACTGACCAGGGAAAGCACCGCTGTAGGAGCGTTTCCTCATCTCGGGTAATCGGTTTGGTTGGCTCAGTAGGCTGCTTGCTGGCAGTCGGGCTGGGTTTGTTACCTGCCGCCGCACTGGCTGCTGCCGCCTGATTCTTCTTCTGCTGAGCGGAAGTGCCTGCCAAAATCATCGCCGCATACAGCAGCGGACAAAGGATCAGCAGCCCGTAGGTCAACACGGGCGGCGGCGGCTCTTCTCCCTTGACCAGCATCCACAGGGTCAACACGAGCACGGGCGTCATGATCACCAGCCAGAGCATCCAGGTGGGCGTGCTGGTGAGATTAGCAAAGCTGCGGCTAATCACCCAATACGTGATAAATCCTAAAAGTAAAGCTAGTAAGACGAGGGGCATGAACAATTCGCCTGCCTTTGAAGGCAGAGAAAATAGCGGCCAGTACATTACCACCACTGGAGGTAACGTCTTTTTTTATTGTAAGTCAGTCCTCACAATCTTTCCTGTCAGCAGCTGGCACAGCCGCCAAGATCTTTGAAAATCGCCAGACACCGATAAGAGCAATCTCTGATAGGTTTATAAACCGACGGGTTGTTTGGCTTGAAAGCCAGATGAGCTAGTTAGGGTTTCTTCATCAAGTTTCTAACCGATGCCGCCTTCGACTAAAGCGCCCCAAGCCATTTTTGACACTATCTTCGCGTTCCCACCTAACCGCGAAACACTGGGAGGAACGGCATACCTCATCTTAGAAAAAGATGCTGAGGGCAAAAGCACCAATGTTTTGATTGACTGTCCTGCCTTGAGTGAAACCAACCAGGCATTCATCCTGGCAAATGGCGGCATTGGTACGGTATTCATTACCCATCGGGGTGGCATGGCTCAGGTGCCTTTGCTACAGAGCACTTTTGATGCTCAGGTGCTGATTCAAGAGCAGGAGGCTTATCTACTGCCAACGGTAGCGACCAGGTGCTTTCATCGCGATCACACCCTCAGCCCTACCAGCCGAGTTTTCTGGAGCCCAGGGCATTCGCCAGGATCGGCTTGCCTCTATCACAGCAGCTATGGCGGCGTGCTATTTACCGGTCGTCACCTGCTGCCTGACAAGGACGGTGCCCCCCGACCGCTCCGACTCTCCAAAACCTTTCACTGGCCGCGTCAGCTCCGCCATGCTCGGCAGCTTCTCACCGACTTTACGCCAGATACGCTCAGCTATATCTGTCCGGGGGCCAGCATCGGCTATCTGCGAGGCGAGAAGAAAATTGCCCAGGCTTACGCCCAAATTCAGATGACTGACTGGAACGCGACGGCAAAGGCAACTCCCGGCCTGTAGGATTGGCAGCGCGGATCTAAGGCAGTGAGCAGAGACCAACGGTTACCTCGGCAGGATAAATTAGCCAGGTTCGCTGAGCCGGTTCAGAGAGCGATCGCACCAGAGCAGAAAGCTGATTGATATCCTTCAGTCCTTGCTGCGTCTTGATCTTGATGCCCCGCTGGTAAACGCTGTAGCCCTTGCTCCAGATATGGCAAAGCCCGCTGTAGCGAACGGCCTTGCGGCCTATCTGCTGATGGACACTGGCCAGCAAGCTTTCCTGCTCTGCGGAAGTCGCGTGGGTGACTTCTAATGCCTTCAACAGCCTGCGGTTGAGATACCGCTGACAAAAATCGGCCAGGGTCGGATCCGGGTGGCTTTGCCAGCGCTGTAGATGATAGGTAAAAGCAATGTCATCGCCTGCCAGGTAGTGCGCCAGCGGTAGCGCGTTCATCGGGCCTTTCAACCAGGCAGTCACGGTTGGATCGGCTGCCAGCGCTCCGTCCATGAGCAGCTCCCGCGCCCGGTTGAATGCCTGTGTCAATACCCACGTCGCCGATAGATTCTTAGGGTGGTTGTAGATCTGGGCGTACATGAACGAGCGCACCACCAAATAATGCTCGATGGCTGCCAGTCCTTTGCGCTCGACCACTAGCTGCTGGCTGAGCGGATCGTAGGCCAGCGCCAGCAAAATCCGGTCGAGATCAAGCTGTCCGTAGGAGGCGCCGGTAAAGTAGCTGTCGCGCATTAGATAGTCGATGCGATCGCAGTCCAACTGACTCGACACTATCTGCCACACGCAAGGCACCGGGTGCTTGTGGGTGTACACCTGAACGATTGACTGCCAGAGACTGGGCGAAAAGCGATCTAGCAGCGATCGCACTTCCGGCAGCTGCTCAACTATCGCAATGGTCCACTGCTCGTGCCGAGAGCCAAACACCTCTTCGGCGGTGTGGCTGAAGGGGCCGTGACCAATGTCATGCAGCAGCGCCGCGCAAAGAACGGTAGCTCGGTGCGATCGCAGCGGTTCATACTGACCTGCGAGTCGATCAAAGGCTCGCCGCGCGACGGCCATCACCCCTAGAGAATGGGTAAACCGGGAGGTTTCAGCGCCGTGAAAAGTCAGGCTGGCTGGCCCAAGCTGACGAATCCGCCGCAGCCGCTGAAAGGCCGCCGTTTCAATCAGCTCAGTCAGCAGCGCCTCGACCGGATCGGCGCTATCGAGAGTGATGGCGCCGTGTAGCGGGTCGTGATAGGTGCGCGTTTTCTCAGTCACCTATTTCTCACCGCTGAGCCATCGCAAAGGATTGGCTGAGTAAAGAAATGGCTGCCCGGTACTGGTCGTCGACCTCAGTGCCAAACTGCTGCCGTTGCTCCGTAGAGTTGGGCACCACCTGATCGGGATCGATCCCGAGCTTGTTAATGTCTCGATGGTTGGGCGTTTCATACTTGGCGATCGTCACTGCCAATCCGGCCCCATTAGGTAGGTCAAACAGCGATTGAATCAAGCCTTTGCCAAAGGTGGTCTCGCCCACAAGCTGCGCCCTACCGCTGTCTTGTAGCGCCCCCGCCAAAATTTCACTGGCGCTGGCAGTGCCCTTGTTCACCAACACCACCAGCGGATCGTCTGTGATGGCCTTGCCCGTGGCATCGTAGCTGCCTAGTGAGCCCTGGCGGTTCACGGTATAGACCACTGGCCCTTCGGCCATCCACATGCGGGCAATTTCGATCCCTGCCTGAAGCAATCCGCCTGGGTTATTGCGCAAATCCAAAACGTAGGCATCCGCCCCTGAGTTCTCCAAATCTTCTAAAGCGGTCTTGAGCTCATTGACCGCATTGCCGTTGAACTGCCCTAGCCGCAGGTAGCCAACGCTGGGCAACCCTGCCTCAGTTCTCAGCTCAGCAAAGACCGGGTTGATGACGATGCGATCGCGCCGCACATTCACCTCAAACGCTGGCTCATCCGCCCGTCCTATCTTCAAGCTCACCTGGCTACCAATGGCCCCCCGCATCCGCGCCGCTGACTCATCCAAAGTCAATGTACTGGTCGGCGTGCCGTTGATTTCCAAAATCTGATCGAGCGGCAGCAGCCCTGCCGCCTCGGCGGGCGAGCCCTCAATCGGTGCGATCACCCGCAGCGGACTGGCCTCCTCATCTTTGGCAATCTGTAGCCCGACGCCCAGCAGCTCACCGTTGGTATTGGTTTGCAGACTCTGATACTGATCGGGCGGCAAAAAGCGCGTGTAGGGATCGTCTAGCACCGCCAGCATCTCTTGAATTGCCTGGTAGGCTGCTGGCCAGGTCGGCAACTGCTGCCGCAGTACCCGCTGCCGAATGAACCACCAGTTTTGATGGTTGAACGTCTCGTCCACATAGCTGCGGTTGACGATGCGCCACACCTCCATCACCATCTGCTGCTGGTTGGTGAATGCCAAGGCCGCTGGCATGCCGCCGAGAGTGCTGCTAGCGCTACCGACAGTCCCTCCGCCTAGCCAGAGGGCGATCGCTAACCCCACCGCTACGACAGTCCGAAAAATCCGTTTTCTCATAAAGTTCAGCAAAAGTTCAGCAAACATCCCGAGTCATTAACAGCGCAACCCGAACAGCCTTCTCCAAGATACCGCGTAGAAAAGGGCTGGAGACGCAAAGGGACTTCTAGCTGGCCGATATGTAAAGCTATGTAAATTATATGAAAAATATCCCATTTTCTTAAAAATTCCCAGTTTGAAGTCTAAAGAATGCCTCCAGACGGAAATGATAGGGGCTTTTGGACAGCACCGAAGCCATTATTTGTCCGCTATTTGAGCCGGTGGACTCGGTTTGTTCCCCATCACCTGTGTTACATTTTTTAGTATTGGTACAAACCCTTCAGACACAAGAATTTTGCTTCATGTTTACTAAGCAAGTCACCGACTCTACGCCCTACAAATGGTTTGACGAGCGGCTAGAAATCCAGGCCCTAGCCGACGATATCTCCAGCAAGTACGTTCCCCCTCACGTCAATATCTTTTATTGCCTGGGCGGACTTACCCTCACTTGCTTTATTATCCAGTTCGCCACTGGATTTGCCATGACCTTCTACTACAAGCCGACTGTGACGGATGCTTTCGCTTCAGTTCAGTACCTGATGACCGATGTCAACTTTGGCTGGTTGATCCGCTCTGTCCATCGCTGGTCGGCCAGCATGATGGTATTGGTCATGATTCTGCACACCTTCCGGGTTTATCTCACTGGTGGCTTCAAGAAACCCCGTGAGCTCACCTGGGTAACCGGTGTCATCTTGGCAGTCATCACCGTTTCATTCGGCGTGACTGGCTACTCTCTTCCTTGGGATCAAGTTGGCTACTGGGCTGTGAATATCGTCTCAGGTGTACCTGGCGCGATTCCTGTGGTTGGCGGCACAATCGTCGAGCTGATGCGCGGTGGCGCAGGCGTTGGCCAGGCGACCTTGACCCGTTTCTACAGCCTTCATACGTTCGTATTGCCCTGGTTGATCGCAGTCTTCATGCTTCTGCACTTCATCATGATCCGCAAACAGGGCATTTCTGGCCCCTTGTAAGCTGACGGGGGCAGAGCGCGCAGCGGTGCTTTCTGCCCCTGGATATGCCTGTCAGGGATCAGATCGAGTTACACTGTTAACGAGCTGTTAGTGTCATTATTTTAGGAAGTTAATCGATGTCGACCCTTAAAAAGCCGGATCTCAGTGATCCAATGCTGAGAGAGAAGCTCAAGAAAGGCATGGGCCACAACTACTATGGTGAGCCTGCTTGGCCAAACGACCTTCTCTATATTTTTCCCGTTGTAATCATGGGCACTATCGCCTGCTGTGTGGCCCTAGCAGTGCTCGACCCAGCACTGATCGGTGAGCCTGCTAACCCATTCGCAACGCCGCTAGAGATTTTGCCTGAATGGTATCTGTATCCGACTTTCCAGATGCTGCGGGTGCTGCCTAACAAACTGTTGGGAATTGCAGCGATGACGGCCATTCCTCTGGGCCTGATTCTGGTTCCCTTCATTGAGAACGTTAACAAGTTTCAAAATCCTTTCCGTCGTCCGGTGGCAACTGCTGTGTTTTTGTTCGGTACGGTCGTGACGATTTGGCTTGGCATCGGTGCTACCTTCCCTATCGACACCTCACTGACGCTTGGCCTCTTTTAGGAAAGTGTTAGGAGAAAAGCGCTAGAAGAGAGCGTCCAAAAATAAATCACATCTTAGAGTGCACTAAGATGTGATTTTCAATTATAAGGTCGCCTGGGTTCTTTTGAGCCCAGGCGACTTTGGGTTGTATGAGGGGTTGTGCGGAGAATGAGCGGAGGGAAAATACAAGAAGGCGGGTGAGATATTCAAATATGTTAAGGACGATTAAGCAAAATGATAGATTAAAAAGACTCAGGGGCATATCGGAAGATAAGTTGTACAGTTCGGTAGTGCTGAGCGTGGGCCAGAGTTGTGAAGCCTCAATGTGGAGCCCGAGTTGACGATGCTTGAGCGGGCTCACTTAACTGTTAGCAGTCATTTGGAAGAGCTATCGGCAGTTCAGCGATGGTTTCGGATTTTGGTGTCGCGTCTGGCTGTAAAAAGTCCCTGGATCGACGAACAGTTTGATCAGCTTAACCTTGCTCTAGCAGAGGGCTTTACGAACGCGGTGCGCCACGCGCATGCGGATTTGCCAGGGAGTACGCCGATTGACATTGAGCTCTTGCTACGGGCAGACCAGATTGAGATTCGCATTTTCGACCGGGGTGACCCTTTTGATCCTGACAGCTTGAGCGAACCCAAACCTGGCTCGCTGCGGGAGGGGGGCTACGGCTGGTTTTTGCTCAGGCGGCTGGCGGACCGAGTGACCTATGACCGAGCGACCTCAAAATCGCTCAAAAGACAGCGGAACTGTTTACGAATCGTAAAAACTTCGAAGATTGTGTGAACTCTATCAGTAAGGCTGGCCAGCCTATCTACACCAAACTGCTTTAATTGTTAGGATTTTGGTCAACAGTCGCGATGGGAACACTCGTTCGATGAAGAAAACCGCACTCATTACCGGCATCACCGGGCAAGACGGCTATTATCTCAGCCGCTTGCTGCTGGATAAGGGCTACCGTGTAGTTGGTCTGGTGCCGCCGGGAAGGCAGAGCAGCGTTACAAAATTGGATGATCTGGTTGACCGCGTTGAGATCTACTCGGTGGCGCTGACGAGCGCGGAGGCGCTGACCCAAGCAATGGAAACGCTTCAGCCCGCTGATAAATATAACCTCGCCCCACCTAGCTTCGTACCTGCCTCGTGGGAAGATCCGCTGGGAACGCTGGATCTGATTACTGGAACGGCGACCCGGCTGCTCAGTGCAACGCGTGATTTGGGCCTGCCGACTCGGTTCTATCAGGCCAGCTCTTCTGAGATTTTTGGGGACGTTCATTCTGCGCCGCAAACTGCAGAAACCCCTTTTCGCCCTAAGAACCCCTACGGCGCGGCGAAGCTGCACGCCCATTGGACGATGGTGCATCACCGCGATCGCTATGGTTTATTCGCCTGCAGCGGTATTTTGTACAATCATGAGTCGCCTCGGCGGCCTCCTCAGTTTGTAACCCGCAAGATTTCCCTGGCAGCCGCTGCGATTAAGCTGGGATTGCGCGACCAGCTGTCGATTGGAAATCTCGAAGCGAAACGCGACTGGGGCTTCGCTGGTGACCATGTAGAAGCAATGTGGCGAATGCTGCAAACCGATGTTGCCGACGACTATGTAATTGGTACCGGGGTGCTGCACACCGTCGGTGACCTTGTAGCCGCAGCTTTTGGCTGCGTAGGTTTAGACTGGCAGAAATACGTCGAAACCGATCCTAACCTGGTTCGAGAAGATGAGCACTTTCAGCTCGTGGCCGACCCCAGCAAGGCCCGGAACAATTTAAAATGGCAGCCCCAGGTGAGCTTTGAGCAGCTGGTTGAAACGATGGTACGGGCCGATCTCGAACGACTGAAAGCAGGCGCTATTGCCCCTATCGAGATGACGTAGGATGAGACATGCGTTCGTCTTCATTGAAGTGTTTGGCTGCGAGGGGGGTATTCAGTCCTACATTCAAGATGTGCTGAGTGCCTACGGTTACCTGGCTGATCAGAACAGATCGATCAGCCCGATGATGGCCGATGTGTTCTTGCTGAGAGATGCGGCAGCTGACGGTGAAAGGGCGCTGTCCAAAGAACAATCGCTTCAAGCAGATTGCATTAGATATCACTACTTCAAGCGCGAACCGTCAGAAAGCCCAATGGCGGAGCGTATCCGCTTGGCCTTAGCGCTCAGCGCTTATCTCATCCGCTATCGCCCCGACCGTGTTTTCTGCGGACATATCAACTTGGCTGTTCTGGTGAGCCAGCTCTGCCGCCTGCTGAAAATTCCTTATACTGTGCTGACTTACGGTAAGGAAGTTTGGTACGAGCTGCCGCCCAGCCAAAAAAAGGCGATCGCTGCTGCCGACAGGCTGTGGACTATCAGTCGCTACAGCCGGGATCTTGCCTGTGAGGCTAATCAGATTGCCCCGGAAAAGTTTGATATGCTCCCCTGCGTTGTCGATGGCGATATTTTTACCCCCGGACAGCCGTCAAATGAGCTGATCGAGCGCTACCACCTTCAAGGCTCGCGTGTTCTCACCACCGTCGCCCGACTCTGGCCTGGAGATATCTATAAAGGCGTCGATGTGACAATTCGCGCCCTACCGCAGATCGCCAAAGCTTTTCCGACGGTAAAATATGTGGTCATTGGCCGAGGCGACGATCAGCCCAGACTGGCCCAGCTAGCGGCTGATCTGAAGGTTGCTGAGCGGGTGGTCTTTGCTGGATTTGTCCCCGATCAAGAACTGATGGATCACTATCGTTTAGCCGATGTGTATGTCATGCCTTCCAAGGAAGGCTTTGGGATTGTCTACTTAGAAGCGATGGCCTGCGGTGTGCCGGTGGTTGCTGGCGATCAGGATGGGTCAGCCGATCCGCTGCAAGATGGCCGCTTGGGCTGGCAGGTTCCCTATCGTGACCCCGAAGCAGTAGCAGCGGCCTGCATGGAAGCGTTAACCGGGAAAGATCAGCGGTGCGATGGCGCTTGGCTCAGGCAGGAAAGTCTAGCCAGCTTTAGTGCGCCGGCGCTGAGCGATCGCCTCGAAAAGTTACTCTGGCGTTAGCGGTCTGAACGCGTCGTGTTTGTTACAGGTAAGGCCGGTACGGTTTGCCAGCTTTGCGCAGCCCGGCCTTGGCACTAGGATAGAAGAAATACTTAGAGCGATTCGTCACTCGCAAGAGACTAACCGTGGGGCTAACACAGTGAATCAAAACTTTAACCAACTACAGGTCCGCTTTCCCGGTTTGGGCTGCTGGCTGTTTATCTTAGGTGCAGTCTGGTTGCTAGGCGCCATCGGACTAAGCGGCGTGATCAAGTCTATTTTTGTCTTAGTGCTATTCCTTTTCCTAGCACCGGTTTTGGCTTTTTTCGCGCTACAGTTTTGGGTGAAGCGAAACCTAGTGACCGGCAACTGCCCGGTATGTGAGCAGCCGCTGACCAGCTTGAAAAGCTTAAAGATGCCCTGTCCCAACTGTGGAACCGAGCTATCAGCGACGAAGGAGGGCTTCGAGCGCTTTGCAACGGATGGCGTGATCGATATTCAGGCTGTTGATATCCAAGCCAGCGCGGTAGATACTACAGATGTCACAACGATTGATGTCGAGGTACAGCGCTTGCCGGAAGCAGATAGATAGTGCAGCGTCAGGCTTAAAAAGTTCAGATGCGAGTGGTAGGGGGATAGGGAGTTAGAGGAAACAGCTTAAGTACACCCCATCCCCCATTCCCCATTCCCTAATGCTCAGCACCAAGCCTACTG
>JBARVU010000068.1:0-11795 GCA_049646425.1 Phormidesmis sp. | reverse complement strand
CAAATCGGGTAGAAGTGCAGGCCAATTGCGTTAGAGGACGGCACAACTGCACCCGAGATGATGTTGTTGCCGTACATCAGTGAACCTGCAACGGGCTCACGGATGCCGTCGATGTCGACGGGGGGAGCAGCGATGAAGGCAATTACGAAGCAGGCAGTGGCAGCGAGTAGTGTCGGAATCATCAAGACGCCGAACCAACCTACATAGAGGCGGTTTTCGGTGCTGGTGACCCACTGACAAAACTGCTCCCACAACGAAGCGCTTTGGCGCTGTTGGAGGGTAGTAGTCATATTATTCCGGTAGTTAGGTACATATACGGCTAAGGCGGTAGCTTCAAAAAGAAAGCGTTTGTCTCAACCGATATCCCTATCTTAACACATGTAACGGAATATTACAAGCCCCTTCATAATTCGATGGCCAGCTGAAGCGCTGATGCTCTCTATCGTTTGAATCAGGAGGCAGCTATCCTCGACGATGTGAGGGCGTTGCTGCTGTCACATAAATGAGAATGTCCAAGAAAGTATCAGGGGCTTGCTGATCAGAGCATTTCTTCGAGCGAGCCTAGCCAAACAGTGAGACCGCGTACTTGAGCGGTATAGCCACCTGGGAAGGTATCGGTGCGGCTGCCATTCGGGGCTTTCATGAGCCTGACGAGCTTTTCAACTTGCTGAAAATGGGGCGGGTGAGGGAGCGCTTGCTGCAGTACCTGACGCGCTACCCGGCGCTGTAGGGATAACGGTGTTGTCCGTAAGATGCCGCAGCTCATCGCCCATTCTCTGCGACCATCGGCGGCGATCGCTTCAACCACCACCTGAGCGTAGAGCTCGGTCGCCTGCGCCTCCAAATAGGCTACATCAGCCGCGATCACTTCAGCTGTTTGGGCCAGCGTTCGCTCCACCTGCGGGTTGAAGTGCTCGCGCAGATAGGGCAGCAGCTCATGGCGAATCCGGTTGCGGCGAAAGGACAGGTCATCGTTACTGCTATCTTGCCAGACGGACAATTGCTGCTGCTGGCAAAACTGGGCTGTCTCCTGACGGCTAAAGGCTAGCAGGGGTCTGACTAGCCCAATGCGAGGACTGAGAGAATCGAGCGATCGCTGCCAGGGCAGAGCGCCGATCCCCTCTAAGCCGGTGCCTCTGAGGAGATTATAGAGGGCGGTTTCAGCGCGATCGCTCGCCGTATGCCCGGTCACCACGTAGCTGTATGACTGGGCTCTAGCCACCGCTGCCAGCGTCTCATAACGCCATGTTCTAGCCGCAGCCTCACTCAGCGGCGGGACTGTGGCGACTTCTACCTGGGCAGGTATCTGCCAGCGGTCGGCCAGCCTCATCACATGGGTCGCATTGGCTGCTGAATCTGTCCGCCAGCGGTGGTCGCAGTGAACGATGGCTAAAGACCACTGCCATTTTGGCTGCATATCAATCAGCAAACGGGCCAGGCAGAGAGAATCTTGCCCGCCCGACACCGCCAGCAAAATACGGCTGTGGCGAGGAAGCAGGCAGCGCTGACGCAGCAAGGTGTGGAGCCTAGCATGAGTCAAAGACCACAGTTCATGGTGCCGCCCTGGCGCTGTCATACCGCTAAGCGTCTTTACGCAGGTCATCCTCAGCAGAGGTATCTTTGAGCTGATCGGTGGCTTCGTTGATTCGGGTTTTAGCACGATCTAGCCAGCTAGCGCCGCTCTCCAGCCTAACGACGTCAGGCTGAGCGTCAGCATTAGGGGTTGTGAATGCTCCGAGACCTGAGTCTTCACCAGCCGCTGTGACCCTGTCGGTCGAAGAGCCACTCAACCGGACAGCAGCGCTGTCTAACGCTACGGAGGAGTCCCTTTGCTCGGTTTCGAGATTCTCGGTTCTAAGCGTTTCGGTCAAAGCCGGTTCCCTGGCAGAGACACTGCTAGACAGCGGCGGACGACTAACCGCCGGGACGGCTGTTCGCTCTTCTACAGCCGTCACAGCCGTCGAAGTCTGTCGGTCAAAGGGCTCTGTGCGGGTATCAGCGCCCGCGCTGGCAGGTGGAATGAAGCCAGCGTCGTCAGCCCTAGCGCCTGTCTCTGGATTTGGCATATCGCTGTTATACGGACTGCGGATAGTATCGTCGTCCGGATTGGTAGCAGCAGCGGTTGCCGTCTCTTCTTCGCCGCTACGGCTACTCGCGGCCCAGATAAACAATCCCAGGCCAACGAGAGGAAGTAGCAGCCACCACCAGCGTCCGCTATCTGTCAGGCCCTCCAGGGCAAGGGGAGATGTAGCATCAGCCTCGCTATCTGGATTGACTGCTACCGCAGACTCTTCACCCTCTCCGCCAGGATTGCTTGCGCTTTCTATCGTTGTTCCGGCTGCAGCAGTTGCAGTACCGTCAGCAGCCGGGTCAGCCGCTACTGACCCCTCCTCACTATCAGCGAGATTAACCTGACTCAAGAGAGCTTGGCCCGGTTCGCCGATTGAGTACCCCAAAAAGGCCGCGATTTCAAGCTGAGCGCCGCCTGCATACACGAAGGAATAGGGCTGGGAGAACGGATATTGCGAATCGGTCGGCGGTGTTTGGTGCAATTCCAGCGCTCTTAATGTTGGCTGGTTGTCTAGCTGCGCAATCGGAGCATATCCGATCCCATCATTGCCTACCGCTGCGGCCACTGCTGCAGTGGAGTCTTCAGTCAGCTGCGTGGCATTGTCTCCCGTCTTGAAGTCAGCCGTGGCAAACACCGGGTAAGGCTGCAGTGCCTGGCGAATTTCGCTGCTGTCGGGGCGGTCGATTACGCGAATCGGGCCAGCAGAGCCACCAACTTCAGACCAGTCTTTGATTTCTCCTCTAAAGATCTGAGCAAACTGGTTGACGGTGAGGCTTTGGGTGAAGGGGTTGTCTCTGCCAACGGCGATCGCAATTTTCTCTCGCAGGACGGGAACTTCAATCAACCCCTTAGCTGTTTCAGCGGCGGTTAGTGGGCGGCTGATGGCCGCGAGGTCGGCATTGCCGCTAAGGACATCTTGAAGGGCTGACGCTGACGTCTCTTTAGGGGTGATGGCAATATCGCTATCTGGATATTCCGCTTCAAACCCGCTGCCCAGTGCCTGAGCAATCTGGCTCGTGCTGTCCGAACCGCAGCTGATGCGAACCTTTGTCCCGCTCGGGACAGACTCGGGCAGCGGAAAGCTCTGGGGCACTTGAGCGATGGCAAGGGGGGTTAACACCGGGCGCGACTGAGCTGGGAATACAGCCAGCAGCAGGGCTGCGACAATGAGTGCTGAGGCTTTGCGATTAACCATTATCCAATGAACACCTCATAGGTAGGCGAGATAACTTTAGATTTAGATATTTAATAGATATTTAGGGATATAGCGTTAGATATTAGAGGATACCGCGTTGAAGTATCCGCCTCCGTAACGTCAGCCACGCAAAATTGACTTAGCTACGCATGAGTATTCACGCACCTTACACGGTAGAGTAGCGCCGCCCAATTCTTGCTTGAACTTATCTTACTCTTCCAGCCCAAATCTTTAGACGTGATAAAGAGTAGCCTGCCTAAATGAGAGGGTGACAGACTGATAGAGTTAGGACTTAATAGCTAGACTGTCGATATCTCACTATATTTGTATGGATATCACCCGTGTGACTATCGACAGGGCTTGTATTTATAAAACTTGATAAGTCTGAGGCCACACCCCATACATTTAGCCACGCGCTATTTTATCAGGAGGCGATAGTGTTCTAAGATGACCAAGACTTGTCGCTGGCTCTGTTGGCGCTAGCAGTGACGTTCGGCTCTGAAGGTGTCGGCAAATGGTTCCAGATCTGTCTTCCGCGCAAAATGGTCAGCCATCCGATGGGATTGACTTTGACAACTTTATTTTGGAGATTGAGCCCGATCCCGCTTTTACAGCGGAGGACGCCGCTCAAGCCAAGCCAGAAAACAACCCCAATCTGCAGGTTCAGTTTAAAAGTGAGCGCGGTCGCCTGCTGTTGCTGCTGCCGCCGGCACCTGAGAAAAGCCGGAACCCTGTCCATTGGGAAGAGCTTCGGCAACAGCTAAAGCGCCGACTCAGCGGGGGTGAACGGTTCCTCCAGCCCCATACACCCGTGCATCTGATCGCCCGCGATCGCCTGCTGGACTCTCAGCAGGTTCAAGAAATAGACGCCCTGCTCAGCGAAGCCCAGCTGCCGCTCAAAAGAATTTATACCAGCCGTCGGCAAAGCGCCGTCGCCGCCGCGACCGCTGGCTACTCAGTAGAACAGCAGACGACGCTGGGGCATTTGGGCCAGGGGCAAGAAGCCTCTAGTCAGGCAATGGACGAGCCGCTGTACATCCAGGTGACCCTGCGCTCAGGGGTAGAAGTCAGGCATCGGGGCACCGTGATTGTGCTAGGAGATGTCAATCCAGGCAGCTCAGTGGTTGCAGAAGGAGATATCTTTATCTGGGGCCGCCTGCGCGGGGTTGTCCATGCTGGCGCTGGCGGCAACAGCCAGTGCCGAATCATGGCGCTGCATATGCAGCCCACCCAGCTGCGCATCGCCGACCAAGTGGCCCGTTCCCCAGAAGAACCGCCTGAGCAGTACCAACCTGAGGTAGCCTATATTGGCCCTGATGGGATTCGCATTGCGATCGCCGCCGAGTTTGCCGTAGCCGACCTGATTACCCAAGAAACCACATGAGCCGCATTATCGTTATGACCTCCGGCAAGGGAGGCGTTGGTAAAACGACCTGCACCGCAAACTTAGGAATGGCATTGGCCAAAGCCGGTCAGCGTGTGGCCGTCGTCGACGCTGACTTTGGCCTGCGCAACCTAGATCTGCTGTTGGGTTTGGAAAATCGCATTGTGTACACCGCTTTAGATGTGCTAGCCGGTGAATGTCGACTAGATCAAGCCCTGGTCAAGGATAAAAGGCAGCCTAACTTGGCCCTCCTACCGGCTGCTCAAAATCGCTCCAAAGAGTCTATCAAGCCCGAGCAGATGAAGCGCCTGATCAAAGCATTGACCAAGGTGTACAACTTTATTTTGATCGACAGCCCCGCCGGGATTGAGATGGGCTTTCGCAATTCGATTGCTGCTGCCCGTGAAGCCATTATCGTCACCACGCCCGAAATTTCAGCCGTCAGAGACGCCGACCGAGTGATCGGCCTGCTAGAAGCGAATGACATCAAGGCGGTTCGGTTAGTGATCAATCGTCTGCGGCCAGCCATGGTCGCCGCTGAACAGATGATGTCTGTCAAAGATGTCCAAGGTATCCTGTCTATTCCGCTATTAGGGGTTGTCCCGGATGACGAACAGGTGATTGTTTCTACCAATAAAGGGGAGCCTTTAGTGCTAGAAGAAAAACTATCCCAAGCGGGCATCGCTTTTACCAACATCTCGCAGCGGCTACAGGGCGAAAAGGTCCCGCTGATGGACCTAAGCATTCCGCAAGAGAGCTTCTTTACTCGGCTGAAGCAGCTGTTTGGAGGCTAAGGTGTCTGGGCCCGCTGGCGACCGACTAAACACAGGTGACATCACGGTGACTAAACAATATGACCATTCCTATCATCAGCGAACTTTTAGGGCGACTCTTTAGCCCCGGCGAAGATATCCACAGCCGCGATGACGTCAAGCGTCGACTGCAAATCGTGCTAGCCCATGATCGCCTAGCGCTCGATCCCCAAGCCTTGGAGATGATGCGTCAGGAGATCATCGCCGTCGTCTCCCGCTATGTAGAAGTTGACTTTGACTCGCTCGAATTTTCGATTGCAACCGACCAGCGAATAACCGCGCTGACAGCTAATCTACCAATCAGACGCATCCGGCCTTTGGGCCGAGGTGCCGACCAGCCGCTGGAGCCAGCAGAAGAAGCCGAAAAAATTGAGCTGGCCGCTCCAGAGAAAGCATTAGACGCTCAAGTCGTGGATCCTGAAGCCGCACTCAGACGATTTAAAGAGAATAGCCGCACAGATCCTGATCTAGTTCACTCTCCCCTAGATATTGATCGCTCTGATATGGCAGAAGAAGACTTTGAACTTCTTGACGTCGATTCAGATGAAAGCTGGATTGCTCAAGCCGAGAGGCTAGAAGACACAAGTGCAGAAGGCTCAGACGCAGACAGCTCAGACCTGCTGGAAGACACAAGTGCAGACAGCTCAGAGACCGTGAGCCTGCCTGAAGAGCTTACCAGTGGAGTACCTGTCCCTGAAGTGCCTGATATGTCTGTTACAGATTCCTCCGTTCCGGCTGCTCGCACTCCGCCTAAAAGAGTAAAGTCTCCCAAAAAGGCAACCTAAAGCTTGTCCGCTGTCCCCAGTAGGGCTGCGCGGTCTATCCATCCTCCAACCAGGGGACTAACGTACTGCAATATATGCAATATATATGTCTATCGCCTATACTTTATCTTATCGACGTTAAGTAAAGTAAATTATAGTAAAGGCAACTTTACTCCGGACGCATTATGAAAAATCAACCGCAAATGGATTCTTCCAGCTCAGAGGTCATTCTGGAGAGAAAAGCGCTGGGTGTGAATCCTGCGCGCTACTATCGACCGGAGCCTCGCCTTGGCTTTACTCCCTACGCTGAGCTATGGAATGGCCGGTTGGCCATGGTGGGTATTATCATTGCCCTTGCTTTCGAGCTGATTTCCAACCATGCCTTCTAGTGGGTCTACCAGAGGCCGTTGGGTTTATCTGGCTTGCCGGACAGGCTTACAGAGCGCAGAATTTAATAAGGACTATAGATCCCTTCAAAATCCCACTTGTCGTCTCGCAGGTGGGATTTTTTTGTGGCTTCAGGCGATGTCGGGCGGGACAGCAGGCTTTATTTGCTGCGTGAGCTGACTTTGAAACAGAATCTTGAGATCGGCGCGCCGAACTTCTACCGCCTGACCTTTGGGATCATCCGCCAAAAAAATAAGGCTGTCTATTGAATTGATGGCCGGTAGCTGGAACAGCAGCCGAGCCACTGGAATCGGCAGCGCCATTAGATCTGGATTGCTTTTAGCCAGCTTATCGTTCGCGGCAGCAGCCAATGACGGATAGGCATAGACCACGTGCTTAGGCTGAGTAGGGTGGTCTACGCGAGCAACAGTGGCCTGTAGCCACTGCCTGTTGACCGACTGTAAAATATAGTATTCCGGATGCTTTAACTGTTGGGCGATCGCCTGAATCACTGGCGATACCGTTTTGATAGCCTGCCTCAGATCTGCTTCGGGAGGAGCCCCTTCGATGAGTTCTTGAAGCTGTTGGTCAATGTCCATATCTACAGAAGATCAATCGATCCAAGTCTTAAAGAGAATACTTACCAACTCTAATACTTTGGCGAATATCGTGTCAGATGTTTATAACCGGAGCTGATCTGTCTATCCTCGTAGGTGGTACCTACCAGTAATGATCTCAGCCCTATTCCTTAATTCACTGATGGCTGCGACTGCTTACAAAGAAGGCTAGCTTCTACCAGCGACCTCCTACCCACGGTTCAACCACCAGGAAATTAATTGTCATTAGCTGTGGAAACGCTTTTTGAACGACTGTTTCAGGAACTGAGTCAGGCGACTCAAGCTTCTAAACAAAACTGCCGCGAAGTCGCTGATCGCATTGCCTGTGAGGTACAGCGAATTTGTATAGAAAGCCAACGCATCCAAAACTCGGGGGATGTGGCAGGCTGGGCTGACGATCTTGCCAACCATCGCCTCAAGCAGTGCTTGCGGTATGTCAGCTTTGGATCTTCCAAAGGACGCTTGGAGCTTCACAGCAGTCTCAGCGCCATCATCTACCGCTACATGACACCACCTCAGGTGCACGCTAGCTATCAGGCCCGAATTTCGCTGATTGAAGACTTTTTACAAAACTTTTACGGTGAGAGCATCAACGCCTTTCGCCGTGAACATGCCGTTGCCTCAGACTACCGGCCTCGTTCGCTCTTAGAGCTAGCTGAGTACATGGCCTTTACAGAGCGCTATGCCAAGCGCAGGATCTCATTTTCTCGCGGACGCAGCCAACAGCTAATTATTCTACGCACTCAGACCTTTTCCAAACAGCAGCCACCGGAGATGGCAGTGGATATTCAGCAGGCAATTGAAGGCAGCAGCGATTCAGAGCAGGCCCGCACTGCACCGCTGCACCGGCTGCGCGAAGAACTTACCTTCAGTGCAGAGAGCCCTGATTCTGAAAATACGGTGCGTGAGCGGGTAGTGGAGCAGCTGATGGACTACTTAGTAGAAAAAGGCCAGCAAGACTGTGCAGACTACTTTAGCTTGCGCTTGATCGATTTATCTGCACCCGAAATTGAAGCTATTTTAGGCATCACCTCTAGAGAGCGAGACTACTTACAGCAGCGGTTTAAGTATCATTTGCTAAAGTTTTCGTTTGCCCACAATTGGGAGCTAGTTCACGAGTGGCTTGGGGCAGAATTAGGTCAGAATCTAGGCTTGACCGCTCAGCAGTGGGAACACTTTCAGGCAAAGATTAGCCTCAAGCAGGCAAAACTGCTCCGCTTGAAGCAGGAGGCGCTCAGCGACCAAGAGATATCCAAAGCGCTTGATCTCACGGCCACCCAGATGCGAAAGCAGTGGTCTAAACTGCTGGAGCAAGCATGGGATATCCGAAATATCTGACAAAGTATCTGCCGAAAATCGGAGGGCTCAGGGCTCAGGGCTTGAATATTGAGATCTGTCCGGACTGAGATATCTGCATATGAATAATGACTCAGATAACATTCGGAGCTCGCTTTTGTGGCTTCTGCAAACATTCAATCCGACATCTTCACCATCGGGAAATGGATCTACTACTCAGGGCGCCTTCTCTCAGACGGCTCAGTCGTATCACTTCGGAGAAATCCCCGCTGTGCAAGAACGTTTTCAAGCCTTATTAAAGCAAAGGCTCCTTTTGGAGTACGAAAATAATCCGCCGCTATTTCCTTGGGAATCGGAGGTCAGCGAGTATCCGGCTGAGGTCGCCAATATCGCCCCTTCGGCGGCTTCTCTTTGGCGTACCCATGTGAGTACGCTAAGCGTCACCAGCCTGTTGCCCGAGGGCTTGCTAGACAATTTGTTCGAGCGGTGTCAACAGGTTGCTCGTTCGCCGATCAAGCAAGGGGTGCGGCTGGTTCGGGCAGTCGAAGGTTTTTTTCCTGACTATGCCGATCTGCTGGAGCCAATTGCCGATATGGTGCTGGTGCCTGCCTATCGTTCAGATCGGGCGGCTCAAGCAGCAGTTATTCAGGAACTTGCGACGATCTCAGGCGGCTATGACCTGGCGCTGCCTGAGCAGCAGATTGCCCTTTCTATGCTGGCAGCTCAGGAAATCTTAGGGGCTCTGACGCTCTCTGTAGATACCGACAAGCCTCAGATGCATCGGCACTGGGTGACGGCTTGGGGGGTGCTAAAGCTATCGGTTACTTACGAGGCGAATCAACTGGTGGTCGCTGCAGTGCTGCCAAAGGGCGGTCAGATCTGCTTGAAAGAGGGTGATGTGGAGCAGCAGGCAAGGCGATCGCTCCCGGGTTCGCTCCAGATCATTTGGGTCAACCCCACTTCAGATCAGTCCTATCGGTTAGAAGTGTCTTTAGCAGGCGAAGATCAGCCGCTGAATTTTTTTATCAATATGGCTGCTGATCAGTCGAAAGCTTTGTAGCTTCAAAGGGCAAGCGATCAGTTGAACCCTTCATCGAACTTGAAAGGTCGGCTCCTGCAGGAACCGACCTGTTTTTTTGGCTTGTTCTTTAAAGGCGGTGAGCAGCTAGTAGCGCATACTCTTTACAAACTTCTGTAAGCTTGTGAAACTGCCTTCGGTATGTAAGCAATTGCTGACATGATCAGGGATTATCGGTCTCACGACTCGCTAACCTGGGATTGGCAGCTTTTACTGCAATAGACAGTCTATTCACTTTTTCGATTCCTATGGCCTCTCCAACTCTGATTTCTGACGCTTCGCCTACTGTATCTGCTACGGCTAACGGCCAAACTGATGCTGCGCCGACGGCTGCTTTTCAGCCAGAGGTTTTTGATCAGCATGTGATGGCGACTTACGGGCGATTCCCCATCGCCTTGGAACGGGGCGAGGGCTGCCGGGTTTGGGATTCCGAAGGGCGCGAGTACTTAGACTTTGTCGCTGGCATTGCCACCTGTCTGCTCGGCCATGCCCATCCGCAGATGGTAGAGGCGGTGACTGCGCAGATTAAGAAGCTGCACCACGTTTCTAATCTTTACTACATTCCTGAGCAGGGCGAGCTGGCCCAGTGGCTGACCGAACATTCCTGCGCGGATCGGGTGTTCTTTTGCAATTCGGGGGCTGAGGCCAATGAAGGGGCGATTAAGCTGGCCCGGAAGTATGCCCATACTGAGTTAGGGATAGACTCGCCGGTGATTATTACGGCGCATTCGAGCTTTCATGGCCGCACGATGGCGACTGTGACCGCGACCGGTCAGCCTAAGTATCAGAAGAATTTCAGTCCTCTGGTGCCTGGCTTTCACTACGTGCCCTATAACGACATCGCGGCATTGAGAGCGGCGATCGCGGAGCTAGATACCGACCAGCGACAGGTCGCGGCTATTTTACTAGAGCCGATGCAGGGAGAAGGGGGCGTCTGCCCGGGCAACCCTATTTACTTTAAGCAGGTTCGCCAGCTCTGTGATGAGATGGGCATTCTGCTGATTTTAGATGAGGTACAGGTCGGCATGGGCCGCACCGGAAATCTGTGGGGCTATCAGACGGTTGGGGTTGAACCTGATATTTTCACCTCGGCGAAAGGACTGGGCGGTGGCATGCCAATTGGCGCGATTTTGGCTAAGCGCCACTGCGATATCTTCAAAGCGAGCGAGCACGGCACGACTTTTGGCGGCAATCCCTTTGTCTGCGGGGTGGCGCTGCGGGTGTGCCAAACGCTAGAAGCCACTGATTTGCTGGCGAATGTGCGATCGCGCGGTCAGCAGCTCAGAAAAGGGCTGCAGGCGATCGCTCAGAAATATCCCCAGCTGTGCACCGGTACCCGAGGCTGGGGGCTGATCAATGGGCTCGTGCTCCAGGCAGAGAGTGGCACTGCTGCCTTAGACGTTGTTAAAGCAGCGCTAGAAGAGGGTCTGCTGGTGATCCCTGCCGGGGCGCAAGTAGTGCGGCTAGTTCCCCCGCTGATTGTGAGCGAGGCTGAGGTCGATCAGGCGCTGACGCTGCTAGAGCGCACGCTGAGCAAGCTGGCATAGCCTCTTAGCCGGTCGCGACCAGTGAGCCCTGATCGACTGTGAGGATCTGGGATTGTTTGAGCCACTGCGCATCGAACGATCCCAGGTGAGTCGTGGTAATCAGGGTCTGGAAGCGATCTTGAATAGTTTCTAACAGCTGGTTCTGTCGCTTCAGATCAAGTTCGGCCAGCACATCGTCTAGCAGCAGCAAGGGAGACTCCCCGATCACTTCTGCAATTAGCTCCAGCTCGGCTAGCTTGAGCGACAGGACGAGGGTACGCTGCTGACCCTGGGAGCCGTACTGACGGGCGGGCGTTTGGTTGATGGTAAAGTCGACATCGTCGCGGTGAGGGCCGACCAGTGAGGTGCGCTGATGATACTCGGCCACAGCGCGGGCGTGAATCTTTTCCAGGAAAGTCTGCTGAATGGCGACCGGATCGTCTTCTAGGATAGGCACGTTGGGCTGATAGTGAATCGCTAACTTCTCACTATCGCCGCTGATGGCTTGATGCCAGGATTGGGCTAGCGGGGCGATCCTTTGGAGGACGCGCGATCGCCTGCGAATGACCCGCGTGCCTGCGGTGGCTAGCTGAGCAT
Organism: Phormidesmis sp.; assembly: GCA_049646425.1. Taxonomy (GTDB): domain Bacteria; phylum Cyanobacteriota; class Cyanobacteriia; order Phormidesmidales; family Phormidesmidaceae; genus Phormidesmis. Next base: position 68 of record JBARVU010000068.1, on the reverse strand, counting down.
CCCAAATCGCCATCTGAGTTGAATCTATCTGAGCCAGATTGGGCGCTAGGCCCCCTTCCTCTGCGCTC
>JBARVU010000067.1:0-3410 GCA_049646425.1 Phormidesmis sp. | reverse complement strand
CTGATTCGCAAGCTACCGGCGGTTGAAACGTTGGGGTCGGTGACGGTGATTTGCTCAGATAAAACCGGCACCCTCACCCAAAACAAAATGGTAGTGCAGGTGGTTTCTACCAGCGATCAAGATTTTGTAGTGTCAGGCGATGGCTATGAGCCCGAGGGCGAGCTTGAGCTGCTCGATAAAGAGGGCGACTGGCCCAAAGCTGTTGACCCGGCAGCCCTGCCCGCTGGACTCAATGCGGCTCTGATCGGCAGCGTGGTTTGCAATGATGCGGTGCTACAAACAGAGCAGGGCGAATGGATGGTGTTAGGCGATCCGACTGAAGGGGCGATGCTTACTCTGGCGGGCAAGGCTGACTACCTTCAGCATACCTGGGCTGAGTGGCTGCCTCGGGTGGGCGAAGTACCTTTCTCCTCTGAGCGCAAGCGCATGAGCGTCATCTGTGAGAATCGGATACCTGAAAGTGCCTCTGCCAGGAAAAATCTTCCGCTGCTGGCGCAAGCACCCTACTGCATTTTCATGAAAGGCTCACCTGAGGGTGTTTTAGAGCGCTGCACCCATCACCAGCAGTCCGCTAGTGTCGGTGAACTCACCGATGGGCTACGTGAAGATATCAATGATCACAATGAACAGCTTGCCAGTAACGGGCTACGTGTGTTGGGGCTGGCTTACAAGCCCTCGCCAACGGGCGCAGACACTGCTGAAGCCGAGACCGAGACCGGTCTGGTGTGGTTGGGGCTAGTGGGTATGATGGATCCACCGCGACTAGAAGTGAAAGATGCGGTCGTTCGCTGCCAAACGGCGGGGATTCGGACGGTGATGATTACCGGCGATCATCAGCTCACGGCCCAGGCGATAGCCAGTGAGCTGGGCATTTTACAAGCAGATGATCGCGTCATTACCGGGCAAGATATTGATCGGATGACGCCTGAGCAGCTTGTCGAAGCGGTTGAAGAGATTAGCGTTTATGCTCGGGTGGCCCCGGAACACAAGCTGTGTATTGTCCAAGCCTGGCAAAGACGCGGCGAGATTGTGGCGATGACCGGGGATGGGGTTAACGATGCTCCGGCGCTAAAGCAATCCGACATTGGTATTGCCATGGGCATTACCGGCACCGATGTGAGCAAGGAGGCCGCAGATATGGTGCTGTTAGACGACAACTTTGCCTCGATTGTGGCAGCGGCTGAGGAAGGGCGGATTGTTTACGACAACATTCGCCGGTTTATTAAATATGTGTTGGGTAGCAATATCGGTGAGGTGATTGTGATTGCCGCGACGCCGCTGTTAGGACTAGCTGGCATCCCGCTTTCGCCGCTACAAATTCTATGGATGAACTTTGTCACCGATGGACTGCCTGCGCTGGCACTGGCAATGGAGAAAGGAGAGCCCAATGTCATGCAGCGATCGCCTTACCAGCCCAGAGAGAGTATTTTCGCTAGGGGACTCGGCCTATACATGATTCGAGTAGGCTTGGTGCTGTCAATTGTCACCATTGGACTGATGCTGTGGGGCTATGGCTACACCCATCAACCAGGATACCCTCGCGACCCCAACACCTGGAAAACCATGGTTTTTACCACCTTATGTCTGGCTCAGATGGGACATGCCTGGGCGGTGCGATCTCAAACTAGGCTCACGATAGAACTCAATGCTTTTTCCAATCCGTTTTTACTTTGGGCCGTCTCGCTTACCGTTGTATTACAGCTCTTGCTGATCTACGTGCCTAGCTTTAGAAGCTTCTTCAACACATACTGGCTCAGTCCCACAGAACTGCTAGTCTGTGTCGGTTTTAGTGCTCTAGTCTTTGTTTGGCTAGAGGGAGAAAAACTCTTGTGGCGCGTGATGCAGCAGCGAAAAATTAAATAGTCCGCCCTCAAAACCAGTCCATTGTTTTCTCTGTCCATTGTTTTCTCCGGTGATGAGCGGCGCTATCAGCAGATAGCGCCCGTCGTGAAAGCCTCTCTAGCGACGCTGTCATAGCGTTAGGATTCAGTGATATGGAAACCTGGCAAGCCTTGCTAGCTACAATCACGTTTGCCATCGTGATTGCAGCCATTATGACCGAGCGCATACATCTAACGGTTGCCGCTCTATTAGGCGCACTTGTACTGGTCTTTACCCATGTAATGACTCTCACTGACGCGATGGGCTACATCGGCAACAGCTATCCTACCCTGGCGCTCTTTTTTGGCGTGATGGTGCTTGTCCGAGCCTTCGAGCCAACCAAGGTTTTTGACTATCTCGCAACCCAAATGGTGGTGATGGCAAAGGGGCAAGGGAAACGCCTTTTATTAGGCATTGTGGCGATTACGACGCCTATTTGCGCGGTTCTGCCTAACGCTACGACTGTGATGCTACTAGCCCCATTAGTTCCGCCCATTGCCGAAGAAATTGGGGTTGATTTTGTGCCCCTGCTAATTCTGATGGTGTTTGTCGCTAACAGCGCTGGCCTTTTGAGTCTCGTCGGTGACCCCGCAACGTTTATTGTCGGCGACGCGATTAATATTAGCTTTGTCGATTACTTACAGCGGCTGAGCTTAGGCGGCGCGTTGGCGATCGCTGCCATTCTAGTGCTACTCCCCATACTCTTCCGCGATATTTGGAACTGGCAACTGACAGACTTGGCACATATTCCGTACCCCCATATTTATCGCCCCTTTATTCTGGGTTTGGGTGGTGGTGTTATAGTCCTTGTCCTCGTTCTTTTTGTCGTCGGTGAATCTCTGCCAGTTCCTGTAACTCCAGCAGCCGTCGCGCTGATGGGTGCGGCGCTGGCGCTGCTGATCGCCCACCAAAGCAAACTCGACACCGTCAACAACATTCTCAAAGACGTTGACTGGAGCACGCTGATCTTTTTCATGTGTACCTTCGTGCTCATTGGCGGGTTAGAAAAAACAGGTGTTATCGGTCAGCTATCGGAGATCTTAGCTGTTCTCATTGGCCAGAACATTATGCTGGGCTCCATTGTCTTGGTTTTTGTGATTGGGCTGCTGTCTAGTTTTGTGCCTAATATTCCTTTGGTGGTGGCAATGGTGCCGCTACTCAAGCAGTATCTTGTAAGTACCGGGCTGGTTGGGCCAGAATTTTTAGACCCTGCTTTTACTGAAGAGTTTCCCTCAGAAGTGCTGCCACTCTTTTACGCCATGATGTTTGGAGCCACCTTAGGGGGCAATGGCACCTTGGTAGGAGCCTCATCAAATATTGTTGCAGCCGGTATTGCCGAGCAGCATGGCAGGCGAATTTCGTTTCAGAAGTTTTTGAAATATAGCATTCCGATCACGGCAGTTCAGTTGGTTGTGGTTGCCGTTTACGTCGCGGTGCGGTTTTAAGGATTTAGATATAGAGAGGAGACTCCCTATGAAATGTTTTTTCAATAGTCCCTGGCCGCTTTTGATTTCGATGTTACTCGGAAC
>JBARVU010000066.1:0-12032 GCA_049646425.1 Phormidesmis sp. | reverse complement strand
GGGCTTAGGTGCTCGTCGTAAATTTTCTATTGGCAGTCAGCCCTGGTTCATATGATCGTAAAAACAACGGCTCTATGCTTGCCGATATGGCCAGAAAACCGACAAAAAAGAACCGTTGGTGAATAAGACGATGTAGTCGAGCCGCATGCTGATAAAGACGGTTAGCGCGTTTTTTGTGACCAGACGCGCGTCGGTAAGCCCCAGACGTAAATGAAGCCTTCAGCCGCTTTGTGGTCGAACTTATCGTCTTCGCTATAGGTGGAGAGTTCTGCTGAATAAAGCGCTTTGTCTGATTTGCGGCCAGCAATATTGGCATGGCCCTTAAATAGCTTGACTTTGACGGTGCCTGAAACGCGGGTCTGAGTCTGTACGATAAAGGCGTCAAGCGCGGCTTTGAGCGGGCTGTACCAGAGACCGTTGTAGATCATCTGAGCGTAAGTCTTCTCAATATTTTGCTTGTATTGGGTCACATCGCCCGTGAGCGTGAGACTTTCGAGATCGCGGTGGGCATCGATTAAAACCAGCAAGGCAGGCGCTTCGTAGATTTCGCGAGACTTGATGCCGACCAGCCGGTTTTCGATCATGTCAATGCGGCCAATACCATGACGACCGACGATCTCGTTAAGTTCGCTGATCAGGGCAACGGGAGAAAGCGCGTTGCCGTTAAGGCTGACAGGCAGACCTTGCTCGAAGCCGATTTCGACGTATTCGGGGTCGTCAGGCGTGTCAGCGATCGCCTTCGTCATCACAAACACCTCGTCTTGAGGCTCATTCCAGGGATCTTCCAGCGGCCCTGCCTCAATAGAGCGGCCTAGCAGATTGCGGTCGATGCTGTAGGGAGAGGACTTTTTCACCGGAAACGTCAGGCCAAACTTCTCACCGTAGGCCATCGCTTCTTCGCGGCTCATGCCCCATTCGCGAGCAGGGGCAAGCACTTTGAGGTCGGGATTGAGGGCAGCGATCGCCACATCAAAGCGCACCTGATCATTGCCTTTACCGGTACAGCCGTGGGCCACCGCGTCGGCGCCATACTGAGCAGCAGTATCGACCAGCAGCTTGGCAATCAAAGGCCGCGCTAATGCCGTCGACAGCGGATAGCGATTTTCGTAGAGGGCGTTGGCCTGGATGGCAGGAAAAGCGTAGTCGGTAATGAAGGGCTCGGTGACATCGGTCACCACCGACTCTGACGCCCCACACTTGAGGGCCTTTTGCCGAATGGGCTCAAGCTCATCACCCTGACCTAGATCCGCCGCTAGCGTAATAACTTCTTTAACGCCGTATTCTTCTTTGAGGTAGGGAATACATACCGTTGTATCTACTCCGCCTGAATATGCCAGAACGACTTTATCTGCAAGGCCCATAGCTTAATTTATACCGTGTATAAAGTGATCAGCTTCATATTACGGCAGGGTGGGGGCTGAGAGATGAAATAGAATGTGAGGAAACGAGCACATCAAAGCCCATGAGCCCCCTCTTTTTTAGCGTGGTCATTCCCACCTATAACCGTCAGCCGATTTTAGAAAAGTGCCTGCGAGCAATGGAAAATCAGGTGCTGCCACCCGATGGGCCGGTGGCAGGCTATGAAATTGTGCTGGTAGACGATGGCTCGACGGATGGCACTGTGGAGTGGATACAGGCCAGTGCAGCTGAGTTTCCGCATGTGAAGCTATACGAGCAAAATCACGAGGGGGCGGCGATCGCCCGCAACTTTGGGGTGCAAAAGGCCGAGGGCGACACGATCATCTTCATCGACAGCGATCTGGTGGTTTTAGACGGTTTTTTGCAGCACCATGCTGAGGCGCTGACGAAAGCCTACGAGCGGGGTAATGAGCGCGTGTTTACCTATGGCCGGGTGGTGAATACCTGTAACTTTGAGCAGCCGACGGCTGAGCCGTTTAAGGTGACAGATTATTCGCGGGCGTTTTTTGCGACGGGGAATGTGGCGATCGCCAAGCGTTGGCTATTAGAAGCGGGCCTGTTTGACGCGCAGTTTACGCAGTATGGCTGGGAAGATCTAGAGCTAGGCGTGCGGCTCAAAAACAACGGCCTGTCCCTGATCAAGTCCCCCGAAGCGGTGGGCTATCACTGGCACCCGGCCTTTTCAGTAGAGGAGCTGCCCGAGCTGATCGACAAGGAAATTCAGCGGGCGCGGATGGGGGTTGTTTTTTATCAAAAGCATCCGACTTTAGACGTGCGGCTGATGATTCAAATGACCTGGCTGCACCGGCTGCTGTGGGGCGGGCTATCGCTGGGCGGGCTGCTCAACGAGCGGACGATGGCACCGATGCTCGGCTGGCTGATCGACCGGGGCTATCCACAGCTCTCTCAAGAACTGTCTCGGGTGTTCCTAAACTGGTATAACGTCAATGCAGTGTATGCAGCTTATCGGGCGGCCGCCAAAGTCTAAAAGGCAGGCTCGGTAACAGCTGTGAGGTCAACAGAAGATGGCTGACGATGCGATTCAACTGTTTCGAATGCTGGTAGAGGCAGGGGCTAAGCCGGGGGAAGATTTTTCCTATGACCTGCAGACAGCCTCGGCTCAGATCAGTGATCGCGCCTTTGAAAAGCTCCAAGCGGCCTATCCAGAGGTCGACTGGGCCAGCATTTGTGAGCGCGTTGAAATCGATCCGGTCCTACCTGCTGAGTATCTCAACGCTTACCTGGGGGTTGACTTTGTGGGGCGGATGCTGGCCCGGATAGCGCAGCGAATAGACGAGCTAGAAGAGGGGCAGGCTGCCTGGTACTTACATCAGGTCTTGGGCGGGGTAGAGCATCGCACCAATGTGTCACTGTATGTATTGCTACAGCGGCAGCTGCCCTTGACCAAGCAAGCTCGCCTAGAAACGCTGCTCCGGCACCCGGCAGATCCGTGCTACGTGTGGATGAGCGATCTGATCGAAGCAGCGGGCGGTGACCCTGAAGATATTGAGCTAGCGGGGGCTGAAGCCACCTTGACACAGCACGGACTGGGGCTGCTGACGACAGTATGGGCCGGTGAGTATGACCTGCGAGAAGAAGAGACTGGGGGCGGAGACACCTCTACAGGGTGAGGGAGTGAGGCGGGGTAACAATTAACGCTGAGCCGTGGAGACTGCTGCCTACGGCTAAATACATCACCGCTTCGGCAATATCGGTGAAGGGTTGAGTAGATTCGCTGCTGTGGGCAGTCCCATTGGGAATCTGGGCCATCAGCAGATTGAGATCAGAAGCCGCAACCGATGGGGTCGCCGTCGGCTCAGCCACCCAAATGAGATTTGCGGTAACCGCATCAGCCGAAAATTGTTTGGCGATCGCCCCAGTCATCGCCAAAATCCCCCCCTGACAGACCGCAGTCACCGACTGCATTGGGCCTGCCGGCAGCTGCTCGACCAGGTTAATAATGGTGCCGCTACCGGACTGCTGCAAAAAAGGCAGCGCATACTGGCAGCAGAAAAAAGTGCCTTTTAACGTCGTCTCAACCACCCGATCCCAAACGGCCTCTGACACCTCTAAAAGGACGCCGTCGCGGACGGCGCTACCGCTGGCATGATTAAACAAGATATCTAAGCGGCCATAAGTGGCAATGGTTTCATCAATGGCGGCTTTGGTATCGGCGGCCACGGCGATATCGGCAAGTGTAAAGCTAGCACGCCCACCGCTACTGCGAATTTGGTGAACCGTCGCCCGTCCTTGAGCAGCGTTGCGACCACAGATCATCACTCTGGCACCTTCGGTGGCGAGCTGCCGGGCTGTGCTCGCACAGATACCCGAGGCGCTGCTAGTCACAAGCGCAACTTTTTGACTTAGACGCATAGCCACTTCCCAATCTGGTCAATGGTCTGAGTGAAGGCGTCAGCCGGGACTATCAAGCTCAGCCTCAAGCGACAGAGCACCGCTGCCTTTCGGCATCGCTGTGAGATAGCAGACAAGACGAGCAGATGCAGTAGCGGCAGACGGATATCGTAAACCATAGAACTGTAAAGACGGCTACTGCGATCAGTCCGGAAGGGTGCAGTTACCAGCTATAACCGGCGATTTTCACTGATTTTGAGCAATATACTGTAGGAGAATTTTATAGCAAAAGATAGATCCTGACCAATTGAGAGGATGTTTAAAGAGTCTAAGGTAGACTCTCAACTTTAAACAAGCTAAACAGGGTTTGGCGGCTTTTGATGAATATGACTTAAGCAAATAGGATGTCAGTAGGTAGCGAAAGCCCCTTTTCAAACATTCTCTGATCAGATGAACCCTCCAACTAATGAAATAGTACTACGACCAACTCAACTAGCGGAGTTGCCCTTTATACTGACTGCCGAGCAACACCCTGAAAATGTCGCCTGCCTTGGCCAGTGGTCACAGACCCAGCATCAGGCTGCTCTTGCCGATGCTGATACCGCGCATTTGATTGCCACGAGCGCCGGCCGCCCGGTTGGCTACGTGATTTTGACCGGGCTAGAGAATCCTCACCGAGCGATTAATTTGCGACGCATCGTCGTAACTGAAAAACGACAGGGCTACGGACGGCAGATAGTGCGCTGGGTCAAAGCGTTTGCTTTCGACACACTCGACTGTCATTGCCTGTGGCTAGATGTCGTAGCCAGCAACCAGCGGGCAAAACCGCTGTACGAAAGTGAAGGCTTTGTCATAGAGGGAATTTTGCGCGATCGCTGGAAAACCGCCGACGGCTACGAGCCGATGCTAATGATGTCACTCCTGAAAGCAGAATTTCGAGCCGCGTCAGCCTAGCGAGAGGCCGCCACCGCCGCCGACAAATACGTCAGTACCTCTACGCCCGACTTGGTCACCGCTAACGTATGCTCGAACTGAGCAGAAAGCTGACCGTCTCTCGTCACCGCTGTCCACTGATCGTCAAGCAGGTCGACCTCGTGAGTACCCACATTTAGCATGGGTTCAATCGTGAAAACCATACCGGGCCGAATTTTTTTACCTTTGCCCTGCACGCCGTAGTGTGGGACCTGAGGCTCCGCGTGAAAGGTGCGATGAACCCCATGTCCGACAAAATCCCGCACGACTGCAAAGCCTTCCCCCTCAGCGTAAGACTGAATGGCAGCGCCGATATCGCCAATGCGTCCGCCCGGCCTAACAGCTTCAATGCCTTTCCACATCGCTTTCTGAGTAACTTCCACCAGGCGGCGGGCCTCAGCAGACACCTCTCCAACCAAAAAGGTGCGCGAGCTATCGCCGTGATAGCCGTTGAGCAGGGGCGTTACATCGATATTGATGATGTCGCCAGACTTGAGAATGTCTTTTTTGTTGGGAATGCCGTGGCAGACTACTTCATTAATGCTGGTACAAATAGACTTGGGGAAGTCTATCGCGCCCTCTGGCCCGGGATAGCCTAAAGGCGCGCTGGTGGCACCGTGCTTTTGCGTCCAGGCTTCAGCGGCATCGTTGAGCTCCAGCGTGCTGACGCCTGGGACGACCATCGGTTCGAGGAAGTCTAGCAGCTCGGACGATAGCCTGCAGGCCGGACGCATAGCATCGATTTCTCTGCTAGAGAGGAGGGTAATGCCCCTGAAGGGCGCATCGGTGGATTGAACTTTCACAGAATTGGCGCGGGGTGAGTTATCTTCTTACTCTAGCGTTATTGCCTCTAATTTAAGAGTGCTCATACAATTTTTGGGCTCAGTTCAATCAGATCGTGCAGCGTCAAGCCTGGAGGTTAGGGTGTCGCGAGTAGGGAATAGGGGAGCAGAGGAGAGGGGGTTGAACTCTCATTCAAGGTCTGACTGTAGAGGGGTGATTCGATGAGATTGTGGCTAACGTGCTTTGGTGTGCTGTTTGTCGGTGCTGAGCTGTTTCAATGGGCTACGCAGCTGGGCAGCTGGCCGCTTTCTGGAACCTGGCTGATTTTGGGCGGGGTGGGCTTGGCTGCTGCGAGTAATGCGGCGCATTTGCCTCAGCTGGGTGGTTCTGAGCCGGGCGGGTCTGAGTTGATGCCCCCAGACGGTGCCCAAGATGGCGCGATCGCCGACACTGACAAAGCGGTTGACCCTGGTAGTGCAAAGCCGAGGCCGGTCTCTTCACCCCGACCTGAGCAAGATTCGATTTCTTTTAGCGTGCGATCGCCCCGCTCCTAAAGCCATTCATTGCTTAGATGCACTTACTCAGAGGCCATGAATTGCTTAACGCCTTTGCGCAGCAGCCCTCTGGGGACTAGCCGAGTGGAGAACGTGAGCAGCTTATTAGAAAGGCCATGAACGGCAACAACCTCGCCTTTTTGCAGGGCAGCGTAGCCAAATTCTGCCACTTCAGCGGCGGTAGGAATAGCCTCTTCCGTCAAGTTGTTGGCCAAAGCCATTTTGTCCATATTGGCTTTGCCGATAAAGTTCGACTGGGTAGGCCCAGGGCACAGTACGGTGACGCCGACGCCCGTTCCGTCGGTTTCGGCGGCGATCGCCTCGCTAAAAGACAGTAAATAAGCTTTAGTCGCAAAGTAAACGGCCATCATCGGCCCAGGCTGAAAAGCAGCCGTGGACGATACGTTCAGCACTTTGCCGCTGCCTTGCGCCACCATCGCCGGCAAAAACAGCCGAGTCATGTGAGTAGCCGCCAGGACATTTAGCAAAATCATGCCCTCTAGCTTTTGCCAGTCGCTGCTGACAAACTCAGCGTAGTCTCCATAGCCTGCGTTGTTCACCAGCACATCGACGGTGAGGTTTTGCTGCTGCACCTGGTCAAACAGTCGCGTAGGCGCTTCTCTATCTGTGAGGTCATGGCTCAAGACCACCGCTTGAATTCCGTACTGCCCAGCGAGTTCGCTTTGCAAAGCCTGAAGCTTTTCTTCGCTGCGAGCGACCAGGATGAGATTGTACCGGTTGCGGGCAAAGACTTTTGCCAGCTCTAAGCCAATCCCACTAGATGCGCCTGTAATCAATGCTGTTTGTGCCATGAGAATTGTATGAACCGCCTTTGTATTATGGCTGGCAGTAGGAACTACGAGCTCTCTCTTTTGAATGAGCCCTTCAAACCAGGCTAAGCGTTTGGCTATTCAGATTTTTAGCCCGCTGGACGGTTACCCATATCGCTGTAGGTGCGTCGGGAGGGGATGTGATCGCCTTCGAGGAAATCAGGCGATCGCCTCTAATACTTTTCCAACCCTGAGGCTGACGGCTGAGCAGGTCTTGAAAGCTGGCAACAGATAGAGCTGTTGTTGATTCTCTTTATTGTTGTACCTATAGCCTGCTAGCCGAACCGTGACCGTACCGCAGCCGAATATCGGCATCCTCTACCGGTGGGTGGGGTTTTTGCCACTCAGCGATCACCCATCTCATCTGGCACTATAGGGTCATAACCTTTCGGAGACATATCTATGATTGTTCGTTACTGGCAACCTTTCCAAGAGTTCAACACTGTTAAAAAGCAGCTCGATCAGCTGTTCGATGATTTTGCTGGCGTTGAAACGGCACCGACTGCCTGGACACCCGCAGTGACTTTAGTCGAAGGCGAAGAGGCGCTGACGCTGCATGTGCAGTTACCGGGCGTTGATGCAGATCGCATTGATGTACAGGCTAGCCGTGAAGTGGTTTCTATTTCAGGCGATCGCCCCGCTCCAGAGCTGGGCGAAAACGAGACCGTTCGTCGCAACGAGTTCCGCTTTGGCAGCTTCCGGCGGGTAGTTTCTCTACCGGTGGCCATCGACCCCAAAGCCGTCAGTGCCAACCATGAAGCAGGCATTTTGATCCTGACGCTGCCCAAAGCTGAAGATGAGCGCAACAAAGTTGTGAAAGTCAATATCGCTGGCACCAAGCCTGCTGCGATTACTGAAGCAACTGACGCATCGGCTGAGACTGCTGCTCAGTAAACCATAAGCTGAAGATCTTTCCTGAACAGAGATCTTGAGATCACAGAGGTACATAACCAGGCGGGCGACCACAACAGGTCGCCCGTTTTTTTGCGTGACGCAATATTTCACCGTCAGCGTTCTCCTAGCGTCTTCTATCCTGATTAAAGATACTGTTGAAAAAAACGGATAGACACCGCCATGGCGACCAGCAATCTGCCAGCAACCCCCCAGACCGCTGAGATTCCTCAAATCGGCTTGTTTACAATGCTCCGCCTGGGGACTTTTAATATGGGGCTCGGCATCATGTCTCTGCTGACATTGGGTGTGCTCAACCGGGTGATGATCGATGAGCTGCGGGTACCGGCGCTGGTGGCGGCCGGGGCGATCGCCGTCCATCAGTTCATGGCCCCGGCCCGCATTTGGTTCGGCCAAATGTCCGATTCCAAGCCGCTATTAGGCCATCATCGCAGCGGCTACATTTGGCTAGGCATTGTCAGCATGTGGCTCACAGCCTTTGTGGCGGTTCAGGTGATGTGGCAGCTCGGTGCGCATATTGCTGAATTTGGCTGGGGAGTCGGCGCGTATCCGTGGGTGGTACTGCTGGCGATGGTGTTCGCCCTGTATGGCCTCGCCCTGTCGTCTACCTCAACGCCCTTTACTGCCTTGCTAGTCGATGTCTCCGACGAAAAAACCAAGTCAAAAATTGTCGGCATTGGCTGGTCGATGCTGATGCTAGGAATCATTGCGGGCGTCATCATTATTGCCAAAGTGCTCGGCCCTTTAGAAGGCGCATCCTCCGTCGCAGAACTGCGCGGCCCCATCAATCGCTTATTTATCATTGCGCCGGCGATCGTCTGCGGCCTGGCGCTGGTGAGTACGGTCGGCATCGAAAAGCGCTATTCCCGTTTGGAGCAGCGTTCGGCCGCTACCAATCGAGATGACAGCGTTACGCTCAAGCAGGCCATCAAAGTGCTGACGGCGAGCCGTCAAACTGGGCTGTTCTTTTGCTTTTTGTTAGTGCTGAGCTTGAGCCTATTTGCCCAAGATACAGTGCTTGAGCCCTATGGAGGCCAAGTTTTTGGCATGAGCATTCGGCAAACGACCGCGCTCAACGGCTTTTTCGGTCTGGGGACGTTGCTCGGCATCATCGGCACAAGCTTTGTCCTAGTGCCGATGATCGGCAAAAAGCGGACGGTCAAGGCGGGCTGTGTCGCCGCCGCGATTTGTCTGGTGGGGTTGGCTGCTGTTGGGATGACGGCTAACCCTTGGGCACTGCGGGCAACGGTCGGCCTATTTGGCTTGGCAGCGGGACTGCTGACCACTGGCTCGATCATTTTGATGATCGATTTGACCGCAGCGGAAACGGCAGGTACCTTTATTGGGGCCTGGGGCTTGGCGCAGGCGATCGCCCGAGGCAGCGCCTCTGTGCTGGGCGGGGGCTTACTCTCTCTGGGGAAAACTCTAACCGGCGCGGCAGCAGCAGCCGAGCCGACGGCAGCACAGCTCTTGCCTGCCTACAGCTTGGTCTTTGTGACCCAGGCAGTCGGGATGCTGGTAGCGATTGTCCTCGTCAGTCGGGTGGATGTTCAAGAATTTCAGCTGGATGCTAAGCGAGCAATTACCGCCGCCCTTGAGACTGATTTAGATTGATTAGCGGAAACGTTGTTACAGCGCTCAAAGTTTTGTATAAAATTTACTAATCCAAAGCCGTGGAAACGCCAGGTTAGTAAGTAGTAGGAGGTCTGATTTTGGCTAAGCGCAAGGGGATTCGGCAGCAGCTCTCCCAGCTGAGGGCTTCGGGAGAGGCGCTAGACAAGCAAATTCAAGACCTGATTGAGCAAAAAAAGTACTCCACCGCCATCCGCAAGCTACAGCTCGGCTTAAAGCGAGACCCTGACCAAAAGATTACGGTAACTGAGGCTGATCTATGGGTACTTCAAGGTCAGCATGACCTGGCCCAGAGCCGATATTCTCAAGCCGCCACAGCCTTTCAATCAGCGTTGGCCCTCGAACCGCAAAGCGACGCCTTCTACGGTTTAGCAAAGTGCTTTCTAGTGCAGGAAACCCCTGCCGCTGCCCTTGACTTATTCCAAGCCGCTTTCGATGAGAAGACACTGCCCAAAGATCTGGGTGGCTGCTATCTGAAGCTCCTGTTTCTCAATGACAGAGCCGATGCTGCTGAAACGCTGATCAAAAACCAATCCAAGCGCTTTTATACCCCTCATCTACACTGGGCCAAGGGTGCGCTAGCGCTAAGGGCCGGCAAACCAAAGTCAGCCTTGCCTCACTTCAAAAAAATGGGGCGCTCAGCCAGCCCAAACGACAATTTACTGGCCTGGCAGGTCTACGCTCATCAGCAGGCAGACAACTGGTCACAGGCTGAGCTGCTGCTACCTGTGGAGCCTACTTTCCAGCCCATGTTTGGCAGCAGCCTGTTTCGTCCTGAAGCCTCCAAGCAGCCTGCTCTACAGCGGCTGATCATGCAGCAGGTGGCACGGAGCGAGCATCCCCCTTCTGACTTTTTTGACATTGACGATCCAGAACTGCCCCATCGAGCCGCTGTCTGGATTTTAGAGATCTTGCACTACATCCGCACAGAAAACTTCCACAACGCGGCCCATGCCGTCTTAAATTTTCCCGCTGAGCTGAAGGCATATCCAGCCCTCCAAGCCCTTTACCGTCCGCTCATGCTAAAGGCGGGCGATCAGGCGGGCGAAGAGCGAGAACTCAGCTGCACGGTCGCCTTTTGGAGTGAGATTGTCGACGAACCGACCTTTGACCCTAAGCTTGCCGTCAACCTTTATAAGGCGCTGGACTTAACCCAAAACTACCGGCAGGCTCAACAGCTAGTCAAGCAGCTCATTGCCTGGGTGAAAGGCGAGGCTAAAGATAACGCTGCCGTTTGGCCTACTGAGCGGCTGAACGCAACCTTGGCTAAGCTCAACTGCTGGCTAGCCGACTGCCAAATGATGCTAGGTCATCGCTCTGATGCGGGGCGCAGCATCAAGGCAGCAGAAAAGCTCGCTCCCAGTCACCCAGACGTACTGGGCCGCAAAGGATTAGAACACTTCTCCAAAGGCCGAGAAGAGGCCGCCATACCGCTGCTGACCCAAGCGCTAGAGACCGGCTGCCAGTACCGCGAAGTATACCGGGTGCTCTTGGGACTGCTCGAAGGTGACACCGACGCCGTCAAGACCATCCGTCGCAAGTTTGGCAAACATTTTGGCGATATCGGCGTCGACGCTGAGGTAGACATTCCTGACTGGGTAGAAGCGCTGACCTTTCAGAACTACGAGGTAATGGCACAGTTTGTCCGTGACAAAGCCAGACCGACACCCGCCCTCAAAGCCTTTCAGGTTTTCCTAGACTCGGCTGACGACGAACCGAGCAGCAGCGAAAAGATTACGCTTAACCTTAAAAAAGCCCAGCCCCAGTGGGAGAAGCTGCTGCAGTCGCACGCTCCTGCCGACCAGGTAGAGATCACCAAAGCCATCTATCTACTGATTCAGCAGCACGCCAAGCGCAACAAAAAAGGAATGGCAGCGCTCCAGAGCGACTATCTGCAAAAAATGATTGAGCTGTCACAGCAGCAGGCACCGGAGGCTGATATCGCTCATCTGATGCTACTAGCCATTCGCTCTACACCGTCCAATCCCCTAGAACACGCCGTTGAATCCGTCTTAAGCCGCTCGGCTCAGCCTGGAAAGACGGTAGCCCTTGCCCAGCTAGAGCTACAGCACTTCGGCCCCAACCAAATGCTGCGACCCTTTATCGAATCCTACCTAGAGCAAGAGCCTCAAAGTCCCTTGCTACTGCTCGCTGCCGCTACGCTCCACCCCAAGCCTTCTAGAAAGTACAAGACCTTCTATGACCAAGGCTTTGACATTGCGCGTCGCTTGCAAGACGCAGAAGCCCTCCAAGCCTTCCGCGAAGAAGAATGGTTTGCAGCGCAAGCGATGACCCGGCGAGTCGTTGGCCCCCAAATGGATATACTCGGCAATCCCGGTCAGCTAGACCTGGCGGATATGATCAAGCGCTTAGCCCGCGAAACCTTCGGGACAGACGTCCCGCCTGAAGTGCTCGCCCAGATGCTGCCAGAATTTGCCGCCCAAATGGCCGGAGGCTTTTTTATGGACGATGACGAAGATGACGACTTAGACGACATCTTCATCCCCTTGCCCCCACCCCGCCGAAAATCAGGCAGAAAATCCTCTAGAAAGCGTGGCTTCTAGGCGCCCATCTCAGC
>JBARVU010000065.1:0-3371 GCA_049646425.1 Phormidesmis sp. | reverse complement strand
GGTGCGCTACGGCGCGTGGCTGGAGCAGTGGACCGCGGCCATGGTGATGCGCTGGGACTATCGGGGGGCGGACCGCTTCCTCGACCCCGAGCACCGCGACGAGCTGGCCGCGATGGCGCTGGCCCTGCCCGAGGCCGAGGGCGACCGGATCGACAGCTACCAGCGCCTGTTCCTCTACCAGTGCGTCTACGGCCTCGGCCAGCGCCTCGACGACGTGCTGCTGGAGGGCAGCATGTTCGCCGCCGCGCCCAAGCGCACCTCGGCGGGCGAGCCGGGCAACCTCATCGTGGGGCGCACGCTGGGCTTCGACCTCGGCCGCGACTTCGAGGCCGACCGGATCGTCACCTTCTACCACCCCGACGGCCGCTATCCCTTCGCCTCGATCGGCTGGCCGGGGCTGATGGGCGTGGTCACCGGGATCAACGCCCGCGGGATCGTGGTGGCGCTCAACCCCGCCCGCACCGACGACCCGCTGGAGGAGGGCGCCCCCCTGCCCCTGGTGCTGCGCACGGTGCTCGAGCAGGCCGACACGCTCGAGCGCGCGGTGGAGATCGTGCAGCAGGCGGAGCTGCGCTCGGCCGGCATCGTGCTGATCGGCGACGGCATGAACCGCACCGCCGTGATCCTGGAGGTGGCCGCCCGCGACCGAGAGAACCGCCGCGTGGTGCGGGGCGAGGACGAGCCCGTGGTGTGGGCCACCGATCACATGGTCGACGAGGCGTTCGAGGGCGATCTGCAGAACGACTGGGTGCGCCGCTACACCTCCTCGGGCTATCGCTACGACCGGCTGGAGGAGCTGCTGTCGACCGGTGAGCCCATGGATCCGGCCCGGGCCGCCGCCGTGCTCCGCGATCGCCGGGGCGTGGGCGAGCAGGAGCTGGGGCTGGGCAACCGCAACGCGCTGGAGAACCTGTCCACGACCCACTCGGTGGTGGTGGACGCCACCGCGATGGTGATGTGGGTGGCCGAGGGGCCCTCGACGCTGGGGCGGTATCAGGCCATCGACCTGGGCCGGAGCCTGCGGCGCACCGCGGTGCCCCCCGCCCCGCTCGACGACCTGCCGCCCGATCCGCTGCTGTACAGCGAGGAGTACCGGGACTACCAGGAGGCCATCGAGGCCATCGATCACGCCCGGGTGATGCTGGGCCGCGGCATGCCCGAGCGAGCCCGCTGGGCGGCCCAGGTGGCGCTGGCGCTCGCGCCCGATCTTGGCGAGTTGCACCGGCTGCTCGGCGACATCGAGCGGGATCTCGGCCGGCCCGAGCAGGCCCGCATTCACTACCGGCGATATCTCGAGCTGGTGCCCGGCCGCCGGCGCGAGCAGGTGCGGGTGGAGGGGATCCTCGCCGAGCTCGAGGGGTGAGGGGGGATGCAGAGTGCAGGTTCGGGTACGAGTCGGATGACGGTCGGAACACGCGGCGGCGAGAGGACGCAATGAAGCGCACGTCGTGGTCGGTGGCGCTGGTCATCTGCGTCGGGTGTGGCCCCGAGGTCGACCCTCCGCCGGCCGACTGGGTGCTCGGCGCCTTCTCCACTCGGACCGTGGGCGAAGGGGGCGATGATGCCGTCGAGAACTACGTGTTCGAACCGGATGGCGCCTTCGTCTACGAGTCGCTGAAGAGCTGCGGAGGGTTGGTCTTCACGGTCGAGAACACCTGGACGGCCATCAGCGACACGCAGGTTCGCGTGCCCACGCCGGACCTCATGTCGGTCGACGCATTCGTCTTCGAGCGACAGCTCGGCTGCGACGAGTTTCGCCTCGTGCACGAGCGCGGCGACCAGGCGTTCCCGGCCGGTCCGATCTGCCGGGGCGAGATCTGCCTCCATCGCCGCGATTGCCCCGAAGACGGAGGCAACCTCCCGTGCGTCTGCAGCCGCGAGTACTGCGGCGACCCGCCTCCCGAGCCTCTCGAGTGCGAGTAAGTGCACTCCAGACTACGCGCGTTACTGCCGTCTTCAAAGGACCCCGAGTTCGTTCGCCCCGCGCCCGAGGCCAGACGACGCGGCCAGCCCAAGAGGCTTTGAGTCTAGGACTTCTATCATCGCTTTGCCAACGTGAGTACGACCTCCTCTCGCATGCGTGCTTCGAGTTGCTCCCCTGCACCGGTGACAGGAGGTGGCAAGTATCGTCGATTCGGCGGCAACAACCGTCGTGTCCTCTCATACTCTTGGAAGCCCACCAATTCGCCAAGCAGTCCGATTGCGTGAGCATTGCGTACAAAAACCCCGCGAACCGTATTGTTGCCAAGTACAAGAATCGCATGTCCCCCTGGAACCAAGACGCGGTGAAGTTCACTCAGCACAGCATCCATATCGTTCAGATACCGTGCGAACATCATCCACTCACGACGCGGCAGCGACTTCTCGCGGCGCATGCGTCGAAGGACCGTTGCCACATTCTTGTCATCTGGACTCGCGCCAGCACTAACCTCCGTTCCTATGTTGCCCGCCCGCAATCCTCGAATCTTCCCCACATCATGCCCCATCCATACGAGGGTGAATTTATGCCCGCGAAGGTAGTCAATCGCGTTCAAGTATGGAGGCGAGGTAATTGCGAGATCGATGGTTTCCGATTCCAGCGGCAGTTCGCGAGCATCTCCTTGAGAGAGAGAGGGAGTCGGCCCCGCGTACTGCACCTCATCTCGCGCGCATAAGACGCGTTCGACCGCTGAAAGAAAACACTCATAAGGACGAATGGGCTCTCGATTCAATACGAGATGAGGGCGACTATGCGCAATATCCATCGCACGTGACGCGCTTGCTTGCTTCGCAATAATCAATCGGGAGAATGCGCACCAGAGCACTTGCCTTACATCGTCGGCTCGAACGCCACGGATAGCCTGACTAAGCGCGGCTAGCTCTCGACGATTGCGGTTGTCAAACCAGTAGCGAATGAACCGTCGTGTATCAGCGCTCGCATCAACTGGATATGCATCACGCAGCGACATACAGACCAGCCGATCTTCAGTTCGCGCAAGCACTTGGTGAGCACGTGTTCGTACTAAAGCGTGGTCGATGCTTTCGCACCAAACGCGTGCCATCATTACAGCGAGGGGGTCGGTATCGAATCCCACGGCCCGATGGCCGAGTGCTCGAGCAACCGTGGGCACCGTCCCAGAACCCATCATGGGATCCAAGATACGGAGCGGTCGGCGACGTCGCCGCTTCTCAAGGACCTCCCATGGGATCGCAGCGGCCATGCGGGCCGGGAATGGGTGTGGAGAGAGCCGGAGCATCCGCCGAGGGTATACATTCTCCAGAATCGTCCCCGCCACTGGAAAAGCGACGCGGCGCGATCGGCGCGATTCCCAGTGCCTCGGTACGGACCGCGATGTCAACTCCGCTAGATCTGAGCCGTAATGGGTCAACCC
>JBARVU010000064.1:0-11490 GCA_049646425.1 Phormidesmis sp. | reverse complement strand
CTTATCATCATTATAGGGGCACTCCTGAGAAAGATCTTCTCGCTAGCGGATAAAAATGATCCTTCGAAAGGGATGAATCCCCTTCATTGGGAGGATTTTTTGAAGTGAGTTAGGCGGCTGCTCTGCCGCTGTAAACCTCCCCCAATCCTGCAATTGTTTGCGATACTAGAATGCGAACGCCCACCTACACATTAGGACTGGCCTTAGCTAACTGACTCATATGTATATTGTAGAATTTACCCTGAAGCACACCGCGCTGCCGTTGACGGTGCAAAAGGAAGATATAGATGCCGCTGAAGCGACTTACAAAGAAGCGCTGGCAGCAATAAAATCTGGCAACCCGATCACGTTGGAAGTCACCTGCGATAAAGTGACCGGTAAAAAAGTCGCTATAGCCGTCAGCGAATTAGCTGCTGTACAAATCTATGACAAGTCCAGCGGCACGAGTACGGCAGGGCGGGCACCCGGATTCTTTGCGCTAGCAGGTGAATAGCTCCTTTGAAGACAGATTCCCTGGGTATGTCGGGCGATGCGATCGCCGTAGAAAACGTCAGCTTTAGCTGGCCCTCCGGCATACCTGTGCTGCGCAGCTGTTCGCTAACCGTCAGACCAGGCGAGTTCTGTATGCTACTAGGAAATAACGGCAGCGGCAAATCAACTTTGCTGCGGCTGATGGCAGGACTGCTGCCCCGTCAGACCGGGACGATTACTACTCAGGGGCCAGTTGGGTTTGTGTTTCAAAACCCTGACCATCAGCTGGTGATGCCTACCGTCGGCGCAGATGTTGCCTTTGGCCTGGTCAAAGAGAAACTGACCCTGACTCAAGTGCGATCGCGCGTCGAAGAGGCACTGACAGCAGTCAATTTACTGCACCTTCAGCGGCGAGCGATCTACGCACTTAGCGGCGGCCAAAAGCAGCGGGTGGCGATCGCTGGCGCCATTGCCCAACATTGCCAGATACTCCTCTTAGACGAACCCACCGCCCTACTTGACCCAGACAGCCAAATAGACTTGGTGCGGCAGGTGCAGGCGCTGGTCAAAAGCCGGGGACTTACGGCCCTGTGGGTAACTCATCGCTTAGCTGAACTGGACTATTGTGATCGTGCCTTCCTCCTCGCAAATGGCGAAATGAGCGATCAAGGTGACCCTCACCGACTGAAGCAGAAGCTCAAAACCAGCTATCTCAACGAAGCATCTTAAGAGCCAGACTGACCTTGCTTTAAAGAAATCGCTTAGTATTGAGAAAGTTTAAGCCGGTTTTTTTGGCCTTGTTATGGCAGCCAACCCTTCTCAAGCGATTTTACTGGTCGATGGATACAACATCATTGGCGCATGGCCGCAGCTAATCTGTGCAAAAACAGAAAAAGGACTCGATGCCGCTCGCGAAGATCTGATTGCAGCGCTCACAAACTTCAGCGCCTACCAGGCTTATGAAACCTGGATAGTGTTCGATGCCTATGAGCAGCGCACGCCTCCTAGCCAAGTGAGCATCACCTCCTCTTTATCGGTGCACTACACAGGGTTTGGCCAAACCGCCGACAGCTACATCGAGAGGGCCTGCGCCAGATTTCGCAACGATGCCCGCAAGTTCACCCAGCGGCTGATCGTCGCGACTTCGGATAATGTTCACCGGCAGACGGTCATAGGTTACGGCGCAGAAGGCATCTCGGCGCGCCAGCTTGAAAATGAAGTCGCCATTGCTAGCAAGCAAGTCAAGCGCCGCCAGAAGGCTGCTAAAAAACGCTCAGCAAGATTCTTCAATACTCTCAATCCAGAAGTGCAAGCCCGATTAGCTAAGATGAGAATGGGCCCGACGGAGTAGTTCTGCCCTATCGCCTCTGTCCTTTAACCGATGGCTGGAATGAGGACCTTGCCAAACGACCACGCCTTGTGTACGATAAGGTTCGCATTCCTCAGTAGCTCAGTGGTAGAGCGGTCGACTGTTAATCGATTGGTCGTAGGTTCGAATCCTACCTGGGGAGTTTTAAGTGGAAAGTTTAAAACGGGTCAAGTAGGTCATTTCAACAGGTGACCTGCTTGCACTTGGCAGGCAGTATTCTGACGTCAGGCTAGAAAAGACTTACTTTGTTAAGCTTTCGCAACATACATCAATATGAGAATATTGTTCTACATAGAGTAGTGAAGTAACGAACGCTCATCGCTCTATAAAATCTACGTATTTTGTCAGTATTTGGTAGGTACATATACTCACTGTTGCTGACTGAGGTGGTAGTCTTGTACCTATATCAATACCCTTTTTAATATGCCTCGTATACTCGTCATTGATGATGACCCGGCGATCGTAGAGCTCGTCTCAATTAATTTAGAGATGGCTGGCTATGATATCAGTCAGGCTGGCGACGGGATAAAGGGCCAAGCGCTGGCAGTCCAGATTGTGCCAGATTTGATTATGCTCGACCTGATGCTGCCCAAGGTAGACGGCTTCACCGTTTGCCAGCGACTTCGGCGAGATGACCGCACGGCTGATATTCCGGTGCTGATGCTGACGGCCCTCGGCGAAACTCACAACAAGGTAGACGGCTTCAACGCAGGCGCAGACGACTACCTGACCAAGCCGTTTGAGTTAGAGGAAATGCTGGCGCGAGTTCGAGCCTTGCTAAGGCGCACAGACCGCATTCCCCAAGCAGCCAAGCATAGTGAAATCTTGAGCTATGGCCCGCTGACGCTTGTACCTGAGCGCTTTGAGGTTATTTGGTTAGAGCAGACCATCAAGCTCACTCATCTAGAGTTTGAGCTGCTACACTGCTTGCTTCAGCGACACGGGCAAACGGTTTCCCCTAGCGAAATTCTCAAGGAAGTGTGGGGATATGACCCCAACGATGACATTGAAACCATCCGGGTTCATATTCGGCACCTGCGCACCAAGTTAGAGCCTGACCCGAGACATCCTCAATACATCAAAACAGTCTATGGGGCAGGCTACTGCCTGGAGCTGCCCAGCGAAGCCGAGCTGATGCCTGCTAAAGCCAGCTAACGTCTGCAGTTCAAAAGGTTAGCATAGGATTGCTCCCTGAAATCATACTCGAATGTTTGGAACCTATCAGCACAGCAACCTCAGAATAGAAGTCGCGGCCAGCGCCGATAAGATTAATGAAAGCTTGACCGAGCCAGAGCGGTTGAAGAAATGGCTGTGGCCACAGCAGCTTAACCTATCAGTCGATGGCATCCCGGTAAATAACTGGTCTGCTAGCAGCAATTCTGTTGTTAAGCTATCTGAAGGACAGGAGTTTGAGAGTACGCTAGGCCCGGCAAAAGTGGGCCATAAGGTAGAAAAGCTTTCTGCTGGGGGCATTCGCTTTGTGCTCAGTGGCAGCATTGATGGTTTTCATGAGTGGCAATGGGGAGATGGCTGGGTGCAGTCTCGCTTAGAAGGTATTTCGCTCCTCCCGCTGAACCGAGGCCAGACTGTGAGCTTGTTTAGGTTGAAACAGTATTTGCAGCAGTGATCATCAAAACGGCCTTCTAGGCGGGGCGATGCACTATTTTTTCGGTCATCCGTCGTTTGCTGTGCGGATCGATACTGACCAGTCGAATGTAGTGATTGGGGAATGTTGACAGACACGCCTTCAAGCTGACCGTCGCCGCCTCAGAGGTATCGACCGTGGCGTAGCTCTGCCATGAGTTCACCCGAAAGCGCCGCTGATCGACATGCTCTATGCCGAGGCGTTGACCCTGGGTGAGGAGGCTGCTCAAGGCTTGCTGCATAGAGACGGGTAATGTCGTATCGGTGCCGCGATGATTGGCAGACGGCTTGCTCTGAGAGGACTGCGAGTGGGCTGACGACTGCTGAGACTCGGCCATTTGAGCATCTCGTTTTCCCAGCCCATAAGGTTTTAGCGGATTGTGCTCAGGCGGCGTTAGTAGCGCAGTATCAAGAGGGCGGTGAACGCGGCCTGAGTTACCGGTAGGGAGGATAGCCTGATTATATTCACTCACTAGGCCCATGGTGCGAACGCGCTCCTGTTCATTAACCAGGTCTTTGCCAACGGAGATCAGGTGTTCAAGCTGGAAGTTGGGGCGGGCGAAGGAAGGTACTTTCAGGGAGTTGACAACACTGCTGGCGATATTTTGAATGCCGACGGTATGGATGAACTGGGTGATCTGTTCGTCGTAGATCTGCGATCGCACCGCCCCAAAAAAATCAACCGCCTGATCGTCAAAGTGTCTTACTAATTGCTCTACATCGCCCGAAGACAGCCCATCTTCAGCAAACATGCCGCTGACAATGCCAAAGCGATCCTCGTAACTCGGCTCCCAGTAAAACTTCTGCATGCGCCCGTCGCGAATCAGCGGCGCATAAAGCGTGGCAAAGTCATTCCCAGTGGCAATAATTGGAATGCGCGGCAGTACTTTTTCGTCATAGCTACCTGGCAACTGCACGTTGGTCGGATTGTCCGCAATATTCATCAGCGTATTGTTGACAAGCTGAGTATTCACGGTGTACTGCGTCATCCGATCAAAACGGCCTGCGCCCGCGTCCAGATCGTTGATCATCAGCACCGCCATACAGCCGCGCACCCGCACTAGCTCGGCGGCTTCTCGGTAGCGCAGCCGAATCAGTCTAGCGGGATCGCCCGCGTCAGGGCTCTCTAGCTCTCCGCCCGAGATATGGACGACTTCAACGCCCATTTGCTTGAAGACTAGCTCACACTGAAAGGTCTTACCTTCGCCTTTGCGCCCATGAATGCCTAGAATGAGCGGTACTTTAACCTGCGGAAGATCCAAATAGTTTTTAGTGATGTGAACCGCTAGCTTGTTCAGGAAGCTAGGCGCAATGTAATAAGCCATTGAGTAAGGAGAGTTTTGCTAACCGCAGTCAGTCCATCATCTCATTGCAATGGCAAAACCTCATGCAAACCAATCCCGCCAAGCAGCCCACTCCAAGACCAGTTGGGCAAACGCTTCATACCCAGCCGACTCAGGATGAGCCCCGTCCAGCAGCGTTACTTCGTTCATCCAAACCTTATTTTGTCTGAGCGGCCGGTAAGTTTCTAAATAGGGAACCGCCAGTTCATCGCAAAGCGCAGCATAAGCCATCGACGTAACAACTGTGCGATCATTGACAGTCTCATCTTCAATCGGTGGCGGGCCAATCATCAAGGTTGGGCAGCGTGCTTTTGCCTGAGTCAAAACCCGACGGGCACAGATGATCGACCGTTTAGCGTCTACCCGCAAACGGCCGGCCTCAGTGCAGTTGTCATTGACGCCGAAGGAGAAAACTAAACGAGCGGCGCAGTCTGCACGGAAGCGCAGCGCAGCTTCGGTTTGCCAACGCGCTTCTATCTGTTCGCTGGTATTGCCTCGAATGCCAAGGTTGTAATAAGTCAAATTGCGGTGGGATGTGGCCGCGCAGACTCTTCCGCTCCACCCTAGATAGGCAGGATCGCCTGTTCCATTCACAAAGGAATCCCCAAAAAAGCACACAAGAGTATCTGACATAGTGAGGTGCTAGTTGCTAGCAGTTTTTACTTCTTGAGTGCGTTCCTCGATCTCGGTGAGGGCCTGCATCACCAAATTCTTTGCCTGAAGCTTCCAACCGCGCTTCTGAATCAAAATCGCCGCCGTCCCCGCTAACCCCGTGGCCAAAAAATCTATTGGCTGCGTGAACGAAATCCCAAACAGCAGCCCTAGCCCAGCAATTCCCCAAAAAGGCAAAGACACCGCCTGCCGCTGCTCCAGCAGGATATTATCTACAAAATTGCGCGGTAAGTCGACTTCTAAATCCTGCTTCACCTGCTTTTGCTGAGCAGGCGACACCGACAGCGCGATCTTTTGCCGCAGCTTTTCAACTTTTCGCGCGTCGGTACTGTATTCAGTGAGCTGATCTTCAGCCAGCATCACCAATCGCTCCGTTTGAGACATGCTGATTCCTCACGATTGAAAGCGAAACTCATAAAAAAGGGAGACAACTCTGCCTCCCTAGTCGAATGTAGTTAAGACTAAATTCTAGTAGCGGTAGCCGCTGTTGTTACCACTGCCAGGCTTGTGAACGATGAAGCTCACAGCTTGACACTGCTTGACGTTGTCGAAGCCGACGACACGAATGAAGCTGTTGCCGTACTCAGAGCGGCAGGCTTGGATTTCGTCGAGCACCGCGCGAGTGCTACTAGCGCCAAACAAAGGCAGCTTCCACATTGTCCAGTAGTAGGTTTTAGGATCCGAGTCCTCGTTGAACTCAACGGCAGGAATATAGCCCATTTGCAGGCAGTAGTTGAGCTGCTTTTCGATTTGGCTATCGGTTAGCGGGGGAAGGTACGAGAGAGTTTCATACCGACGCTCTTTTGGCAGAGTTTTCATGAGGTTGTTCTGGTGTTGAAAGGGTAATCGTTGAAAGTCAAAACAGTTTTTAGATGGCCGAATCTGGGGGTTCGGGATCGAATGGTTCAGGCGGTGTCAGGTCAGGGTCAGCTTGAGAGTTGTCAGAAAGTTCTGACTGTCTCATTCTGTCGACGCTGGCCGTCAGCTCTTCTGAGGTCATCTGAGTCATGCGCTCTAGCTGCTTTTTGCGATGCTCGATATTGGCCTGTTGGATGTTGCTGGTCAGCATTTCGGGAAGAAACTCAGAAATCTCTTCGGCGATATGCTCTCTGACCGTCATAATCCGTAGGGCCAAATCGGGCTGCACCTGCAGCAGACTTTGCAGATAAGCCTCGCCATCTTGAAGCTTCTCACGACTTGAGAACTCATTGAGCCAGTAAAACCGGGGCAGGTTGGTTTCTCTCAGCTGGTTTAACACGGTGCGAACAGATTGATAGGTAAGGTAGCTGGTGAGCACCTGAGCCGTATCTTTGGTAATTCGCTTGAGATCCATATCAAAGGAGCCCTGTTAAGGGAGCACCGATAAATCTGTCGTGCAACCATTGTCTAACCAGATTGTCCAGTTAGACGGCGGAAGAAACCGCCCTGCTGTGATACCGTTTTCCAGATAGCAGCGAGACCTTAGATAGTGTCAACAGTGTCGAACTCGAACTTGATCTCCTTCCAGAGTTCGCAAGCTGCGGCGAGTTCGGGAGACCACTTGCAGGCTTCGCGAATGATGTCGCCACCTTCCCGAGCCAGGTTACGGCCTTCGTTACGGGCTTGAACGCAGGCTTCAAGCGCAACTCGGTTAGCCGTTGCACCTGGTGCGTTACCCCAAGGGTGACCGAGGGTACCACCGCCAAACTGAAGCACGGAGTCATCGCCAAAGATCTCTACCAGCGCTGGCATGTGCCATACGTGGATACCACCGGAGGCCACTGCCATCACACCCGGCATAGAAGCCCAGTCCTGGGTGAAATAGATGCCGCGTGACTTGTCTTGCTCGATGTAGTTTTCGCGGAGGAGGTCAACGAATCCTAGAGTGGCACCGCGATCGCCCTCTAACTTACCCACAACCGTACCGGTGTGAATGTGATCACCGCCCGACATGCGCAAGCACTTAGCCAGCACGCGGAAGTGCATCCCGTGGTTCTTCTGGCGGTCGATCACAGCGTGCATGGCGCGGTGAATGTGCAGCAGCACACCGTTGTCGCGGCACCAGTGAGAGAGCGTGGTGTTGGCGGTGAAGCCAGCGGTCAAGAAGTCGTGCATGACGATCGGCATTTCGAGTTCTTTAGCGTACTCGGCCCGCTTGATCATCTCTTCACAGGTGGCGGCGGTGACGTTTAGATAGTGACCTTTAAGTTCACCCGTTTCGGCCTGGGCTTTGTGGATCGCATCGGCGACAAAGGTGAAGCGATCGCGCCAGCGCTGGAAAGGCTGGGAGTTGATGTTCTCGTCATCTTTGGTGAAGTCGAGACCCCCGCGCAGACACTCATACACTGCCCGACCGTAGTTCTTAGCCGAAAGACCAAGCTTAGGCTTGATGGTGCAGCCCAGCAAAGGACGACCGTACTTATTCATCAGGTCGCGCTCAACCTGAATCCCATGAGGAGGGCCTTGGAAGGTCTTGAGGTAAGCCACCGGAATCCGCAGGTCTTCCAAACGGAGGGCACGCAACGCCTTGAAGCCAAATACATTACCCACAATCGAAGTGAGCAGGTTGGTAACCGAGCCTTCCTCGAACAGATCGAGTGGATAGGCGACGTAGGCGATGTACTGATTATCTTCACCTGGAACCGGCTCGATGTCGTAGCAGCGGCCTCTGTAGCGATCCATATCGGTGAGCAGGTCAGTCCACACGGTCGTCCAGGTACCGGTAGAAGATTCTGCGGCCACGGCTGCTGCGCACTCTTCAGGGGGGACACCCGGCTGAGGCGTCATCCGGAAAGCAGCCAAAATATCCGTATCTCTGGGCGTGTAGTCTGGCGCGTAGTACGTTAGCCGATAATCCTGTACACCAGCGCTGTAACCTGCGCCAGTCTTGGACTGAGTCTGTGAGTAGGACATATTTCCCTATTTCCTGTCTATTTCCTGTGAATCAAACTAGATATTGACTGAACTCCATGTGTCTCATTGAAAGAGACCGACACCCAACGCCCAAGAAACCTATCGCCGATCAAAAAGGACAGATCAGCGAACAGTTCAGACGACTTCTGATTAACTGAAGTTCAAAGTGTTATCAACAGCCTTCACCAGCGCCAAGGGACTGCCCAGGAAACTGTGGAATGACCGTACCAAAAGGTTTGGGTGCCTTCAGAATAAGCCTGTCAGATAAACCTATGCCTTACAGAATACTACCAGCCCCTCCATAAGATTCCTTTTAGAAGTTCTGTATAGTCTGATAACTAAATGTTATAAATGCTGGTGTAGAAAGGTTTCAGAAGGTTTAGGAATGTTTAGAGAGGCCGTATAGCTTGTAACATTTTGTAAAGAAAACTGCCTTCAAAAGATACATCTTCTGAAGGCAGTTTGTCTCTATTCAAGTCAACTTACGATTGACGAGGTGAGAATTAAACAGCCGCTGCTGTTTTCACTTTGGCGTCGAGCTTGCCGGCAGCATACATATCTGCAAACACTTCTACGCCTACCTGCTTGATCTTGGACGCATTGCCAGCCGTGCCAAACGCTTCATAGCGGTCTGTACAAACCTGCTTCATGTATTCGATAGAAGGCTTGAGGAAATGACGAGGGTCAAAGTTCTTAGGGTCAGCGGTAGCCGCTTCGCGAATCGCAGCAGTGATGGCCAAGCGGTTATCGGTGTCGATGTTGACTTTGCGAACGCCGCTCTTAATCCCTTTTTGAATCTCTTCAACAGGAACGCCGTAAGTCTCAGGAATCGCACCGCCATGCGCGTTGATTATATCCAACCACTTCTGAGGTACAGAAGAAGACCCGTGCATGACCAGGTGAGTATTAGGCAAGCGCTTGTGAATTTCTTCAATGCGGCTGATGGCCAAAATCTCGCCAGTAGGCTTGCGAGTGAACTTATAGGCACCGTGGCTGGTGCCGATCGCAACTGCGAGCGCATCGACCTGAGTGGCTTCTACAAACTGTACAGCTTCTTCCGGGTCAGTCAGGAGCTGGTCTTTGTCGAGCTTGCCTTCAAATCCGTGGCCGTCTTCGGCTTCGCCTTGACCGGTTTCGAGTGAGCCGAGGCAGCCGAGCTCGCCTTCTACACTCGCGCCAATCGCGTGAGCCACCTCAACCACCTGACGGGTGACATCGACGTTGTAGTCAAAGCTAGCGGGCGTTTTGGCATCGGCTTCCAAAGAGCCGTCCATCATGACGCTGGTAAAGCCATTGCGAATGGCTGAATAGCAGGTAGCAGGGCTGTTGCCATGATCCTGGTGCATCACCACGGGAATGTGGGGATAGGTCTCTACAGCGGCCATCACCAAGTGACGCAAAAAGTTTTCACCTGCGTACTTCCGCGCGCCGCGAGAAGCTTGCAAAATAACAGGGCTATCGGTCTCATCCGCAGCCTGCATAATTGCCAGAATCTGCTCCAAATTGTTTACGTTGAATGCAGGAATCCCGTAGCCTTCCTCAGCCGCGTGATCGAGCATCAGCCGCATAGGTACAAGCGCCATTCCATATCCTCCTAATGATTTCTGCCAGATGGCAAACCTAAAGCCGCCCTATGCCTAGAGCGTTAGGTTCCTATCCCTCAATAGTAGGCTAAAACTTCAACCTGTGAATTAAATCTTAAAAAATGGGTCGCCTGGGATTCGAACCCAGGACCAGTCGGTTAAAAGCCGAATGCTCTACCACTGAGCTAGCGACCCCCATGTCAGCACACTGCGGTGCGGGCTTGCCTCGCACGGTTATTAAATGTAGCACACTGGCTGAGCCTACAAGTCACAAAACTCCTCAGAGATAGCGAAAGTTTTCTGCTCACGCTTCTTCTGTGACAGCCTCTATATACTGAGCGTCGATTAAAAAGGTGCCTCGGGTGAAGCGGACGCCCAGGTAGCCGCCTGGTTTACGCGATCGCACAGTCCCCTCTTCCCCGATCTCGACGAGATCAGGGGGGCGGAGCATGGGCATGGTTTCGGCGCTTTTTAGGTAGGGCGGCAGGGTGGTGATGCGGACGCGATCGCCGACCTGGAAGGGGGAGTCAGGCATGGGGGAGGGGGAGAACGGGGGGGAGGGAGATTAGGGGACTTGCCAGATGCGCTGGTGGTACTTTTCGGGTTCGGCGTAGGGGTCGGGGGCTGGTTCGTGGGCATGACCGTGATCGTGACCGTGATCGTGACCGTAATCGTGGGTATGGCCTTCGCTTGCTGCGACTATGCGAAATTTGCACATTTCACAGTTCATGGCGACCTGGCCTAGCTGAGTTTCGATTTCGCGATCACGCAACACCTTGATCAGCTGCGGGTGGATGCCCATTTCTGGCAGCATCGCCACTTCTACTTCGGGGTGGCGGGACTGCTGCTGGGCGGTGATCGCCCCGATTTTCTCCATCAGCACGCCGGTAAACATAAAGTAGGGCAGCACGATGATGCGTTTGGGACTGTAGAGGCGCGATCGCCGGAAGCCCTCTCCTAGCCGAGGGTGGGTAATGCCGATAAAGCAGGTTTCTATCGTGTGATAGCCGCTGCCTTCCCACATCATGCGGGCCAACTTGTACACGTCGCCGTTGGCATCCGGATCGCTCGATCCTCTGCCGATAAACAGCAGAACGGTGTCTTCCCGCGCAATGCTGTGCGGGTTTTGGGCAGGCTCATCGAGCAGGGCCAGCCGAGCCTGCCACAGGTCGAAAATGGCCGGGGTAATGCCAAAGTGACGACCGTAGTGAAAGGTCACCTGCGGATGACGGACTTTTGCTTTGTCTAACTCATTGGTCACGTCAAACTTATTGTGGCGAGCGGCGAAGAGCAATATTGGTAGCACCGAAATATCGGTGTAGCCCTGCGCGACGCACTGGTCGACACCGTCCTGGATACTGGGCTCTGTCAGCTCTAGAAAGCAGGGAATGACTGGGCGGGAGGGATCGAGGTCTCTGTAAATATTGGCAAAGTCAATTAGATCCTGACGGCCTCTGGGGTTGCGGGTGCCGTGGCCGACCATGAGGAGTGGTCTGGTGAGCGGGAGCGGGGGGAG
>JBARVU010000063.1:0-15434 GCA_049646425.1 Phormidesmis sp. | reverse complement strand
GCCAAACCGTCATCCGTACCTTCGCAGACAACGGCGACTACACCGTCACCCTCATCGTCAGCGACCCCTATGGCGGCACCACCAGCCAAACCCAAACCCTCAGCGTCGACAACACCGCCCCCACCATCACCAGCCTCGCCGTCGCCAGCGAAGTCAACGAAGGCGAGCCCCTCACCTTCAGGGGAACATTACCTTCAACAATCAGGCGACCGTCTTTGCCGTAGCGGATGTCTCGACCAACGGAGTGTGACCAAACTATCAGGCCCGATTGAGCTAATCTAAGTTCAATCTCTAGCTAAAGCGTTAGCGCTGCTCTTTCATCTGTCACTATCTCTCGCAGCGCATCAATGCCATAGGCGACAAAAGCATGACCGCATCTCTCAATCCATTAGATAAGGTAAAAGAAAGTACTTTTTCAGATAAATCGGTCGAGAGCAGCTTTTAGGGCCTCTACCTCTGCTTCAATATTGCCATCGTCGACGGCCCTGGTAATACATTCACTCAGGTGCTCGTCTAAAATTATTCGGGCGACACGATCTAATCCGCCTCGAACAGCAGCGATCTGAATTAAAACATCTGGGCAGGGGCGATCGCTTTCAATCATCGTTTTGATGCCGCGCAGATGCCCTTCAATGCGAGAGAGGCGATTGATAATTTGCCTTTTGGAGGCTTCGCTATGAACGTGAGCGGCACTATGGCTGTGATTGCAGTCCTGACTGTGCAAAGGGTCACCTGCTGATGGGGCATGACGATCTGTTGAAGGGGATTTCATGAAATCACTGGGCTATACATTCGTTGGCAGAAATCGCAGGCAGGGCTGAAGGCACTGAGTGGTCCTTTAAGTCTAATATCCGATCACAAAGTCTTTTTAATAGAGGCTGATCGTGACTGATAACGACAAGCCCTACCTGCTGATCGGTGACAAACTTCAGCACGATTTGCCAGATCAGCGCCTGGGTATTGGCATCGAGCATGGCGGTCATTTCATCGGCAATGAGATAGCGCGTCGCGGGGTTGAGAATGCGGGCGATCGCCACTCGCTGCAATTCACCACCGCTGAGCTCATGCGGGTATCGGTTCAGCCAGCCAGGATGAATACCAAAGGCTTCTAGCTGATCGGGATCAGGCGGATAGCCTTCCTGTAAAATTTGCTGGATGCGCCAGCGCGGATTCACCGATAGCTCAGGGTTTTGGAACAGGAGCTGCACGGGGCAGTATCCTTTTTGGGGCAGCGATCGCCCATTCACGCTCACCGAGCCTCTAATCGCTGGCAAATAGCCTGAAAGCACCTTACCCAGCGTCGTTTTCCCATAGCCCGAGGGAGCCATCAGCCCCAGAATTTCACCAGGCGCTACGGTCAAGCTTCTGTCTTGAAAAATCCACGGTGAGCGGTCACCATAGCGAAACCACAAGTTGTTACCCTTCAGCATGAACACACCTCACCCAACCTGCTCGCAAATTCCTTAATGCTGGCCGCTCAGCCCGGCAAAGCGCGCTCACCCAAGGGCAGCGATCGCTAAACAAACAGCCTGGCGGCAACTGCTCAGGGCTAGGCTGATTTCCCGGTACTGGGACAAAGTCATTTTGCGGGAGCGATCGCCACAGCGCCTGCGTATAGGGATGTCGCAAATTGCCTTCAGAAAAATCTTGCGCAGCCGCAATCTCCGCTGTGGTTCCGGCGTAAAACACCGCTACCCGGTCGGCAATCTGCAAAGCCGCTTCAATATCGTGCGTGATCAAAATGACGCCCCGTCCCTCTAAAGCAAGCTCTCGCAAGTGGCTGAGGGTTTCTCTCACCACGTCGGGATGTAGCCCCGGCGTCGGTTCATCGGCAATGACGAGCTGAGCCTGAGTCACCACTGCGGTAGAAACGAGCACCCGCCGGGCCATACCGCCCGAGAGCTGAAAGGGGTAGCGATCTCTCGTGGCGGCTGGTAAGTCATAGCGAGCAAAGGTTTTATCGACATCGGCCCGCGCCTGTGATTGAGAACGTCCCGCTAGCTGCGCTACCCGCTTCACCTGCCCCCCTACGGTCATCAGCGGGTCTAGATAGGCGACCGACTGAGGGATCAGGGCGATTGCCTTGCCGCGCAGCGACCGGCAGCGTTCGGGCGTGAGCCGCTCGCCTTGAAACCGCATCTCGCCAGTAATAGTGGCGTTTTCTGGCAAAATTCCCAGCAGCGCGTGCGCCAGGAGACTTTTGCCTGAGCCGCTAGCGCCGACAACGGCCACCACTTCACCGGCCTGCACGTCTAAATCCAGCTCTGTCATGACTGTAAGCTGTTTGCGGCGAAGGCCCTGGTCGTACTGGGTAAAGGTGACGCCTAAGTTCGCAATGGAGAGCATGATTATCCCTGGCTGGTTTTGGGGTCGAGGAGCGATCGCAAATTCTCACCGAGCCAGTCAAAGGCTTTCACTGAGAGCAGTAGGAGCAGTCCCGGCATGACGCCCAGCCACCAGTAGCCAGTAGAAAGGTGACGCATCGACTCCGCTAAGATAATACCAATTGCCGGTAAGTGAGGCGATAGACCGATGCCAATAAAAGATAGCGCCGCCTCGTGCAAAATCGCGTGAGGAAACAACAGAATCAGGCCGACTAACAGCTGTGGCACAATGTGCGGCACCATATGATGCCGCGCAATCCAGAGCGATGATTTGCCCAGGCGACGAGATAACTGCACATACTCAGCGCTGTTCGTTTGCAGGACTTCTGCTCGAATCACCCGCGCTAAACTTGTCCAGTGCGTCAGCGCCACGGCGATAATCACCCCTTTGGTGCCACCGCCCACCGCAAAAGCGATTAATATCAGCAGCACCAGATGAGGCAGGCTGAAAAAGACATCGACAATCCAGATAATCACCGCATCCACCCAGCCGCCAAAGGTGCCGGCAGCAAGTCCGAGCCCGGTGCCAATCAGAGCGCTGACGCTAGCGGCCAGGAGTCCGACTCGCAGGCTCAAGGAGAGGCCATGGAGCGATCGCCTCAACATATCTCGTCCGAGCCAGTCAGTCCCAAAGAGATGCGCGACCGAAGGCGGCTGGTTGCGCTGGGTAAGCACAGTACTCAGCCCCGACTCTCCCAAAAACCAGGGGCTAACGATAATTCCCAACAGAAAAACCGTGCCGATGACAATGGCCCCTAAGGTTTGTTGCCGCCTGTTGTTTTGCCAGCGTGTTTGAGGTGAATTAGCAGTTACGGTCATCTTTTTACTGGCCTCCTAACCGAATGCGCGGATCGATAATCGGATAGGCCAAATCTGCCAGGGTATTGCCGGTATAGACAAACAGTGCGCTAAAGAATACGATCCCGACCAGCAGCGGAATATCGCTCCGAAGCGCAGCCTGCACCGTGGCTTCACCGAGTCCCGGATAGGCAAACACCTGCTCGACCAGCACCGACCCGCCAAACAGCTCGCTCAGGGAAGCAAACTGTAGGGTAATCGCCGGTAAGAGAATATTGCGAAAGCCGTGATAGCGCACAATGTTCCACAGGCTTTCTCCCTGAGCCCTAGCAAAGAGCACGTAGTCGCTGTGGAGCACGTCTATAAGCTTTTGGCGGGTGTGTAAAGCGATGTTGGCGATGCCGATAATGCTGAGGGCAACAGCGGGCAGCAGTAAGTGGTGCAGGTGCTGCCAAAAGGTGACATTTTGTGAGAGCACACCCGGCGGCGCGGCGCAGCAGATAGGCGCTATTTTGAAAGAAACCGCAAAGACAATCAGCAGCAGTAGCGCCACCCAAAACGTCGGGGAAGAGGCCAGGGTATAAGCGTAAAGGCGGACCAGCCGATCTGTCCAGTGGCCTTCTTGTGCGCCTGCGAGGATGCCCAGGGCTAGACCGAGAAAGCCTGAGAGGAACCAGGCGATCGCCAGCATTTGCAAAGACGCCTGAAACCGCGAAGCAATCACCGCGCTCACCGGCTGATTGAACACCAGCGACGTGCCTAAATTCCCCTGCACAAGCTGCCCCAACCAGTCGAGAAAACGGCTGCCCATTGGCTGATCGAGTCCCCAGCGTTCGGCAATCAGCGCCTGCTGGTCGGCACTAATCTGCATCATGTCTGCGCCAATGTAAGCCTGCACCGGGTCAATCGGCGACAGGCTCAGCAGCACGAAGGTGAAAACAGCCACCGCCATCAGCAACAGTCCTAAGCGCAGCAGCTTTTGCGCGGCGAATTTTGCGATCGCACCTACTCGCATGTCCACTGCCACTCAGCGATATTCGCCGTAATCGGCCAGCCGTGACCGTGCGGTTCTACCTGCGATTTACCAATATCTAAGCACTCATCGACAAAATAGGTATGGTCTAAATTCACCAGCCAGGCCCAGGCCGCGTCCCCTTTAGTGGTTACGCCCTCGTTGCCATCCCACTGAGCCGCCTTCCAATACGTCACAGCCTCCGCTTCCGAAGGTGCGCCCATAGCCAAGTCCAGCGTGCTGTCAATGGCAGCATCTGCGTAGTAGCCCGCGTTGTTATAGTCTCCCTGCGCCGACTGAGAATGATACAGGTTGTACATTTCTGTTTGGTCATGACTGCCCCAGCCAAACACCACCACATTGCTGTGCATCAGCGGCTCAATATCGTCCCAACTTTTCCCTTCCACATTCGCAGAGATGCCGATAGGCTTGAGCATTTCAGCGGACGCCAGCGCCAGCGCCTGCCGAATGCTGTCGTCAGCCTTGTAGAGAATCGTAAATTCAGCCTTTAGCCCATCTTTTTCAACAATGCCATCCCCGTCACTATCGGCCCAGCCGCCCTCAGCCAAAATCTCTTCCGCCTTCTCGGGTTGAGCATCTTCAATGTTGGCATCAGCCTCTTCCCAGGCCAGACCACTGACCGGGCCATAGGCAGGTGAACCATAACCTTCTAAAATGCCATCGACTAGCGCCTGCCGATCAATCGCATAGTTCACCGCCTGCCGAATCGCCAGGTCAGCCGTGACATCATTGCCAATCGGATCACCATCGGGCGTCTGCTTGCTGTTGGCCGGCAGGTAGGGAAACATCAGCCCGCGATTGTCTACGCTAACCACATCGCGCAGCGTCATCCCGTCAATGGTTTGCACTGCCAGCGACTGCGGTACGGCGGCGACCTGTGCCTGCCCAGCTTTCGCCGCTGCAAACGCGCCATCTTCTTCCACAAACAAAAACACCAGTCGCTGAATGCCAGGAGCCTCGCCATAGTAGTCAGGGTTGGCTTCTACAATAAGCTGTTGACCTTCATCCCACTGCACCAGCTTATAGGGGCCAGAGCCAACCGGATTGCGGGCATAGTCTTCTCCATGCGCATGTTCGGGCACAATGCCCAGCGTGATCAGGCGATTGACGAAGGTGCTCTGGGGCTGCTTTAGCGTTAGCTCAACCGTTGTATCATCCACAGCCGTTGCCTGCTCTAGCTGGGTAACATCTGTGAGCCCGCCGCTCTCGGCTGCTTGGTTGAAGGTGTAGGCCACATCCGCCGCAGTCAATGGCTCCCCATCAGAAAAGACCGCATCCTCTCTTATGGTGACCGTCCAGGTCTTACCGTCTTCACTAACGGTGTACTCTGTCGCTAGATCGTTGACAATGTTCAAATCCTGATCGCGTTTCAGCAACGTGCTCTGAAACAGCGGTGCGCCGTAGCGGCCCCAGCCCAGGGTCGGGTCATAACCCTCTTCACTCTCTCCGCCAATTGCCAGCACAATTTGCTCAGCAGAACCAGACTGTGCTGGCGCTTCAGCGGTGCTGGTCTCTGTCGGCGTTGGCGAACAGCTGGCGATCGCCCAGCTAGCCAGTAAAACGCCTAACCCCTCACTCAGACGCTTCCGTTTAAGTATCTGCATATCGAATAGTTGGAACCCGCGAGTTAAATAACACCAAACCAAAGACAACCGTATCGTCTTCAACAGGCCGAAACAATCCGGGGGGAGGGGATATTAGGGTGTAAGTTCGCCGAGAAAGCTGTGCTATGGGGGATGCTGATCCCTAGATCTATATTGTTACTGGAGAGTCAACATAGATAGTCGGATCCTCAATTGAGAACTGGATATTGTAGTCTGATAGCTCTCTAGAGATAGTCTCGTTGGCTAGCTCCAACAGGCGCTTGCGGAGCTGAATCGAATTCTCGCTGGAGCCCAAAATAAAGAACGTGACCCGCGCCCTTGTTCCGGGCCGATCCTCGACCTCATATAAGCCAATCTTAGTACTGCCGGGGTCGATGCCAAACAAGGAATTGGTGCTCGCTTTCACCACCTGCTCTACCAGGGCATATTCTCTCTCTTCTAGCTTGCGGACAAAGTCGAGATACAGCAGTACCATCACCTTTTTACCGCGCGTGATGTTCTCAATATCTATATTCGCCATAATCGAATTGGGGACAATTACCACCGTACTCTTGGCCGCCGTGCGCAGCTTGGTAGACCGCAGCCCAATCGACTCAATTCGACCATATACATCGTCTGCATGAGGATTGAGTGCCACTCGAATATGATCGCCTGGGACAAACGGCCGATCTAGATAGAGCACAATCGTACCCAACAGCTGCTCAAGCGTTTTTTGGGCGGCAAAGGCGATCGCTGCGCCACCAATCCCCACTCCCGCCAGCAGTCCGATCAGGCTCACGCCCTGGTTTTGGGCAAACGCCACAACAGCCACAATGCCAATGGTAACGTTCATCAGTGTTTCAACCACCAGCAGCATCTCATCGACTTCCAGGTTGAACCGACGCACCAGATCGATGCCGTAGATGCGAACAAACTGTCGAAACAGCCGCGATGCTAACCAGGCTAGGCTGATCACCATTGCTAGCGTGACGAAAAAACCCAGAAACTCATAGAGGCCCTGGTACTCTTGCAGCACAGACAAACTGAGTGAGATCAGAACTAGCGTCCCGGTGGTTCGGAAAAGCGGCTCAATTGGCTTGACAAAATTGACATAAATATCAGAGACCCGATCCGAGGCGACCCGCCGCAGCGTCAGCCTGACCATTGCAGGTGTATAGCGGCCAACAATCGTAGACAGCAGCACGAAAATAAAAAACAGCCCAAGCTGCAACCCTAATCGAATTAAGGAGATTTGAGCTTCCTGATTAAACTGAAAAATCTCTCGTAGGGCTGTAATAAAATTATCCATAGATGGGGTTTAAGACCAACAGTTTCTTCTATAGGCTCACCCAGAGAGCGCGGGCCAGCAGCGGTCGGCGGTTGCGCTCACCGAGCGTTCACCTAGATAGTAATAGGAGAAGCAACATTCACCCTTTGCGACTCAATATCGAATGACAGGCCAAACTCTTTGAGCTTTTGGGCCACGTTGCGACTGGCAATATCTAACAGCTGACTGCGCAATTCCATCGAGACTTCGCCCGAGCCCAAAATAAAGAAGGTCACCTGCGCTCTCGTGCCTGAGTCGCTTTCAGGCTTTGGGTCAGATTCCATAAAGGCAATGTCGGTACTGCGCGAGTCGATGCCAAAAATGCCTTGCGTACTTTCCAAGATCACCTGGCGGATCAACGCTTTTTCGTCATTGGCTATCTCCCGATAAAACCGTAGGTAGATGATCGACATGACCTTCTTAGCGCCTGTGAAGTTTTCGATAGTGATTTGCGTCAGCATGTTGTTGGGCGCAACCACCAGCGTCCCCTTACCGGAGGTGCGAATTTTGGTAGAGCGCAGACCAATCGATTCCACCTGGCCAAAGGTGCCATCGGGCAGGCCGATGTAGTCGTCGATCACAAACGGCCTGTCAATGTAGATGACAATGCTACCGAGAATTTGCTCCAGCGTTTTTTGAGCGGCAAACGCGATCGCCAGTCCACCGACGCCTAAGCTCGCCACCAGCCCCACGACGTTGATTTGGTGCGTTTGGCCAAACGCAATGACGACGATAACAATGCCACCGCCGATGGTGATGACTTTGCCCAAAATCAAAATCTCGCTGTTGACCTTTCTACCTTCTCGAACAGCGGCATTGAGCAGATACGCATCAAAAAACAGCTTCGACAGATTGAAGATCAGCCAGATGACAAGCACTGCCACGATCAGGCTCAGCGGAATATCGATCAGCGAGTAACCCTTCGCTGCGGGCAGTAAGCCCGATACCAGCAAATCGACGGTAGTTAAGCCGACGGTGATCCCAAGCAGGTTCTGATACGGTTCGATCACCTCTGTATAGATTGCCTGTGACCACTCCAAGCGCTCGAACATCGCCTGAAACAACCCTGGGGCGAAACGAAAAGCGATCGCGCTCACAACCACGCTCAACAGCACAACCACGCTCAACAGCACAATCAGACTCAGTTCCAGCCCTGCTGCGCCGAAGCTACCCAAAGCCGTATCCCCCATGAATTTATGACTCCGTAATGACGCGATCACGCTAGCCGTCCGCAGCCAACCGCTCAGGTCTGACCACGGACAAATACTTGACTAGCTTACCTGTATCGTAAACAAGTCAGCGAGGATTGTCTGGTGTCGCTGAATGTTGTCACGGCGTTTGTACGAAGTCTGAGCTCACCCAGCCCACCGCTCCCGACTCAAAGCGAACCTGCAGCCAGGTGCGGCCATCGTCCCCTTGAGCGCTGTTGAGGACGGTGATGCGATCGCCCACCAGCCCATAGTGCGGTGAGCTAGCCGCATAAGAAGGCTCCGAATACACATCTACCTGCGTACCGGCAGCGCCGCCCACGAGCTGGGGAGACTGGGGCCGGGCAGACTGGGGCTGAGCGGACTGGGGCTGAGCAGGCGCAGGAGATGGGCGGGGCGAGGACGGGGCAGGCGGGGCGGGGCTGCTGCCGCTGCCGGCATAAGCCTGAGACACCCAGCCTTCAGCGCCTGATGCCGAGCGGGCTAGATACCAGCTGTTGCCATCATCGCCCGTCGCCTGCTGTAAAACGGTGACGCGATCGCCACTCCCAATAGAACCCGATGATGACGCTGCGAACGAAGGCCGCTCATACAGATTTATCTGTCCCCCCTTGGAGCTACGCAGCGTCACCTGCTGGCCTGCCGTCTGCACATCCGCAGGGAGATCGTCAGCGGGCACCGGGCGGTCAGCATTCTCTTCGTCAGATGAGGGATCAGATGAGGGTGATGGCTCTGTTTGGTCAGGTAACTGCGCTTCATCCGTTTCGTCCGCTTCTCTGTCAGTCGGCGTCAGATCAGAGGATGACGGCTGGTCTACCGGCTGCACCGTCGCATCGTCAGCGGGCTTCAGCAACAGGCCACCGCTGACCGTCGCCGCCGCCACAGCCGCCACCGCCAAGCCAATTATTAACGGCGAGCGGACGGGTGATCGCGCGGGTCGCTCATTCGGGCTGGCAACAACCGTATCGGTAGGGCGGTTGGGGTGTGATCGCGGTGCAGCCTGTAAATCCACCCCAGCAGTATCCGACTGGGCCGCAGGGGCCACCGCCACTGTTTTGAACGTGCTGGCGGCAGGTGGCGTGATCGCAGGCACAGCAGACAAACCACCGGCTGACTGACGCGCTACAAATTGAGGCATTTGGCTAGGGGTCGGCCCAGCCCCCGGCAAGGTCAACAGGGCGGCGCGCATCTGACTGGCACTGCTGTAGCGATCGCGGGGATGCGATCGCACCGCCTGGTCAATCACCTCCACCAGCCCGGCGCTCACATGCCCCGCTGTCTGCCGCCACAAAATCTCGCCTGAGCGCGGATCGGACTCCAGCGTTTGCGGGGTGCGGCCCGTCAGCAGAAAAATTGCCGTCAGCCCCAGGCTGTACAGATCGCTAGAGGGCAGCGGTCGGCCTGCCGCCTGCTCAGACGCCATGTAGCCCGGTGTGCCAATCACAATCGAACTGACCGGCTGCTGACGACTGTTAAACACGGTGCCCATCGTCTCTCGCACCGCGCCAAAATCAATCAGCACTGGCTGCGGCCCCTGGTCACCCGAGCGCAGCATGATGTTGTCCGGCTTGATATCGCGGTGAATGATTCCCTGACTGTGGATAAAGTCCAGCGCAGGCAGTAAGTCCACCAAAATCGACTTCACCATCGCTTCGCTCAGCGGCCCTTGCGCCGAGACAATGGCCTCTAGCGTTTCTCCTTCAACCCACTCCTGCACCAGATAAAACTGCTGATCTTCGCTGAAGTAGGCGTACAGCCGGGGGATTTGCTTATGGTCTTCGCCCAGCTTCTCTAGGATTGCAGCCTCTCGCTGAAACCGGGCCTGTACCACCTGATACGCATCCGGACTGGTGGTTACTGGCTTAAGCTGTTTGAGCACGCATCGCCGCCGGGAGGGCATTTGAATATCTTCTGCCAAATAGGCATGGCCAAATCCCCCTTCTCCCAGCGGACTGATTACCTGATATCGATTGTTAATCAACATGAGTTGTGATCCTTAGCGGTGGCTTAAAACAGACGGCTGAAGCTTTGCCGCAGCCCTTCCATAAACGCCTAAAATATGAAGACTGCTCCTATCCCCCGCGTCTATGACTGCCTCAAAGATTACCGCCAAAGCTGCGGAGCACTCCTCTGCCCAGCTAAATAATTATGGTGTTCCCGAACGGCTAGCTAAGCATACCGTGCGCTATGCCGATTATCGCGAGGTCAGTCGGGAAGAGATGACGCCGATGATGCGTCACTATGCGGAGGTTAAAGATCGCCATCCCTACGCGCTGCTGATGTACCGGGTCGGTGACTTTTATGAAACCTTTTTCCAGGATGCGATTACGATTGCGCGTGAGCTGGAGCTGGTGCTCACCAGTAAGGACGCTGGTAAAAATATTGGCCGAGTACCGCTCTCGGGCATTCCTCACCATGCGCTAGAGCGCTACTGTACGCAGCTTGTTGAAAAGGGCTATGCCGTCGCCATTTGCGATCAGGTCGAAGATCCGGCCCAGGCGGTGGGACTGGTCAAGCGCGAGGTCACCCGGATCATTACGCCCGGCACGGTGATCGAAGCAGGGATGCTGGCGGCCCGGCGCAACAACTTTTTGGCGGCGGTGGTGATTGCCGGAGAGCACTGGGGGCTGGCCCATGCCGATGTCTCGACCGGTGAATTTCTGACGACGCAATCGACTGATCTAAGCGAGCTGGCTCAGGAGCTGATGCGGCTTCAGCCAGCGGAAGTATTGGTCCCGACGAACGCGCCGGATCTGGGGGCGCTGCTGAGGCCCGGAGAAAAGTCTGAGCGGCTACCGGACTGTCTGCCCGCTCAGTTTTGCTATACCTTTCGCACGCAGATGCCCTTTACCAAGGTAGAAGCGCAGCAGCGGCTGCTGGAGAGTTTCAAAGTGCGATCGCTCGAAGGCTTTGGCTGCGCCCATCTCTCTTTAGCGACTCGGGCCGCAGGCGGCCTGCTGGACTATCTAGAAGACACTCAAAAAACAACGCTGGCTCCCCTACAAAATCTCTCGACCTATGCCATCACCGAGTATTTGGTGATCGACTATCAAACCCGCCGCAATCTAGAAATTACGCAGACCTGTCGGGACGGTATTTTTCACGGGTCGCTGCTGTGGGCGCTCGACAAGACCGTAACGTCGATGGGCGGACGGGCTTTGCGCCGCTGGCTCTTACAGCCGCTGCTAAGCCTACAGGGGATTGAGGCCAGGCAGGACACCGTCGAAGAGCTGGTCACCAACGGTGGCTTACGGCAGCAGCTGCAGCAGATCCTCAAGCAGATCTATGACCTGGAGCGGCTGGCTGGACGGGCCGGGTCGGGCACCGCGAATGGCAGAGATTTGGTGGCGATCGCCGATTCATTTGCCAAGCTGCCTGACTTAGCGGCGCTGATGGGTCACGCCAGTTCTCCGTATCTGGTCAAGCTGCAGTCGGTGCCGCCAGCACTGGTGGAACTGGGCGATGTGTTGCGATCGCACCTGGTCGAGAGTCCGCCGCTCTACCTGACCGAAGGCAACCTGATTCGAGACGGCATTCATCCTCAGCTCGACCGACTGCGGCAGCAGGTCAGCGCCGACCAGCAGTGGATTGCCAATCTAGAGACAACAGAACGCAGCCGCAGCGGCATCTCCAACCTCAAAGTCGGCTACACCAAGGCGTTTGGCTACTACATCAGCATCTCGCGCAGCAAAGCCGCACAGGCCCCAGACGACTACATTCGCAAGCAAACGCTGACGAACGAGGAGCGCTACATCACCCCTGAGCTGAAAGAGTGCGAAGCGCGCCTGTTTACCACCAATGGGGAAATTCACGACCTGGAATACAGCCTGTTTATCCATCTACGTGAGCAGGTTGGTCAACAAGCGGCTCTGATCCGTCAGGTGGCCTCAGCCGTGGCGGCAGCAGACGTTTTGGCAGCGCTGGCCGAAGTGGCAATTTACCAGGGCTATTGCCGTCCGCAGATGGTTTTGGGTCGCCCAGTTTTCGTGGAAGACGGTCGCCATCCGGTGGTGGAGCAGTCGTTGCCAGCGGGCTTTTTTGTCCCGAATGACACGGGCTTGGGCAGTGTTACCGGCGATTTTGAAGACGAGACTGATCGGCTGACGCCGGACTTGATCATTCTCACTGGCCCAAATGCCAGCGGGAAGAGCTGTTACCTGCGGCAGGTGGGGCTGATTCAGCTAATGGCGCAGGTCGGGAGCTTTGTGCCGAGTAAATCGGCGATGTTGGGACTGTGCGATCGCATCTTTACCCGCGTGGGGGCGGTCGACGACCTGGCCACCGGTCAGTCCACGTTCATGGTAGAAATGAATGAAACTGCCAACATTCTCAACCACGCTACCCCTCAGTCACTCGTCCTGCTCGATGAAATCGGTCGCGGCACTGCCACCTTCGACGGCCTCTCCATTGCCTGGGCAGTGGCCGAACATTTGGCAACCGAGATCGGCGCGCGGACTATTTTTGCGACGCACTACCACGAACTCAATGAGCTGGCCTCTCTGCTCTCCAATGTCGAGAACTATCAGGTCACCGTCAAGGAAATGCCCGATCAGATTATCTTTTTGCATCAGGTACGACCGGGAGGGGCTGACAAGTCCTATGGCATTGAAGCCGGTCGCCTGGCAGGGCTACCGCCTTCGGTGATCAGCCGGGCCAAGCAAGTCATGAGCCAAATCGAGCAAAACAGCACGATTGCAGTGGGGTTGCGACAGCCGCAGGAGAGCGGGGCTGCGGGTGACAGGAAGCAGCGAAGACCGCCTAAGCAGCAGGTCAAAGAACGCCCCGAAGAGCAGTTAGACATGTTTGGCGCATGAGCTATCTACTCATGCGCCAAACTGAAAACGGGGAAAGCTGACGCTTAGCGAACAACAGCTTTAGTTTGCGTGTTC
The DNA here is from genome assembly GCA_049646425.1 of Phormidesmis sp. Classification (GTDB taxonomy): domain Bacteria; phylum Cyanobacteriota; class Cyanobacteriia; order Phormidesmidales; family Phormidesmidaceae; genus Phormidesmis. The sequence goes on along the minus strand of JBARVU010000063.1, from coordinate 2,212 downwards.
AGACGGTCTAAACGAGTGGCTTGAATATTGTCGATGGCTTTGGTCTGGGTATTCAGGTGGTCTAGACGCACCGCTTGAATGTCTTCGACAGCTTTGGTTTGGGTATCTAAACGATCTAAGCGGGTAGATTGGATGCTTTCAATCGCTTTGGCCTCAGCAGCGTTGGCAACTGGCGCTAAAGCAACCGTTGCAGCAGTGAGAAAGAGAGCGGCGAAGAATTGGCGTTTCATAATAGGTGACTCCTTGGAAGTACAATGTGTTTGCTTCACTGACCTAAGAATGCCATCTGCACAGAGGCGCTAGCTGAGGCGCAATTAAGGGCTCGCTGAGACTGGCTGAGGGGTTGCTGTGAGTGTTTCACAGACGGTACTCAGCGCCCTCTCAGAAAGCGGATTTGTTTTGAATGGCGAGAGGGCAATGCGCTAGATGTAGAAGTAGTAGATTATTATTAGGTCGCTGACATGAATGAAGATAAGTTGTAATCCAGTTCATCCCGGTGAGGTGCTTTATTTTCTACGCTGCCCTAGAGTTTACACGAATGCATACTTACACCGTTGCACCAGCACAATCATCGCTATTGCCTGATCGCTCCAAATGACATTGTCGCTTTGTTGAAGGACTGAAAAGCGATGACATGGATGGTGAATAGCGATGACAGAAGTAAGTTGGCTGATTGAAAGACATCTCTTTGATGCAGATGCAGAGTTTCTGGAGGCATTGAGGCAACAGAACTGCCTTTACAAGGAGGTGAAGTATCTAGACTTCCGACCGAGTGAGGCGAACAGATACTTTCCAGATCAAGCGTGTGTTCTATTTAGAGGATCGCTGGGCTTAGGGCGAGATGTCTTGCGAACTTCTTGGATTCCTGGTGCCTACATGAATGAGAAGACTCTTTGCTGTACGACTTACTATGCGCATTTCGGTCGGCATCTGCTGAATCATCAGTATTTTATTTTGCCGCTGGGCGAGTTAGTGAGAAGAAAGGCAGAAATTCTGGACTACTTCGGCGCTAGTGGCGAGCTTTTCATCAAACCAGACAGCAATATGAAGCTGTTCCGGGCCGGGATCTTTGATCTACGAATTCTCGACACGCTGCAGTCTTTAGAAAGTGAGCTTAAGCGAGAGAAAACGACGCTGGTCGTCGTGAGTAAGCCACAGCCCATCGTCCGAGAGTGGAGATTTTTCGTTTACAAAGATGAGATTATTACCGGCTCGCTTTATCTGATCGGCGAAGAGCGGGTCGATCAGAGAATTCAAGGGGGTTATTTGGCAGACTATCTGGCGGCGGTATTGAAGCAGGTGGGCTGGTATCCAGAGCTGCTGTATACGGTCGATATCTGCGAGTCGGCAGGCGAGCTATACGTGCTAGAGCTAGGATCTTTTAGCTGCGCGGGTGAGTATGGCTGCGATCTGAGCTTGATGGTAGAAGCCGGTGTCAGAGCGGCGCGTGAGGACTATGAGTTGGTAAATGGTTAGGGGCGCCCCTGGTCGCAGCAGACGCTAAACGCGGCTATTCACGAACGGCCGGAAAAGGTGCTGAAGTATTACAAGTGTGTGGGGTTTGCCGTTGGGCTGCTGAGCACGGGTGTATCATTTAACGAGATCTGTATACAGATAGTTTGTTAATTTTTTGCTGGGAGCAGCTAAAGCATGGCCGCAGAATACGTTAAAGATGAAGCCGAGTTCGACGCCCTGATCAAGGACGAGTCTGTGGTAGTCGTGGACTGTACGGCGAGCTGGTGTGGCCCCTGTAAGCTGGTGGCGCCGCTGATGGATCAGCTTGCTGAAGAGTACGAAGGCAGAGCAACGGTATCGAAGCTGGATCTGGACTCTAACAAAGCGGTGGCGCAGCGATTTGGGATTAAGAGCATTCCGGCGGTGATGCTGTTTAAAGACGGTGAACTGGTAGATACCCTGGTCGGAGTAAAGCCTTACTCCACCTTTAGTGAAGCGTTGGCGGGGCAGCTTTGACCCCTTTTGTGAAATGAGTGAGCCTGATAAAAATCCGAGCAAGCTTGACAAAAACTTAATTACGCTGTCACCTGCAACGGTATTTGCCATTGTGGTAGCAGCGCTGCTAGTGCCGCGAGAGTGATCTGAATTTTGTGTAAGCGCTTTTTTCTTAAGCGGAAAAGCGTTCTGGAAACAGGATAGCAAAATGTGACAGAGCTGCGCGCCAATTCTTAATCGGCCTGTTCCACTTCTTCGAGAT
>JBARVU010000062.1:0-23424 GCA_049646425.1 Phormidesmis sp. | reverse complement strand
GATGCAGCGTACTCAGCAATTCACTTTCCTCTTCGGCCAGTTCAGCCAGCCGCTGATTGACTAACTCGGTGTCAAAGTATGTCGTTGCCAGTAGCCAGTAGCTGCCGTAGTGCCGAGCTTCTGAGGCCATCAGCGAACGGTAGAATTTGGCGAGATGGGGATCCGGACAGTGCTCCCCAAGCAGCCCAAGCCGCTCATGACTGCGGGCTTCTATCAGCGCCGATACCAGGAGCAGATCCAACATGCGCGCCGGTTCGTTTCGGCGCACGCATTTTTTCAGTCCTGCGCCGTAGGGCGGTGGCGATACAGATTGGAGGGGAATGCCGCGTTTTTCCAACCACTGGTTGACCTGTTCGTAGTGGCTGAGTTCCTCTTGAGCGATCGCAATCAATTCCTTCACCAGCTTTTCGCTCGAAGGATAGCGCGACATCATCTGAATCGCGGTGCCTGCCGCCTTGCGCTCACACTGAGCGTGGTCGAGCAGGATGGTGTCCATATGGGCGATCGCCTGCTCGACCCAAGCGTCAGAGGTCGGCGTCTGCAAAAACTTAATCGTTGCTCTAGGTGGGGGGGCAGAGGCCAATTGACAAAACTCTGGAGAACGGGGGGGAGGGGGAGCCTATCTAGATGCGCTAGTTCGCTGGCTGACGCAAGTAAGCGACTAATCCTTCCAGTCCTAAGCGATAGCTGTCTGCCCCGAAGCCGCTGATTTGACCGACGGCAACCGGCGCGATATATGAGTGGTGACGAAAGGTTTCTCGCTGATGAATATTGCTCAGATGGACTTCTACAGTGGGGATGGCAACGGCGGTGATCGCATCGCGAATGGCGACACTCGTATGCGTGTAGGCACCTGGATTGATCAAAATGCCCTGATGAAGATTCAAAGCTGCTTGAATCTCGTCCACCAGGGCACCTTCGTGATTAGACTGGAAAAACGTAAGCTCAACCTTCAAGGAATCCGCTACCTGAACGAGTACCTCGCTAATGCCCTCCAGCGATCGCGAACCATATACTTTTGGCTCTCGCTTTCCCAGCATGTTTAAGTTTGGCCCATTCAGAACCAGAATGCTCAGCATACTGCCGGTTATCTACTTACCGACTAGCGGCGACGGCTGTTACGATCATCTACCGGAATGGGGATCGGCTCATGCTCAGGCTGTGTCTGAGGCCCAAACAATGCATCCATGACTTTGTCGACCCACTCTCTGAGCTTTTCTAGAGCCTTATCGATGTAATCCATGAGCTAGATTGCTCCCTCTCATATTCGTCAAGTAATCTGCTCTGACATGATTTGAATCACAGCCAGAAGAGAATGTAATCCTTCGCGATCAAAATATAGTGAAGGCGACCGAGTTATGTACTTATAATAACCAATCGTCCGGAATGATCAAGGTCGACAACGGAAGAATTTGCATAATCTCCCGTATTTCTTTAGATATATAAACCCGCGTTGATATCAGTGAAATATAGGATGATGCTCGCTGCGATCCCCGAAAGCCTCTCAGCTTCGGCACCTCACTTGGACAGCTCAATGCGCAGCAAGTTTAAAGCGGTCATCGCACTCCGCTGGCGGATCTGAGACCGGGGCTGATCGGCCCCAAATAAATACTTTTCAGCGCGACTGCCCGCTGCTGACGCAACGCCGATGTATACCAGACCCACTGGCTTTTCGGTGCTACCTCCGCCTGGCCCAGCGATCCCAGTAATGCTGATCCCCCAGTCTGTGCCGATCTGGTTGCGGACACCCACGGCCATTGCTTCTGCTACTTCAGGGCTGACGGCTCCTTTGCGAGCGAGTATCTGCGAATCTACGTCTAGCAGCTGTTCTTTAACGCGATTGTCGTAGGAAATGATGCCGCCCCGAAAGTAGCTGGAGCTACCCGGCACGGCGGTCAGCAGTTGACCCAGGCCACCGCCTGTGCAAGATTCGGCAACGCTGAGGGTTTCCGACTGCTCGCTCAGCAGCCGTCCTACGACCACCGCTAACGTATCGTCATCCTGACCATAGTAGTGAGCGCCGCCGATGGTTCGAATCTTGGTAGCGACAGGCGCAATCAATTCATTCGCCGCTTCTACCGAGTCCGCCCTGGCCGTCACCCGCAGCTTCACCTCACCTTCTCCGGCATAGGGAGCCACTGTCGGATTTGCCAGCGCCAGCAAAGGCTGCACCTGATCTGCCAGCGTCGATTCGCCAATGCCCCAAAACTTCAGCGTCTGGCTGTGAATCACGCCATCTACCCAGCCGTTTGCCCGCAAATAGGGCCCGGCGGTCGCCTGCCACATGGCTTTCATTTCCGACGGGACGCCTGGAAAGGTCATCACCGTCAGTCCGGTTCGCGGCTGCCAGATCACGCCGGGGGCTGTGCCAGTGGGATTGGGCAAAATATCTGCGCCCTCGGGTAGCTGGGACTGACGACGGCTGCTGGCCTGGAGGGTACGGCCTCGACTGGCAAATTTCGTCTCCAAATCGGCGATGAGTTCCGGGCGCTCAGCGAGGGGTACGTCAAAGAAATCGGCTAGCGTTGCGATGGTCAGGTCGTCGGGGGTAGGGCCAAGGCCACCGGTAAAAATGATCAGGCGGGCGCGTTCGCAGGCGATCGCCACGGCTCGCTGAATTCGCAACGGATTGTCGCCGACCACCGTTTGATAGTGATGAGCGATGCCGAGGCTAGCGAGCTGCCGGGCCAAATAGCGGGCATTCCCATTCAAGATGTCGCCGAGCAGTAGCTCAGTGCCAATGCAGATAATTTCGGCGCTTTTATTCATAGGAGATGTTTGTAATTGCAGTCGCTAGCGGTAGGGCCAGCATAATTGCCTGAGGTAGAGGGCTGTCTCCATCTTATTATGAGCACCTGTAAAAAAGGGACTGAAGAGATGCGCGATCGCCTCAGATGGCTGCTGGGCGGCGGGCTGCTATTCCGCGGCCTGATTGCTTATTTTCTGCCGCCTGGGTTTGATGAAGCCTATTATTTTCTCTATACCCAGCATTTAGATTGGAGCTACTTCGACCATCCGCTAGCGGTAGCCTTGACGACGGGCGCGGGCGTTTGGCTGACGGGTGTGGTCTCACCGCTGACGATTCGGCTCGGCGCGTTAGGACTCTTTACTGGGAGTTTGTGGCTACTGTATGCAACGGGGCGGTGGCTGTTTGGCGAGCGGGCGGGGTGGTTGAGCTGTGTGATCGCTTCCCTGTGTCCTCTCTTTTTCCTCACCTTTGGCACTCTGACCGCGCCCGATAACGCGCTTATTTTCTTTTGGAGTGCCACTCTATACCTGTGTGCTCAAGAATTTTTCCCCCATAGCCCCTACCGGCCTACCGCCCGGCTTGCCCTGATTGGGCTGATGGTTGGACTGGTCTGTTTGAGCAAATACCACGGCTTTTTGCTCGGGCTGGCGCTGGTGTGCTTTTGCCTGAACAGTTCCCGCCATCGCTGCGCCTTGAGATCTGGTTGGACAGTGCTCAGCTTCCTGTTGTTTGGCCTGTGCCTGCTGCCGGTCTTTTACTGGAATAGCCGTCATGGATGGATCTCGTTTCAGTTCCAGCTTTCAGATCGCTTTGCAGCGGCGTCTGTCGGCTATTCTCTAACGAATTTGCTAGGCGTGCTTTTAGCCGAAGTTGGGTTTCTATTTCCAACGCTGGGTCTGCCGCTCTGGTGGATTAGCGTAAAGGCGCTGTTTACGCTGCCACGGCAAGCGGATCAGCGATCCAAGGTACAGTTTGTCCTCTGGAGCGGATTGCCGGTTGCTGCTGGCTTTACGCTGCTAGGCGGATGGACGCAGATCTATCCGGCTTGGCCCGCGCCGGGGCTGTGGACGCTGACTTTGTTGCTGGGCCAGGTGGCGGCTCACTGGAAACTGCCAGAAGTACGTCGCTGGCTGAAAGGCACCGGATTAGCGGTGGGCACCCTGCTGCTGTTTGTGCTCACCCATATCACGCTGGGGACGCTGCAAAAATCGGGGAGATATGCGATCACTGGCGGCCTGATCTCTCCCCAGCAAGATCCTTCAACCGCGCTGATTGATACACAGCAACTCCGGCGGCAGTTTGCGCAGTCGGCTGAATTTGAGCGGGCGATCGCCACCGCCGACTTCATTGTGACCGATGACCTTTGGCTCAGTGGATACATTGCGATGGCGCTGCCGCCATCCGTCTACCGGGTCGTCACTAGCTTCACCCCTGACCCTAGAGGCCATGCTTTTTGGTTTAACCCTTCAGACTGGCTAGGCAAAGACGCGCTACTGATTAGCCTTACCGATTCTCAGCAAGCGATCGCGCCCTACTTCCAATCTGTAACCCCTCTACTTCAGCTCACGACTCGTCGGGGCAATGTCACGACGCAAACCTTTTTTATCTATCGGGCTGACAAGCTCATTCGACCCTACCGCTATCCGTATTGACTTTCTATCTAGCGTGACGGACGGCTCGCCAACCGGTGTAGCTCAGGAGCGCGGTAGAGGCCAGCACAAAAGGAACACCCGCTCGCAGTCCGGCAAAGGCCATTGCCAAGCTACCCACCCACAGCGCTAGTGCGTAGATAAATAAAACAGTGAAGCGATGGGAGAACCCAGCATTCAGCAGACGATGGTGGAGGTGACGCTTATCGGCAACAAAGGGGGAAAGCCCCCGGCGCAGCCGCAGCAAAATAACTGTCGACATATCCAATATCGGCACAGCTAACGTGAGCGAAGGCAAAATCACCGCCACTGCGCCGACGCTTTTTACCAGCCCAATCACACCGACGCCAGCCAGGGTGAAACCAAGGAAATACGCCCCGCCATCGCCCATAAAAATTTGCGCTGGATTGAAGTTGTAGCGTAAAAAGGCCAGTGATCCACCGGCCAAAGCAGCCGCAATCAGGGCAGCGGCAGGCTGACCCATATACATGCTCACGACCATCATCACAACCGCTGCAATGCCCGATACACCCGCTGCTAACCCGTCTAGCCCGTCTATCCAGTTAATGGCATTGGCCATGCCGACCAGCCAAAAGATGGTCACAATCAGGCTGATCCAGTCGGGCAGCTGCGTCAGGCCCAAAAAGGGCAGCGTTAAAAAGTGAATATCGACGCCGACATACCAGGCGATTGAGGCGATCGCCGCCTGCATAATCAGCCGACTAATCGCCGAAAGCCCGAACAAGTCATCAATCAGACCGATCAGGAAAAAGGCCAAACCGCCTATCGTTACCCCCCAGACCGAATAATCAGCCACCCGGTCTAACGGCTCACCGTCAGCGCCAGTAAACCCGCCGGAGGCCCACACCAGCAGCAGGGCAATCAACACACCAAAGAAAATCGAAACGCCCCCCAGCCTGACCATTGGCTGGCTGTGGACTTTTCTAGCGCATGGGATGTCAACTCTGCCGCTGGCTAACCCTGCTTTTCTAACGAGGGGAGTCAGCAATAGGACAACGGCTGCTGAAATCAGAAATGCAAGCAGATGGTATAGCGGAAACGCCATCACAAGAGAGTATGTAGGGTGGGCAGCGCCAGGGTCAGGTGACCGCTAAATTAATGCTGGAGTCACGCAGACAATAGGGTTCTAGCAGCACTCGGCGACAGTATACCTCTTTACAATCTATCTAAAGCATGAAAATTATCAACAGCTCCTCATATATAGCCTGCTTACACCAGCGCAGGCTCAGCGACCTGTAAATGAGGATACAGCGGGAAGCGATCGCACAAATCCCTGACTCGCCGCTGACAGTCGGCTTCTACCTCGCTATCCTCTGGGCTGAGCAAACAGTCCGCAATAATATTGGCGATCTCAGTGAATTCGGTTGCACCCATGCCTCGGGTTGTCATAGCGGGGCTTCCTAAGCGCAAGCCGCTGGTGACGAAGGGCGATTCTGGATCGAAGGGTACCGTATTCTTGTTCGCAGTAATATTCACCCGGCTGACCAGCGCGTCGGCGCGCTTGCCAGTCATGCCAATTGAGCGCAAGTCCATTAGCACGAGGTGGTTGTCTGTGCCGTTAGAGACCACCTTGATGCCCCGTGACTGAAGCTGGGCGGCCAGTGCCTGAGCGTTCTTAATCACCTGCTGGCAATAGTCTTTGAACTCTGGCTGGAGGGCTTCGCCGAAGGCCACGGCTTTAGCGGCAATCACATGCTCTAGGGGCCCCCCCTGACTACCGGGAAAAACGGCCTTGTCAAACTTTTTGCCGAGATCCGTATCGCGGGTCATGATCAGGCCGCCGCGAGGTCCGCGTAGGGTTTTGTGCGTGGTGGTGGTGACCACGTCACAGTAAGGGAGTGGGTTGGGGTGGCAGCCGGTGGCGACCAGGCCAGCAATGTGAGCGATGTCGGCCATCAGGTACGCGCCGACCTCATCGGCGATCGCCCGAAACTTCTCAAAATGAATTGTCCGAGGATAGGCCGAATAGCCACAGATAATCAGCTTAGGCTGATGCTCCACCGCGACCTTGCGAATTTCTTCAAAGTCCAGCTGTTCGGTTTCGCGGCTGACGCCATACTGCACCACGTTGAACCACTTACCGGAAAAGTTGACCGGGGAGCCATGGGTGAGATGGCCGCCGTGGGACAAGTCCATTCCCAAAATGGTGTCACCTGGGTTCAGCAGTGCCAAAAACACTGCGAAGTTTGCCTGCGCGCCCGAGTGAGGCTGCACATTGGCATGGGCCGCGCCAAAGAGATTTTTTACCCGGTCAATGGCGAGCTGCTCCACCTCGTCGATAAATTCGCAGCCGCCGTAGTAGCGCTTGCCAGGCAACCCTTCTGCATACTTATTGGTGAGCACTGAGCCCTGCGCCGCCATCACCGCTGGAGATGTAAAGTTCTCGCTGGCGATTAGCTCCAAGTGAGTTTGCTGTCGGTTGAGCTCTTGATCCAGGATCGCCGCTACCGCTGGATCGCTCTGCTGCAAAAAGTCAATGTTTGCCTTTGTCATCTACTCGTCCCTTCGATTGTCACTAGCTTTCGGCATGAAACTCAACACAATGCGCCCCCCGTCCGTATCTCCGCCGTTCGGGACAAGCACCAGCGCTTTAATCCGATCTTTTGCCCGGAGGCACAGTCAAGAGCCTCACAGAAGGCTTTTATGATAGCTCGCTACAAACCTTGACTGATGACAAATCGCCAAAAGTTTTATGCACTCCGCTCATGTAACTCAATCCGTCCTCTACATAGCCTATTTCACTGGTCATCTCAGCGTTAGCGCTCCTCAAGCATGACGGGTTTATACCGGCTTGTGGTCGAGCTGCTTACGGAAAAAACTAAGGTTCGTGCCAAAATGTAACGCTTTGAAACATATAATGAAAAAATTACGAGCTGTTTATTAACCCTTGGCGAGCAATGTTGGGCCTTTCAAAGACGGGTCTAGGTCTCTAGCTCGGGTCTTGTGGCTGGCTCCCAAAGTCTCACTGGATAACTTTCAGCGAGGCTAGCTGGCTAAACGTGCTTAAGTGAAGTCTCAAGTTCAGGGTGCAAGAAAGACTCTATGTCTGAGTGTTGCTGTGGCGCTAGCCCACTGGCACTGTTGGCGTATACAGTAATGAAGGCGATTCGCTCGGTATACGTTGCTCTGCCAAACCACAACTTGCTCAATCATGACCACAAGCCATCTTTTGTCCCAGCCAAAAGTTCGTGGCTTTTTTTGAGGCCGACCGTTCAGCTAGACGACTTGGCCAATCCGTTTGGCCAAGTCGTATTCATTCTGAATGTTTGGCTAGGACGTGTTTGGCTAGATTAGCAACCGGCCACTGTTCATTTTTCCCAGTTTGAGGCATTGATGCTGCAACTGACCCATCCTTCAACGACCACGACCGCCACTCCTAAGTCTGTATCCCTTGAGGAGTCCTACGAGCAATGTCGCCAGATCACAGCAGAGTACTCCAAAACGTTTTACATGGGAACGCTGCTGATGCCCGAGGCCAAACGGCGGGCAATCTGGGCAATCTACGTGTGGTGCAGGCGGACTGATGAGCTGGTAGACGGCCCTCAGGCAAAATTTACGACCGAAGGTACGCTGGATCATTGGGAGTCTCAGCTAAAGCTTCTATTTTCAGGTCATCCCATAGACGATTTAGATGTGGCGATGGTTGACGCGCTAGCGCGGTTCGATCTCGATATTCAGCCGTTTCGCGACATGATTGCCGGGCAGCGTATGGATTTGCACCGCTCTCGGTACGAGACCTTTGAGGAGCTACAGCTCTACTGCTATCGGGTGGCAGGGACGGTTGGTCTGATGTCGACGACGGTCATGGGCATGGATACTGCTGTCAATGCCGCTCCCTGGCGACGGTCTAACCCGGTTGTGGCACCAATTCAAGAGGCCGTTTCTCTGGGCATTGCCAATCAGCTTACAAATATATTGAGAGACGTGGGGGAAGATGCCAGGCGCGATCGCATCTATCTTCCTTTAGAAGATCTGGCCCTCTTTGACTACACTCCTGAGGATCTGTTTAACGGCGTTATTGACGACCGCTGGCGCGCCCTTATGCGGTTTCAAATTCAGCGGGCGCTCAAGTACTATCAGCAGGCCGAGCGCGGTATTGGCAGACTGCACCCGGATGCCCGGTGGCCAGTATGGGCTGCGCTGATGCTCTACCGCAAGATTTTAGACGTGATTGTCGAAAATGACTACGACGTGTTTACCCGTCGAGCCTTTGTTCCTAAGCGGCGCAAGCTCCTGTGCTTACCTCAGGCCCTAATCCGCGCCCGTGTGTCTTAGTGGCTAGATAGAGAGAGCGGAGGCAGCTTTGTGCTGAGCTTTCCAACCGAACAAGTCAGCAAAAAGCAGTCCACTTAATACAGAAGACTGCTTTTTGCTAGCGCATATTTGTCTTAAGAAGGCGTCGTCTGCGCCGCCAGCATCTCTTTGAGCTTTGCTAAGTCCTCTGCCCAGCGTGGGTCAGGGCCAGCAGCAGCGGCAGACTGAGTTTCAGCAACGGCAGGCGTAGTGCCACCGCGACGAGTGCCTTTTTTGTTGCGACGGCTCCCCCCCTCTGGGCTCTCGTCAGGGCCGTCTTTTTCTGTACGAGGCATGGCCTTTTCGACCTTGAGGACTGAATCCTGGAGGGCATAGCCGTTGTATTTCTCAACGAGGCTGTCGGCAATCTCGTCGGTTTTGGCAGTGACGAAGCCAAATCCTCGACATTTGCCAGTCTTACGATCCGAAATCAGCTTTACAGAAACTAAATTGTCGGCTTCCTCTGTAAAAATAGCCTCGAATGCTTCACGCTCTAAATCTCTGGGCAGGTTGCCAAAATATAAACGGACTGACATTGAGAATGACCTCTAACTTTTAAGTTCAATAACAAGCTTCAAAGGTGGGGATGCCTGTGATGCTTTATCGGTAGGAATATGAAAAACCTTTTATTGCTAATGTTTCGCAAAAGATCGGTTAAGTCTTTTGGTTAGACATCCAAACTATTTGTCGGAGATCACCTGCCTTTTACGTTCTATCAAGTCATAGAGCGCCGAGGTGAACGGATAAAAAACACGGCGCAAAACAGCTATCTTCATCATTGCAAACCTGTTTAGCTCGGCGTCAAGAACTTTGCCGAGGCATTGCTTCTGCCTTCACTAAAGTATCACGATGGCTGTAGTCAGACAAAGCTGTAAAGGTGAGTTCCAAAGCTTCAAGAAACCTGTATTTGACCAAATGCTCTAGCAGCCTCGAAGCCCGCTCATAGGCTACTTCTGGCGAGTCATTTTCAGCTGGATACTGACTATCTCTAGATAAAGACAGATGCTAAATAAAGCGGGGACAAAAAAAGCTAGCCAATTCGTTTGGCTAGCTTGGATGCTGTGTTGAGAGTAGGAGAACCTGTGCCCTCGCTTCAATATACGAACAGCGACAAATCACCGCTGGTGCACTTGAGGCATTGGCCAAACAAGCTCTTGCGAAAATGTAACATTTTTCGATAGTCTTCGCAATATTTCTTTACACAACACTTCAAAAGGGGGCAAAAAGGGGTTAGAACGCAATCTTGTCAGACACTGCCTGCATTATCTGACCCAGTCCCAAGAGCCAGAGCCCTAGCCCGATGGCTATTGCAGTCAGTAGAAGCGAAAATAAGGGATGAGCTGCCTGAGGCGACCGTTGACTACTCAATCGAACTTTGTCGATATCTAGCCAGGGCTGGTGCCCTCTTCGAAACCAGCCGAGTATCTGGATGGATTGTCCGATCAGGGCAGTAGGTTTTTGACCAGGGAGCGCGTTTCCTAGCGGGCCGAAAATGGAGAAAAAATGAAGCTTGAGGAGTCCAGAGGACGTTTTTAGCAGTAAATCTTGGCCAAGCCAGTTAGCCAGACCAGGTCGGCCTATAAGAATGCCCGAGAGCTTAGTTGGCAGGCTGCTGATGGGCAGTAGATTCGGATCGCTCAGCCGCTGAGGAAGATCATCAGAGGGCGGCATATTGAAGGATAAATCGGGAAAGAATCGATTGATTCGCAGCAGATTGCCGATGCCAGCGCCCATCAGCAGGCAGCATAGCAACAGACCTTTGTCCCGATACATCCAGCCTAAAGCTGGCTGGTTGAGTCCGTCAGCCAGCGCTCCTACCAGCCAGAGCCCTATCCCTACCAGCAGTCCAAAGGCCATACCAAAGAAGGGCATACCCTGAGCGATGAGGTTTGACCACTCTCGCTGTGAGAGCGCTTTGCGCCGCTGGGTGGGGGCCGCTGTCTGGAGGGCAGGATGCGCTAGCTGCCAGTGCTGGGCATAGGCTGCGATCAGATGCAGTCGATCGCCCAACGGCGGGTGCGGATCGCTCACACTCATCCAGCTTCGCACCGGGTTCAGGCTATCCCAGGCAAATAGCTGACTGAGTGGCCAGTGACCATATAGCCGGTGGCGAGCCAAATCAGCTGAGACTGGCAGCACCAGAGCCATCCTCTCGACGATGGCAGGCGTGTACTGCTGCTGCTCTACGCTGACGGCTAAGCCTGAGGAGAGCTTAAGCAAGGCGCGCGCTAGCCCGTTCGGGTTGCCGGTGAGTTCTGTCGCTCTGCGATCGCCATAGTAAGTTCGCAGGCGGCTGACCCATAGCGCCGGTAGCCGCATCAGCCAGAAGACGCTATAGCTCAAGTTGGCCAGCACGCCTGCGGCCAAGCTGAACTTTTTAGGGCGCTTGTTTCCCCACAGCGCGAGCTGCCAGTAGATTTGGTGAAATAGCTGAAGCAGCAGCCCTTGAGCGGATAGCAGTGCCCAGTATCCACTGCGCCAGTGAACGATCTCATAGCCGACGAGGGCAGCAATTTCATCGGCTTCTAGCTGCGCAAGCAAGCCTTCGCTGACGACTAACCGGGCGTTGCGCGGTAGCCAGCCATAAGAAAAAATCAAAGGGACTTCGGTGGGCAGTTTCCAAAGGGTTGGAAATGGCCAGTTTCGCTGGTGGCAGCGTGTCCCCAGCAGCGTCGCCGCTTCCGGGGAATGCATTCGCAGACTTTGATTAGAAAATGCCTGTCTACCTGCGCTGAGACGCAGCACAAGATCCCACAGCCAGGGAGAAGTGATGACTAGCCCGACTAGCCCAGCCAATAGATACCCGTTCAACCAGCCGGAAAGTCCTGGCAGCTGCCCTATCGAGAGCGGCAGCAGTCGGTCTAAAAAACGGAGGTAGCTGTTGGCTGAGGCGACTGTGCCCTGGATGAGATAGTGCAGGAGTCCGTAAAGCGTGGCTCCTGCCGCTATTTGCGCTGCCCACAGTTTGCCGCGCTTAATTTTGCCGAGCGATCGCCCTTTGCTCAACCGCTCTGCCGCAGACCAGTCGCAGCTCTGCGGAGTGGCGTCTGGCAGCGCATTCTCATCATCAGCGGCCTCAATCGGTGCCTCAACAGCTGCTTGAGCTAGGGGCTCGTCCCCATTGTCTCCATTGAGATAGGCATAGTGAAAAATAGAGGCGGCAGGCTGAATGGGCTGAAAGCCGCTGAGATTTTGAGCGGGTGGCGCTGCTGAGGCGATCACCGTTCCTTGGGTGGCTTCAGGCGGGCTGATGTGGCTGTCAATCTTTAGCAGCGTATCGGCAGCCCATTGCTGGACTGAGACGGCGGAACTTCGGCTGATTTTTTGGCAAAGGGCTTTGGCTTTGGGCCAGTCTTGCTGAGCCATGTAGGTGCGCACTAAGCCAACAGCTGCCTTCGTTCGGTAGGCTGAGCTGGCAGACTGGATCAGCGTTTGGAAGGTGGCGATCGCCTGCGCATAGTCCCCGCTTCGATAGGCAGTCCTACCGGTCTCAAGCGCCTTTTCGAGATCCGCTGTTGTCATAGCTCTGCTGTCTAGCTCTTTGGAGTAGATGGCCCAAAACGGGTGCCGATGGCTCAAAACACGCTGCGCCAAGCTCAGAGTAGGCAAATCTTGAGAAGATATAACTTTATAGAACCGCCCTCTGCTGCCAAAAAATTGGCTACCAACGGCTTATGATTAAGAAACGGTTAACAATCCTTCACAAGAGAGTACGCTGCCAAGTCAGTCTGAGCGATTTGGCCGAACAGCTTAAGAAAAGGTAGATCCTAAAGCGCACAAACTGTTTTCTTTTATCCGGCTATCGTTGATTGATGTCTAGCGTTTCGCTTATTTTTTTGCTTTCTGCCACCAGCTTTACCACTTGGTTTTTTAGTATGTTGGTCGGCGGCGGCAGCACGCTGATTTTAATTCCGGTCGTGACGCTGCTGCTGGGTGCTCAGTCTGTAGCGCCAGTTATCACCATTGGCGGCGTCATTAGCAATAGCCAGCGCGGTGTGCTCCTTTGGCGACACATTGACTGGTCGCTCACGCTTTGGCAAATTCCTGGGGTGGTGGTAGGTTCGGTGCTTGGGGCATACGCCTTTACACAGGTGCAGGCAGAAGGGCTGCAGTTTTTTATTGCGATCGCCCTGCTCTACATGGTGCTCCACTCGCTGCTGAGCCACCGCGTTAGCCTGCCGTCTCTCCCCTTGAAGGCTTGGCACTTTTTGCCCCTAGGCTTTTTGAATGCTGTTGCCTCCGGCCTAGTTGGCAGCACTGGCCCGATTCTCAACCCCGCCTATCTCAGCTACGGCTTGGAGAAAGAGCGCCTGATCGCTACCCGCGCCGCCTGTTTGAGCATCACTCACGCCGTCAAAATTCTGGCCTATGGCGCGCTCGGCGTGCTTTCTCCGACGCTAGTGGGCTACGGTCTGATTGTAGGGCTTGCGGCGCTTCCGGCTAATTGGCTAGGGCGCAAAGTGCTCGAAAAAATGAGCGCTGAGCAATTTCAGGTTGCCGTCGTTAGCTTCGTAGGGCTGAGCGGCGTCTGGATGCTTTGGCAGCAGCGCGCGCTTTTTGCTCATTAGTCTTCTGCTAGCAGATCTTCCACGAGCGCATACAGACTCTCTTCGCTTTCCCCAGCCATTTGCCGGTCTTTGAGGTCGATCAGTCCGTGGGCAAGCTGCGCCGCTCGCTTTTTGTAGACTGTATTCGCGGCAAGGAGGTCGACAAAGACTTCCTGCTCAACTTCCAGGCGGCTGGCTTCATCAGAAATTGGGGAAGCGTAGGCGGCTTCATCAACGTCGTAGCGCAGAAGAAAGATCAGCGCATTGCACTGTGCCTGTAGCTGCTGCTGGAGGGCTCGGGTATCTAGCTCCAGGCGGTCGAAGCCGACGGTGCCGGTAATGCGTAATTCTACAATGGGCTGCTGGTCGGGGATGATGTCTCTAGAGGCGATGGACTGGGTGATAAGGGCGATCGCGCCTGCCTCCACCGCCGCTATCTCATCCTGAGTCCGCATCTTAAGCTGCAATCGCTGAATCGGTCGCTGATGGTAATCCGTCTTCAGCTCAGCTCGCACCCCTCTGCCATCAATTTCTACCAGATACGCCCCCCGACTGAACTGGCTCTCTTCCACATTGTTTGCTTCTAGCGACCCTGGATTGAAAATCCAGTCATCTTCCGAGTAATTTTTGTGAATGTGACCTAGCGCCAGATAGTCAATCCCTGCCTTTTTGAGCGGCAGCACTTCGCCATAGCGCAGCGCCCCAGAGTAGCGAGCAATCTGCCCTTCTAACCCGTGATGAAATAGCAAAATAGAGGGGCCAGGTGCAGGCGGCAAGTCGCCCAGTGCCTCAGCAATTTGCTCAATCGCCCGAGGAGCAGCCGCGCCATACCAGTTGGAGCCCAGTACGCGCACGCCACAGTCGAGATCGATGTATCCCCCTTTTTGCAAATCTTCGTCCCAGGGAGCATAAAACGGCTCGCCTGCGCTGACATTTCCCGGCTCCAGGAGTTTGAGCAATCCCCAGTCTGACAGGTAGCGCAGCCAGCTCGACTTTGTGCCAAAGGGCGCATTGTCATGATTGCCCTCAATGGCCAGGACAGGAATCTCCGCTTCCTGGAGCAGCCGCAGACAAATCTGCGCCTGATTGAGAATGGCAGGCTTAATATTGCGATGCTCAAATAGATCGCCGCCAATGATCACAAAATCTACCGATTCGCCGATGGCATATTTTGTGAACACATCTTGCAGTGCATAGAAGAAATCAAGCGTGCGCTGCTTGCTGTCGTAGCGGTCAAAGCCGAGGTGAATGTCAGAGATATGGAGGAATTTTGGCATGTCTTAGCGGCGAAAGGGTAAACCGAACATCTCGTAGAACAACCAAGATGGCTGTCCTAATCTCCAGCGGATTCATTGTAGAACAGGTGAACTGTACCGTCTACTTATCTATTTCACCGGTCATCACCACAAAAGCCATATCGCTATCGGTTTTTGTGAACCTCTCGGTCACCTCAAAACCCAAGCTCGCCCAGACCTGCTGTGCTCGCCGATTGAATTCTGCTATGGTCACTCTCAGCCGCTGTGCTTTGTATTGGAGCATCCCAAACCTCGCAACGGCTTGAGCATATCGTCTGCCATTTCCTTGACCAGTTAGCGCTGGCCGTATACCCATGCCAATATCTAGGCAGTAGTCACTGTAATCTCCCCCAGTCACACGAGCATCCGCACCGAAAGAACAAAATCCTTCTAGTGCTTCAGATGAGTTCACGATGGCAAAGAAATGATTTTTTGGATCAATCCAATAGCTCAAGTTGGCACCACAAGGTTTTGACATCAAAATTTGACTGTCAAAATTGTAGTAGTCATAGGGCGGATTGTAGCGCCAACTCAGGATTTCCAGAGTCTGTCGCTTTCCTAACGTCTGAAAGTTGATATTCAACGATT
The DNA here is from genome assembly GCA_049646425.1 of Phormidesmis sp. Taxonomy (GTDB): domain Bacteria; phylum Cyanobacteriota; class Cyanobacteriia; order Phormidesmidales; family Phormidesmidaceae; genus Phormidesmis. The sequence continues at coordinate 8,282 of JBARVU010000062.1, read as the reverse complement.
TGCTAGGCGAGATGGTTTGATCAAACAGCAGATGCAGGGGTACAAGGACATTACGAGAAGCGCTAGAAATTACTCAACTTGATACTCAAGCTTTAATAGGGGATGCTCCTACAAAAACGGCAGTTGTTCAACAGATGGAGAATGCCCGAGTCATTCTATTAGACAAATATCCTGGACATTTGTGTCCGTTTGTAACAGATTACGTAATCTCCAGGCTGGCAAACCCGAGTCATAGGTAACGCTGAGTGGACAATAGCGATGCCTGATCAACCCTTCTTCTTTGTAGATGATGAACCGATTAGTCGAGCACAGGTTCTCGATTATCTTAAATCGGCTGGACAGCTTGATGACTTTGTCGAGACGATTTTGAGTCAGCATGCGATCGCCCAAGAAATCCAGGCTCACCCAAAGCTTTTACCCACAGAAGCAACGGTCAATCAGCTCCTCAAAGACTTTTGTCAAGCCCAAAATTTGAGCGATCCGGCTGTTTTTGACGTTTGGCTACAGCAAAACGATATCGCGCTCGAAGCCCTGAGCGACACCCTGCAACAGGAGTGGTCGATGCAGCAACTGGTGCAGCATATCAGCCAGCCTCGTTTGCACGAACACTTTATTAGAGGCAAGCTACAGCTCGATCAACTATGCCTTTCCTGTATTGTCGTTCAAACGGAAATGCTCGCGAGTGAGCTCCACGATCAAATTAAAGAAGGCAACTCCTTTGAACAGCTCGCTCAGCGCTATTCCTTAGCCGATACGGCCGCAAGCGGCGGGAAGCTTCCCCCGATTCCCCGCAAATCTCTGTCAGACGATTTGCGAGGAGAGCTAGAGGCGGTTCAGGTCGGTGAACTTGTGGGGCCATTCGCAGCAGACGGTCGCTGGTGCTTATTTCGGTTAGAGAAAGTTCTACCAGCCGCGCTTGAGGGCGATGTGAAAACTCAGCTACAGAGCGAACTGTTTCAGCAGTGGTTAGACGAACAGGTCGCGGCGATGACTGTCAAAATGGAGGTGACGCAGTGGTTGTATCTTTAGATCTTCATACTCAAAACTTGCCCTGGGATGAGCTGCCGCTGGCGGGCCTCACTAGCGAGCAGCAGCTTCGGTTCAAGTCTACCGCCCAGCTTAGTCACCACACCCTGGGAGAAATGCTGTGGTCAACGCAGAGTTCGGGGATGCAGCTACTGGTGTTGCGAGGCAAAGTGCGGCTGGTACAGCAGCCTGGGAAGTCGGCTCTGATGCCGGGGCAAAAGGTGTTACTGCAGCCAGGAGACTGGTTGGGTGATTTGTTAGAATTAGCGGGTCATTGGCGGGCGATCGCAGCTAGCCAAAACGTCCTCGTCGTTTACTGGCCATCGCTAGATTGGTACGAATCTGCCTCTCCTGAGCTGCGGGAGTTCTGGGAAGAAACGCGATGGCGCTATCAGCCGTTCGACCCCAAACTGCCCCATCCTGTGGCTGGCTATCCCTATTTGTTTCACCTCAATAGCGGGGCCGCCAGCCTGAGCTTAGTCACTCAGCAGTTGGAGACACCGATCTCACTCAAGCAAATCCAGTCCCACCTGCGCAGTCAAGCCCCCGCCGATGTCGCAGAAGCCGCTGAAAAGGTGGGCTTGCACGTGCAGGCAGTACAGGCTGAATGGTCGTCACTCTCTGAGCTGCCGTTGCCTGCCTTGATGCACTGGCAAAGGCAGCACTGGGTGGTGGTGTATGCCATTGAACGCGATCGGCTGGTTGTCGCCGATCCGACAAACCCGCGCAAGACATGTGAGAGTTTGCCTCGGGGAATGGTTGAGTCCGCCTGGGATGGTCAGCTTTGGCTGGTGCAGCCGCTACCTAAGGCTGAAGCATTCAATTTGCTGTGGTTTTTGCCCGCTGTTTTACGCTACCGGCGGCTGCTGGGAGAAGTACTGCTAGCCTCGTTCGTGATTGAGATACTTGGGCTGGCTGCACCGCTGCTCACACAGGTAATTATTGACAAAGCTATTTCTAACAACAGTTTCTCTACGCTACAGGTGATGGTGATTGGCCTACTGGGCATCGGCGTGTTTAGCACCGGCCTTGGCATCCTCAGAATGTTTCTCTTCAGTCATACGGCTCGCTGTTTAGATCTGAGCCTTTCTTCTCAGCTATTTCGGCATTTGGTGCAGCTGCCGCTGGCTTACTTTGAGTCGCGGCGAGTGGGCGATACGGTCGCTAACGTGCAAGAGCTAGAGAACATTCGGCAGTTTCTGACCGGTACTAGCCTGACTGTAGTGCTCGATGCGCTATTCACAGTACTGTACATTGCTGTCATGGTTGCCTATAGCCCCATGCTTACCCTGGCAAGTCTGGCGGTGGTGCCGATCTTTATTCTGCTGATTGTAGGTATTACCCCCACGCTGCAAAACTGGCTGAACGAGTCTTTTAACCGCCGCGCCGATAGCCAGTCTTTTCTTTTAGAGACGATTAGCGGCATTCATGCGGTGAAGGCGCATACGGCGCAGCGGCCGACGCGCGATCGCTGGGAAGGCTTATTTGCCCGCTATGCCAACACTGGCTTTCGAGCAGACACCCTGGCCAATATAGACAGTCACGTCGCCGAATTTCTCTCTCGTATATCAGAAATTTTGATTTTGTTCGTGGGCGCTCAGCTCGTGATCAACAGCTCTCCCGAGCGACCTTTTACCATCGGCAGTCTGATTGCCTTTCAGATGCTCTCAGGCCAAGCCATCGGCCCCATTTTGCGGCTGGCTCAGCTCTGGGAAGAGTTTCAGCGGGTGCTGCTCTCGGTGCGGCGCATAGGCATGATCTTGAATGCCACGCCAGAAGAAACCGTCGAAGCGGGACTGGTGCTTCCGCCGCTCGACGGTCAGATTGTCTTCGAGAAAATAAAATTTCAGTATCCATCGGCAGAAGAACCGGTGCTGCGCAGCATTTCCTTTACCTTGCAGCCGGGAATGTTCGTAGGCGTTGTCGGGCGTAGCGGTTCGGGCAAGAGTACCCTTTCTAAGCTTGTTCAGCGGCTCTACTCTCCTACATCGGGACGTGTATTAGTCGATGGCATGGATATTAAGGGGGCGAATCTACAGTCGCTGCGGCAGCAGATTGCCGTAGTTTTGCAGGACGACTTTCTGTTCAATGGCAGCATCCTGGAAAATATCACCTTTGGCAAGGCTGATGTTTCGATGGCAGGCGTGGTGGCAGCGGCGAAGAATGCGATCGCTCACGACTTTATCATGGCGCTCCCCAACGGCTATGAAACCACTATTGGTGAGCGGGGTACCGGGCTTTCGGGCGGGCAACGGCAGCGGATTGCTCTAGCGCGGCTGTTCCTCTCGGATGCGCCTATTTTGATCTTAGATGAGGCCACCAGTGCCCTGGATGCCCAAACTGAGCGGCAGGTATTGAGTAATCTTCGTCGATTCGCTCAGGGACGCACCCTGATAATTTTGACGCATCGCTATTCGGTGCTGAAATCGGCAGACACCATTTTAGTTTTGGAGGATGGCATTCTCGCCGAGCAGGGATCTCATACCGAGCTGATAGCGGCAAAGGGCATTTATGCGGCGCTGTATCAGCAGCAGACAGTAGATGAAGGCGACTGATGCTAGATAAAGTTGTAGTTTCTTTAAGCTTGCGGAATTTTACGGCTACTTCACCCGAGTCATTCATAGACCGAGACATTCATAGATAGCGGAGCTTACGTCATGCCCAGACAAGAGACACCTGTTAAGTCTAAGGTTAGTTTTCAGCCTGCCTCTGGCGAGTTCGCCGGAGCCGCTGCTCAGTCACAATATCCTTCTCGTCTCAACCTGAAAAGGTCTGGTTGCGATCGCCATCGGCTGGCCTCAGCAGTCTCTGATGAGAAGTCGAACTTAAGCGCTCGGGTGACGCCTTTAAAGGAAGCGCTGTCTTCAAATCACAGCAGCAACCCGCAGGCTCAAAGCTGGCTCAGTCAGAAGGTTCAGGGTGTACAAAGACGGCTGGGGAAAATTCAACCCATGGCTCCTGCGCCGCAAGGAAACGGCCCGCTAATTGGCATTATCGACACTGGCTTTGGGCCGGGACAGCACGGCCAGCAAGTATTACAGAAAATTCAGAGCGCCCACACAGATTCACAGATTTTGCTAGCCGACGGTGTGGGCAAGGGCACCTGGGCAGACTCGCTCACTCAGTTTGTGGACGTGGCGAAGGTGTCTGGTCAGACTCGAGCGGTGGCGAATTTGAGCTTTGATTTGACGCAGAAGAATCCGGACGGCAGCGTGACGACGCGCCAGCAGTTGACCACTTCGGAAAGCAAAGCTTTAGACTATGCCCGGCAAAACAATGTGCTTGTCGTGGCTTCGGCGGGGAATGAAGGGGGCGCTTTGTCGGCGTTAGGACGGGCTTCTGGGCAGTCGGATAATCTGATTGTGGTTGGTGCCGCTGAAAATAATGATCGCGCTGCCTATTCTAGCTTTGGGCGCGGACTGGACTTTTTGGTTTCGGCTGATGGCCAGAATGGGGGAGGCACTTCGATGGCAGCGGCAGAGACGACGGGGGCGATCGCCAACCTCTGGGCCACAAATCCTCACCTCACCCCGCGTCAGGTCGTCCAAACCCTGGAGGCCACCGTTCAAGACTTGAAGACGCCTGGTTGGGATATGAAGACCGGTCTGGGTGTGCTGAACCCTAAGACGGCCAGTTTAGCTGCGAAAACGCTACCAACCCAGACGCTGCTAGCAGGATTGGGCTTCCTAAAGACATCGGATAGTTTGAGTTCAGAAGTATGGTCTGGAATGGATAGCGTAATCGCGACTGAAAGACCCAACCTAAATCCTCGTCAGGCCGATGCCCGCAGCAAATCTGCCCGAAAAATCTTGCGTAAGGCGCACAACAAGGTGAGGGCATCTCGTTCTCGCCCTGCAAATCCTCGTCAGGCTGACGCTCGAAGCGCATCTGCTCGAAGAATCTTGCGTAAGGCGCACAACAAGGTGAGTTCAACGCGATCAGGCCCATCCGCTGCTTACACGCGCAACGAGCACCAAGCTCACCGCAATATTGCAAAGCGAGCGGCACAAAGTAGGCGCAGCAAGCTGCTGACCTACAAGCCCGGAAATACAATGCGGTCTGGCAACGATGTGAGGCAGTGGCAGCAAAAAATGAAAAAGCTGGGCTACAAAATTAAAGTCGACGGCATCTACGGCCCTGCGAGCCAAAAAGTGGCTCGTCAGTTTCAACGAAAACACAAGCTAGCGGCAGATGGCATTGTGGGTTCAAAAACTCGGGCAGCTACAGCTAAAGCGATCAAGGCAAAAACTCATCGTAGAAGAGCAACTCAAGCTTCTGCTCGTATCAACCCTCGTGCGGCTGATGGGCGATCGCCGACAGCTAGAAAAATTCTCCGAGACGCTAGACTGAAAACCTATCAACGTCGCTCTAGAAATGAACATCAATTTCACAAAAGAGAGGCTCCTCAAAGTCAGACTTTGTTAGAGCGTGCGCAAGACTGGCAACAACGAAATTCTAGAAGAATAGATAAGGCCGCTATTCGAGATGGTGACCTCAAAGGATTCTTTATTGACGCGAGAACTGGGCAAATCAAAGAAAACGGTAACACTCGTTACTCCCCACTGGGTTTAGGTAGATTAGAAATGGGGCCAGGCATAAAAACAAACACTGATCTTTTGAGAAATCTCAGGAAAAGCGGCAGAATACCAAAATCATCTATAGGAACATTAGAATCGAATCTTGGCACTGCCAAAGCAGAAGCTACTATCGGTGATGATGGTTTCACGCTTGGAGGAACAACCAGTGGGGAAGCTTATGCGGTCACTTTGGGAACCAGCAACAGTAAAAACAATACAGATAAAACCAGTCGAGTTGGCGTAGTTTCAGGTCACGGATTAGAAGCACGTGGTCATTGGGACGATGTAGACAACGATGGATTCAAAGAATTCGGTATAGGCGGAGATGCGGCATTCCTATCAGGCGATCTGAAGACGGAAGATCCTTTGCGAACTGCCTTGTCTACTCAACTTCCATCAATAGAGAGAATTCTTCCAGGGCGTAATCTAACAGAGTTCGGCGCGAATCTTTTTGGGCGCTCTATTCAAAATAAAGATCCTGAGAATGCCTGATTTAAGGTATGCAACGGGGTATTGCATTTTCAGATTCTCTTAAATCATAAATTGCTTTTCTACTTAGGAAGATCGCGATGACTCCTTTACCCAAAGCCCTACCTGAAGCGGTTCAGCTACGGCGTAATAAGCACGAATTTTCCACTGAGCAAGATTACTTAAACGCAGATTTGGCCAGAGCCGTTCGCCGGGCACCGCCTAAGTACTCTCGGCTGCTGGCTGGCGGTGTGTGCGTACTAATTGCAAGTATTATCGCTTGGGCAGCTTTCAGCAAGGTCGATGAGGTCGCGGCGGCTCAGGCGGAAGTGATTCCTTCTACCCGAGTGCAGCCAGTGAAGGCGCTCGCCGGAGGATTGATAGAGGACATTAAAGTTGAAGAAGGTCAGCAGGTCGCGGCGGGCGATGCGCTAGTTGAGCTAGACCCGACGCTATCAGAAGCGGAGTTTCAACGACTGCAACAACAGGTCGCTTTAACTGAAAACACGCTGGCTCGTTTGGAGGCTGAGCGCACTGGCAGCACACAATTGGCTGATCGGCTCCAAAATCAGCTCCTGACGTCCCGACTCCAACAGTTTGAAGCTCAGCGTGAGATGGCCGCTGCCGAAGCCAACCGTCAGCTAGGAGCCGTCAAAGCGGCGCAGGCCGATCTCGAACGCTTTGAGGCCATGCTTCTAGTTGCCCAAGATAAGCAAGCCAGCTTCGCTAAGCTCGCCGCCGTCGGAGCCGTTCCTCGCTTGGATCACATGGATGCCCAAAGCGAGGTGGCTTCTTTGCAAAAGCAAATAGTGGCTCAAAGGCAAACAGTCTATCAGGCAGAACAAGCCTATGCAGGCGCTAAAGCAGAAGCAAATCGCCTGTCGGCTGACCGTCAAAACGAAATTCTCACTCAGATTGAGCAGCAGCAAAAAGAGCTTGAGAGTCTGAGAGGTCAGCTATCTCAAGCAGAGGAACAGCGTCGCCGGGAGACGATTACTGCGGCGGTAGATGGCACCATTTACAACGTTAAAGTTGTTGAATCAGGCGCTAACGTTCAGGCTGGAGAAGAACTGCTTTCGCTGTTGCCAGAAGGGGCACCGCTCATTTTGGAGGCGAAAGTACTGGGCCGAGACAAAGGCTATGTCGAACCGGGGATGCCCGTCAAGATTAAGCTGGAAACTTTTGACTATCAGGAGTTTGGTTTGCTCCAGGGCACTGTGGAAAGCGTTAGTCCTAATGCTGTCAACGATCCAGACGTAGGGCGAGTCAATCTGGCTAGGATTAAATTGGAGAAACCTTTTATCACCATTCAAGGTAAAGAGGTGCCAATTACACCTGGAATGCCTGCGACTGCCGAGATTGTGATTAGGGAAAAAACTGTTTTAAGGTTCTTGCTTAATCCCATCATCGAAAAGTGGGATCAGACTTTTTCACTGCGCTAGAAACACCAGGTAAAGCGAAATGCGCTTCACATTCGGTGGAATGATCGGCACTCTAGACAAGGGTGACCTGTTTCGCACCAAATCTTTTGCTTTGCAAGAAGAGCTAGACCAAAGCAATGGCATGCTCAGGCTTAGTTCTGTAACTGTTACTTTGTTGGAGAGGCGCGATGAGGTTTTTGAGATTTCTGGGGATAATACTAGGCATAGTACTCTATGTGGGGATTTGGATTTATCTTAGTGCTACAGCTCCCTTTTTTCTTTCTGTGCTTATTGTGATTTCTGGGCTTGTTTACGTAGTAGTTTGGGCATGGAACATGAGTTCGCGAAAGTAGGTTTTGTCCTGTCAGGTGGCCGTGCCGCCGAAAAGAAGAGCGCTCTAGACTATGTTGGCGCAATCGTATTAGGCAGCTCACTAGCGTACCCGTACAGACCTCGCTTTAAGTTTATAGAGACTGCCGCTATGCAACTTCATTATCAATCAGCGAATCGCCTCTCTGTGCTTGTTACCGATGCTGAACTCACTCCTTTTGGATCAGCCATTGGAGAGACCTATGGGCTCCTCATTTTCTTTGCTAGTCTAGCTGTCAGCAGATAGATCTAAAATTGGTGCCTAATTTTTTTCAGGTGGCAGCAGTTTGTCTATAGCGGCTACGGTAGAGAGATTAAGCGCTTCCAGCCAGGGCAACCCCTGCAATTGAGCGCCGAAGAATTGGGCTAACGATTGGCCTGCTTTCTTGGCATCGGGGAGAAAGGCTCTAAGGTTGTTGAC
>JBARVU010000061.1:0-4857 GCA_049646425.1 Phormidesmis sp. | reverse complement strand
CAGGTGAGGATGACCGGGCAAGCATAGCGATAAGCGGGTAAGACGGTTTGCGCTGTAGATGATTGCTGAACAATAGTTTTAAGCGGTTGTCTCAAACGATAGCTCTCAAACATGATGAAACTGTGATGATCTATGCGGGCGACCTGATCTATGCGGGCGACCTGTTAGATCTGGGAGCCATTAGGAGCCATGCGATTGATCCTCACAACTTTCTCAAGTCTTCACTGTAGGCTAATCCTATATCTGCAAGCGCATTACGAGTCTTTCAGATCAGTTGCTTTACCGTTTTAGGAGCGCACTCATGGACAAGCCTCGATTAAGAGCGTATCTGAACCTTATCCAAAAAATGTTAACTTGCCCCTACGGCGAAGAATGGATACACCTCAAGCAGCATGAAGACTTGGTGGATGCCGGTTTCTTGCAGTTTATGGAGCAGATCGCCCTGCAGATAGACCGGGAAGGCGATCGCGATTCGGCGACCTTTCTGCATAGCTGGGCTGCCAAACTGCACCATATTCTGTTGAAAGAAATTAAGCCGACAGCTCCAGAAGAAGACAGGACAGATGCCTACCTGGACTTGATTCAGCAGCTGCTAGCCTGCCCCGAAGGCAAAGAAGAACAGCTGCTGATCGCCCATGAAACATTGATCGGGCCTGGGCTGGTGAATAAACTTAACGAAGTAGCCAGGCAGCTATGGCGGCAGGGCGAGCAGGCGTCAGCTCAGTATTTGGCGTCGATTGCCAGCGAGCTGAGTCAGGCATGGCTTCAGGAACATGATTTCTCCGCGCAGCTACAAAAAGCCCCTGTGCGTAGAACGCCTGCGCCTTATTCTCGCGCTTATAGGGCTGCTCCCTCCGCCCCACCGGACAGTTCAGAGCCCCTACCGTTACCAGTCGATGAGCCAGTCGATGAGCCAGTCGATGAGCTAGATAATCCCTGGTTTTCTTCAGAAGATACTGACATAGCCCCCAGCTTCCCCTCGCCCCCCGCTCCAGTTCAGGCCCTCCCCAATCAGGCTGAACCGCTCCCAGGACGCGATGTTGAGCATGCGCCCGAAGGTTCTCCTGCAGAAGACACGGCTGCCCCCCTGGCGATCGCTGAAGGCTTACAGGCGATCGCTCAAGCCCTACAGCAGATCAACCACACGCTGGCCCTACAGCGATCGCCTAGCCCCTTGCAGCACCTGGCTATGCTGGAGCAAGCCTGTGCGGCTCAGTGGCAGCTCACCACCGAAGAAGTTGAGCTGTTGTTGGGGGTGAGGCCCCATTGCCCTCCTCATGAAACGACTTACCAGCGAGGGGAATGGTGCTTTACCAAAGTAGGTAAATTAGGAAGCCAAACCGCCTGGCAAGTCACCAAGGTCAATAAACTCGATGACCGTACCGCTCAAACCCTGTCAAGGAAACTATGAAGATTTTAGTCGCGATTGACCTTTCTGACGCCACAGAAACGGTCGTAAACAAGGCAGAAGAGATCGCAAAGGCACTTTCAGCTCAAATATGGATTATCCACGTCACCCGGCCCAAACCGGAGCTGCTCGAATTTGACGCAGGCCCCCAGGCAGAACGAGATTTTCTGGCGGAAAGATATCGTGATGAGCACATCCAAATCCAAGAGATTTCAGCCCGCCTGCGACACGAGGGGCTCAAGGCGACTGCGCTACTCGTTCAAGGCGAAACGGCTGAGACAATCTTAGCGGAAGCCTCGAAACTCAAGGTGGACATGATTGTAGTGGGTTCGCACGGACGCGGAATGATGTCCCAGCTTTTTGTGGGGAGTGTGAGTCGGGGCATTCTCTCTCAGTCGAATCGACCCGTGCTGGTTGTTCCCAATACCTATCCAGGCACTGCGCTGGGCGTTAACAGTTAGGATCGGCTGTTGACAGAAATATGAGGAAACGGCTGTCAGTCAGTTCCGAGCAGCAATTGCAATTCCGGATATTCCTCACAGATTCCTCATGGTTTGCTTCTACTGTAAAACCTATGGTTGCGGTCGTAGGCAGAAGAAGCGATGCGAGATTATCGGACAGACTATTTGATCTTGGGCAGCGGCCTCTCAGCATTGGTGTTTGGAGCGCTGATGGCAAAGGCTGGAAAGGCCGTTTGCGTGCTTGAGGCCCATGAGTACCCAGGGGGCTTCGGCCATACCTTTACCATGGCCAAAAAATATCACTTCAATGCCCAGCTGCACTACGTTTGGGACTGTGGTGAAGGGAATACCGTCAACCGGGTTCTCAAAAAGCTCGGGCTCGATCAAGACGTGACCTTTGAGCGCTACGACCCGGATGGGTTTGACCACATGCACGTACCAGGCTACTCCCTGGAGATTCCTGCTGACTCAGGCGAGCTTTCGCGGCGGCTATCGGCCCTGTTTCCTGAGCACAAGCGTCAAATTCAGGGGTTTGTGCAAGCAGTGCAGCAAGTCCGCCAGGGACTGAAGTGTCTCTCGCCGCCCGTGCGCCCCCAGCTATTGCTAAAACAGCTCCCGGTGGCGGTAACCGCGCTCAAACACTATGGCAGCACCCTGCAAGACGTGTTTGACGAATACCAGCTTCCCAAAGCCGCGCAAACTTTACTGGCCTTACAGTGGCCGGATTTTTTACTGCCGCCCGAGCAGCTTTCTTTTTACGCCTGGGTGATTCTGTTTACGGGCTATCAAGAAGGGGCCTATTACCCGACACAGCATTTTGAACATGTGATCAATTCGCTGGTGGATACCATCGAAGAGAATGGTGGCAAGGTGCGCACTGAAACAGAAGTCACTGAGTTTATCGTTGAGGGTAAAACGGTCAAAGGCGTCAAGGCGCTGGATCAGCGCAGTCGTGAGACGATTGAGTTTTGGGGCGATCGCGTCATCTGCAACATCGATCCCAAAAAAGCAGCGGAGATGATTGGCCTGCAAAAGTTTTCTCGGGGGGTGCAGCGTCAGCTGAGCTATGCGTATTCGCCATCGAACTTTATGGCCTACTGCGTGGTCAAGGATTTAGATCTGCGGGAGTACGGTTTCGGCCCCTGGAATACCTTTCACAGCGAAGATCCTGACCTGAATGTGGCCTTTAAGCGGATGTATGAAGACAATGATTTTTCTCGGCCTAGCTTTGCGATCACGACGCCGACGCTGCTGACAACGGCAAAGCGAGATTGCCCTGAGGACTGCCAGATTATTGAATTTTTGACGGTCGCGAACTATCGCTATTTCGATGAGCTGCAAAAGCGCGACCGCAAAGCCTACAGCCGCAAAAAAGAAGACATCTTAGAGACCTTGCTAGACATTGTCGAAAAGCATTACGTCCCCAATATTCGAGAGCATCTGGTCTTTAAGATTACCGGCAGTCCTACCACGAACGAGCGCTTTTGCCGGTGCCCTCAGGGCAATTCCTATGGCTCTAGCCTCACACCGAAGAATATGGGCCTGGGCCGACTCACGCATAAAACCTCTCTCAACCATTTCTACTTCTGCAATGCCTCTTCGGGCTATCCGGGGTTTGCGCCTACCTTCTGGACAGGTGCCCTGCTGTACCAGCGGCTATCGGGTGAGCCCATCCTTACGGCATAACCTTCGGAGCGATCGCTTATCTTTCATCAGGAGCAACGCATGAAAATCGCAATCATCGGCGGCGGCGCTAGTGGCATGGTCTCGGCCTACTTATTAGACCGGCAGGGGCACAGCGTAACGGTCTACGAGTGGCAGAGCACGTTAGGCGGACATATTCGAACGCTGAATCAGAATATTCAGGCGCAAACAGATTGCCCGGAGCGATTGGAGGCTGGGGTCTTAGAATTTTCGGCTAAGTTCACTAATTTTCTAGCGCTGATGAAGGAGTTGGCCGTGCCGCTAGAGCGGGTCGAGGTAGGGTCTGGCCTCTTCTTTAAAGATGGTCGCCATTTTCTGTCGCCTGCCAGGATTGGTCGCAATTTTCAGGGCATGCAAAAGTGGCGTGAGTTTTTGCAGCTAGAAATCCTTTATGCTCAGTCTTTAGGGCTCTGGCTGAAGACCCATCGAGCGCGATTGGAAGATCTAACAGGTCAGCCACTCTCCAAGTATTTTTCATCTGAAAGCGATCACACGATCTGGCTCAAGCTGCTGACGATGTACAGCTATTCTATGCCGTATGAAACCATTGATAATTTCCCTGCAGCCCTGGCGATCCCATCGCTGCGCCGCTATATCTTTGGTGACTGGTATCGCATTAAAGGGGGGGTGTATTCCTATATTGAAAAGATTCTTTCAAAGTTTTCAGGAGAAGTGTGCTTAGGGACAACTATCACCTCGGTGCGCCGCTCGGACGAGGCTGTTCAGATTGAAGGAAAAGGGAGGAACGTGCCTCTGTTTGCAGAGCAATTTGACAAGGTTGTTTTTGCTACGCCCCCGGATCAGGTCTTGTCACTGCTGGCGGATGCGCGGCCGGATGAGGTCAGGCGGTTTCAAGCTTGGAAGCCAAACTACATTACGACGATCTTGCACAGCGATCGCGCCCTTTACAAACCCTACAACATCGTCCGGGGCGCTGAGTTTGATTTCTTTCAAACAGATACCGGCTGGGGCTACAACGCCTATCTCAATCAGGTGTGCGGCATTACCGCTGAGCAATCCTATAGCCTTGCTTTCAATTTGGAAAAAGCAATCTCCCCTGAGAAAATTATTCACAAGCAGCAGCACCACACCCCGTTTTACGATGCCGACTCTTTTCGCTACCGGAATGAGGTGATTGCGGCCAATGGCGAGAACCAGACCTATCATGTGGGCGCTTACCTGAGTGACGGCCTGCATGAGGGCGCAGTGACATCGGCGATGGCGGTAGCAGAGGCAATTGCAGCGATCACACGATCTGGCTCAAGCTGCTGACGATGTACAGCT
>JBARVU010000060.1:0-6031 GCA_049646425.1 Phormidesmis sp. | reverse complement strand
GCTTAAGAGTTCTAGAAGGAGGACAAGTTGTAAGTAGGTCTGACAGCTTCGGGAATTCTGGCAATATTAGCGTGACTGCAAACGAGAAGATCGTGGTTGATGGAATAGGATTCGATGGTGGCAGCAGTTTGATAAGTTCAGGGGCTTTCAATCCGACGCCTTCTATTGTTGAATCTTTCGGTTTCGATACTAGTCTAACAGGAGAAGCTGGAGTAGTCTCTATTAACACTCCGTCTCTTTTAGTGAGTAACGCTGGAACAATAGGCGTACAAAACGAGGGTACTGGGAATGCCGGAGATTTAACTATCAATGCTGAGAGTTTGCAAGTTCTTTCAAATGGCAGACTTTCTGCTGTCACTAGCGGTGGTCAAGGTGGCAGTATTACCATAGACGCCTTAACTCTTTTTGCCAATGACCAAGCTACGATTAGTGCAGCAGCAGCAGGTGGAGGACGAGGAGGAAATATTACGATAGACAGTGAGGTGATCGCTCTCCTAAACGAAAGCGCTATCAGCGCTAACGCTGTCGAAGGCGGAGGAGGTCAGGTTATTGTTGTGACAGACGCTTTACTGCAGTCACCGGATAGCTCAATCACAGCAACTTCAGAAGCGGGGCCTGAGCTAGATGGAAATGTAGATGTCCGAACTCCTGAAGAGACCGTAAGAACGGATTCAGAGATTGCTCCAGATGTTGTCGAAGTTCCCGACGTAGCTGTAGTTTGTAGCGGGGGTGCGGGGGAAAGCGAATTTACCATCACCGGCAGAGGTGGATTGCCAAGGTCACCGTCGAGCATCCAGCAAAGCTACGGCGGTTGGCGATCGCCTTCATCAAGCGCCGCAGCCAATACTGAGTTAAATCGCATCCCACAGGTTACCCAAGCCCAGGGCTGGGTGTTCAATGGGGACGGTACCGTGAGTCTTACCGCTCAGGTTCCGAACCCCACAAACCCGGCGCAAAGGACGGCCTGCGTGAGCGAATCAGTTCAAAACCGTAGCTGATAGCCCAGGTCAAAATCGAAGCCGTTTTCTTGCAGGCTATCTCCCTGCAAGCCAACACGATCAGTTAGGGGAACGGCATAGTTCAACCGTGCGGTGAATCCTGCCAATTCATACTGTAGGCCGAGTCCAACCGCCGCTAGAAAGCTTTCGTCCAAAGCACGCTCCGCTCCATTATTCCATCCGAATCCAGCGCCTGCAAAAGGGATGACGCTAATTTGCTGGTCGTCGCTAAACTCCAAAACGGGAATGGCTAGTTCAACCGCAGCAATTAGTCCGCTATCTGCGATAAGGGCATCCTGCCGGTAGCCGCGAATAGACTTGGGGCCACCTAAGCTGAACTGGCTAATCGGCACTAACTGATCAGGACTGAGTTGAACGTCACCACTTACCAACAACTGTGAGCTACCAAACACTCTGCTTAGCCAAGCTATTTGACCTCTCCAAGAGAGGTATTGCCCATTCGGCTCTGTGCCCGCAGTAGAGCCAAATGCATTGATGCCGAAATTAAAGCGCGACTGGGCGAATAGAGCGCTTTCTTCACCCTGTCTTGCATATTCCTGAAACAAGCTTAGCTCTGTAATGCGCGTTTCACCATCGTCGTTTGCGCCCGGTGAAAGTGGGAACGGAAAGCCGGATAGGGTCGTGGTACTTTCCAGTCTGCTAGCGGCGGCACCAATTGAAAATTCTTCGATTTTCTCGTTGCTGACACTCCTGACCAGGGGCTGCTGAAAAGATAGTGTGTAAACGCGAGAATCGCTGCGGATATCGAATTCATCTATCGGCTCTTCTACGATTCGTCCATCTAGCTGAGAATAATCAAAGGCGATGGTGCCATCATTTGCATTCACTGGAACTTCAACCCCAGCCCTAAACCCATTGCTTCCGTCTGTGTTGCTGTAGCCGACTCTGAAAGTTTCTCCCAGTGCCAGCAGATTAGCCGCCGATAGCTGCGCTTCTCTTTGAATGCTGCCAGCAGCCGGAGCCCGCTGGTTGTCAGTTCCAACGCTTGCTATAAAGTTGGACTCACCGCTCACCTGTACGGTAAGGATACTAGAGCCGATCTGAGTGCCAGTCGATAGATTGGCAGAAATGTTTTCAATCAGTGGGTCAACACTCAGCTGCCGCAGCGCTTCTTCTAAAGCAGGCTGATTTAAGGGGCCAAGCGCAGGCGCTAGACGTTCTCTCACATAGCGATGCAGCCGCGCGTCGCCATTAATTTCTACCGCTTCTACGGTGCCCTCGAAGATCTGGACTTTAAAGACAACTGCATCTAAGTCTATATTCTGATTATTTTCAATCGGAATGTAGACTTCAGCAGTGGTGTAGCCTCTTTCAACATACAAATCTGAAACTTCAGCTTGAAACTGAAGTAGCTCAGCGAAGGTAATCTCACGGTTTATGTAGGGGGCTGCTATCTCTCTAAGCTGTTCATTAGATAGAACAGTATTATCTAGGAATTCAAACTCCGAAACGAACAGCGTTCCTTCTTCAGGAAAAACCTGAGGCGGAAATATGCCATCGGGGACTTCTAGTTCTTGCTCTGGTCTATCGCCGGTCTGTGGCTCTAGCGACTCGTTCGGTGTGCGAGGTACCTGCGGAATTTGCGAAGGGGGGATATCAGAGGGTGTTTGAGCGCTGGCCGCTGAACTGATAAGCAGAAAAGCTGAGACTGTAGCGAAAAATCCAATAGTATCTAGAGACAGGGGTAAACGCATAAACCTGAAATCAATTCCGCACAATTGTACTATGGCCCGTTCTTTTATGATCGCCGACGCACGTACTCTATTAATTGCCATTGCTAGCTTTGCTGCTGTCCTGATTTTTTCAACAGCAGGGAGCACTCAATCTCCAACCGCAGAGCAGCTCAATCAGGATGGTTTTTCTCTCCTTCAAAGCGGTGCTGCTACAGAGGCGCTGTCTGCATGGCAGGAAGCGGAAGCTCTCTATAGAGCGGCAGACAACGATGAAGCAATTGTCGGCACTCAGTTAAATCAGTCCCTGGCGCAGCAGGCGCTAGGGCTATATCCGCGTGCCTGCGCAACAGTAGCCCAGGCGATCACGCTACAAAATCAGGTATGCCAGCCCAACAAGGGTGCTGAATATGTGGTGACTGAGATGTTGGCAGTTGAGCCGACCGAGGTAAATGTAGTCGGTGCTCGTCTGCTGGGCGAAAGTTTGACACTACTAGGTAACCTGGCGGAGGCGCAGGCAGCATTAGATTTTGCGCAAACGCACCCGTCAGCCGACCCAATGGAGTCTAGCCGGGTTGCCCTGGCCGCAGGCAATGTCCATCGCCTGCTAGCGCAAGAGGCGCTCCAAACCTACGAAAGGCTTGGAAGTCGTGAGCTTCAACTAAGAAGAGAGACCAGCGCACAGATTAGTTCAGAAATTGCTAGCTCCATTGCTCAGTATCAGATAGCAAGTAGCGATGGCTCTGAAATAGGCGTGAAAGCTAGACTGAACCTGATCGATTTGTTCGCAGACGCCCATAGCAGTTTGAATAGTCTGCCGACTTATTTAACTTCAACATTGCCTAATCTCCAATCCCTTAACTTTAGCTCTCAGACTATATTTACCGATCTAAATGAGGAGCGCTTCGCGAAGCTTCCGACTATAGATGCCATTTATGGGCGGCTCAGCTATGCCCAGAACCTCGTTGCTATCCTACAAAACGATGGATTCGATCAAACGTTTTGGGACGATATCGTAATCTCCGATATTGAGCCTTTTGTCTCGGCGGCTAAGGCTGAGGCTGAACGAATTGATGACAAGCGGGCACTCTCATTCGTTTCCGGGATGTCCGCTGAGCTGAAGGCACTGAGAGGCGAGCCTGCTGCTGAAGTGGCAGCAGAGTACAGACAAGCATTAGCGATCGCTCAATCTCTCCAGGCATCTGACGCTGCTTATGAATGGGCCTATAAACTAGCGCAGCTTGAGGAAAAAGCAGGTCAGCGGGAATCAGCTGCTCGATATTATAGAAGCGCAATCTCGGCGCTGGGCAAAGTCCGCGAAGATTTGATCGCAGTCAATACTGAATTGAGGTTTAATTTCAGGGAAAGAGTTGAACCTGTCTACCGGGATTATATAAAACTGCTGGTTGCAGAAGGCGACGATGGCTTATTAGCTCAGGCAGTTGCCACCCATGATTCTTTACAGCTAGCGCAGCTAGAGAACTTCCTTAGATGCGGACGACTTCTCGCTCCGGTGCCTGTATCTGCTAACGGAGTCAGCATTCATGTCATTAATCTTGGCAGTGCGATTGAGGTGGTTGTCGTTGCCAAAGGGGAAACGTATGGCTACAGCGTGCCTGCGGAAGCGGTGCTTCGAGCAGCGGAGAACTTAACCCTCAATATTCAGTCTCCTTCGTTTTTGTCAGTCCCCGAGGCAGATTTTCTGCCTTATTCACAGCTTTTGTATGATCAGATTGTCAGGCCAGCAGTGGCCAGCGGCTTGATTTCTGACTCGGATCACTTAAGCTTTGTTCTAGATGCTCCATTTCGGGCAATTCCAATGGGTCTATTGCATAACGGGCAGCAATATCTGGCTGCTACACATCCCCTGTCCAATTCCCTTCAGCTCCAGGTTTCAAGCAGCCCATCAAGGCGTAACCGAGCGCTCTTTGCGGGCATCTCACAGGAGGCTCCTAGCCTCATCGGGACTAGCCTCGCCCCTCTACCAGAAACAGAGTTTGAAGCTGAGTCGGTCAAGGATTATATGCGCTCCAAAATACTCATAAATGACCGTTTCACAGTAGAAGGATTGGCGCACGAGCTGATGGCAGAGGACTACAAAGTCCTACACTTTTCCACACACGGACAGTTTAGTTCTGCGCCAGAGCAAACTTTTCTTGCTGCTTGGGATGGACTTATCGGCATACGAGAGATGGCAAATATTTTCCAAAGTGCAGGAAGTATTGACCTGCTAGTATTGAGCGCCTGCCAAACGGCTTCAGGGGATGATAGAGCTACCTTGGGACTGGCTGGGATTGCAGTTCAGTCTGGGGCTCGCAGTGTGATCGCCTCTCTTTGGCTAGTAGATTCGCTCGGCAGCTCAGTGCTGATGGATCGTTTCTACACCATAAAAGGGCAAGGGCTGAGCACGGCTGAAGCGCTACAGCAAGTCCAAAAGGAACTAATAGGAAGTACTACGTTCAGCCATCCGTTCTTCTGGGCTCCTTTCATTCTGATTTCAGGCTGATAAGCTCGCTGTGGGATTGAATATTGACAACTTTGGAAGCCGTCACAACCGTATCAGGGCGGCTCGCCAGAACAATGACCTCGTAAGCATTGCCCTCCACCATGCTAGGCTCATCCTCTGGATAACTAAGTTCAGTGCTCTCTCCATCAACTGTCCTTTCCCAACTAATGTATGGGCCAGTGACTTGAACGGTATAGGACTCTGCTTCAGCAACTGCTTCCCACGAGATCGCGGGTCGGGGATTTTCGCTAACAGCTTCTGGCTCGATCAGCTGGAACTGGTCTTCTGGCCCTCTTGGATTAAGGCAGAGACGGCCAAAGATATTTAGTCCGGGACAGGGGCGCACGCGCGGATTGCTGACGGTGGCATTCTCGCAAGTAGACTCACTGATAGGCACATCTTCTCCAGACAGTGAGATCATCGCCCCGGTAGAAAAACAAAGAAACTGCACTTCCCTTGGCTGACGAACTACTTGACCTTCACAGACAGTCTCTCTCCGCCTGAAGTTGTCACTCGACCCACGGCTGATCGCACCGATGGGGTTGCAATGCCTGCTGACATCTGCGGATGTCGGTGCTGGCATAAGGAGGAGAGGGCTAATAGCGAGCAGCCCGACTGTGGCTTGCCTGATCATGCACTTCCGATGGGGTTCTTGTGGGTCGATGAATTCGAGATGCGTGAATTTAAGTAATTATAACTACATTTCAAGGGCGTTGTTGCACCAATAGGGGTTGCGAACGGGGCAATGAAGTAAAGTTTAAGTACTACCAAAAACCGAAACCTCATGAGCTACCGCGTTCGCAACTGGTCAGAGTATAACAAGGGACTGAAGCAGA
>JBARVU010000059.1:0-3332 GCA_049646425.1 Phormidesmis sp. | reverse complement strand
GGCAGGGCACGGGCCAGCCTCAAAAGGCCCGGACGAGCTGGTCGAAGTAAGGGCCCGCTAACGCAGCTTCTTCAGAGCTTAAGAGGCCCATAGAAACTTGCTTCAAGCAGCGCATTGCCATTTTTAGATTGGTCAAAGGAACGTTTAGAGAAACGTACATGTCACGCATCCCATCCAAGCCGATATCTTCTAAGGGCTTAGAATTACCTGCCAGCAGGCAATAAGTCACCAGACGGATATACCATCCTTGGTCTCGTTGACAGAGGGCTGTTTTTTGCTTGTCACCGCTATTGCTGGGAGTGTTTGGACACTGTGCCCAGAACTGCTTGCTGCCTTCTTCAACAATTTTTTGTTGATTCGCTGCTAGCTTTTGGGCAGCGCTGATTCGCTTGCCACTACCGTTGAAAAAATCTTGGAGCTGAGTCAGCTCAGCGCTACTTAAAAATCGGTCAGCGCGGTCTGACTGAGCAATTACTTTAGCTACGATACTCATTGACGAAACCTCCTATGGCTTGTCTTGATTTGGTTTAAGGGGAAATCCACTTCTGCATCAATTTCGGCAGGGCAAGTCCTGAAGAAATCAGGTAAATCTCGCAAAGATCAACAGCTGTTTCAGCAAAGAAACTTAGATATCTATCGCTCTCATAACAACACTGTCCTCATATCTTTTGCTCCTATGAACACAACAATAAAAGCCCTTGAACTTATGTGTGCAGTTCTTTAAGAGGGTAGACACATAAGTTCAAGGATGTTTATCTTCGAGCGATAAATTTTGAGAGTTTCAATCTTATAAATAGAGATGCTGCTGACCGGACATCTTGCTGGCTTACAGGACTGTAAAATCTTAAACACCAATGGCAATTCCGTAAAAGGCATCAGGTGATAAGGATACCTTCAGGCAAGCTTGTGCTTATCAATGGTGAGCTAGTTCCCGACCTGTCTTGTCTGCAATTCGAAGCAGGTCGTTAAGCAGGGTAAAGTCCATGACGGGAAGCAGAACCACAGAGGATGTCTAAGCCTTTCTTGTCCAAGCGTTCAGGATACTCTTGTGAATAAGAGAACCTGACGCTTTCAGAGCCGGTGACCCTTAATTGCTATTCAGCGTAGGTCTCATCGATGTAGCACCACAGCCAGTCTTCTCCAGGTTCAAAGGATTGAATGATGGGGTGGTCTGTCCGATCGAAGTGCTTTTGGGCGTGCTTATTTTTTGAGCTGTTGCAGCAGCCTACGTGTCCGCAGGTTCGGCAAAGCCTGAGATGAACCCAGCGATCGCCGGTCTTGAGGCATTCTTCACAGCCCTGGGCGCTCGGCGTCACGGTTTGGATTTGGTCGGTGTGCGTACAGGTTGAACTAGCCATAGAGGTTCCTTCGGTTGTGAATGCGGGATTGGCAAGACTTGAGCGGGCAGATGTTAACCGTCAGCGACAGGCAAAGACACTGTAAAGCAGGTATGCCCAGGCGACGATTCCACCATCAGCGCACCGCCGTGACGATTCTCAATGATTCGCCGCACGACATCTAACCCCAGCCCTGTGCCTTTACCCATCGGCTTAGTGGTGAAAAAAGGCTCTAGAATTCGGTTTCTGACTGCCGGTGGAATGCCAGGGCCATTGTCTTCTACCTCTACGAGTAGATGTCCGGCCTTTTCGCAGGTGCGCACGACAATCCTTGGGTCTGTCCCATCGGGCGTGCCTTCACTCAGCGCATCAATCGCGTTGTCGATCAGATTTGTCCAGACCTGATTGAGTTCGCTGCCGTAGGCCATAATCGGTGGCAGTGACTGCTTGTACTGTCGCTTGACCTGGATGCCGTGCTTAAGCTTGAACGCAAATAGGCGCAAGGTGTCTTCAATGCCATCGTGGATGTTGATCTTTTGCTGAGCAGCCCGATCCATATACGAATAGGACTTCATTGACTGCACTAAGGTGGAAATGCGATCAGCGCCCTCTAGTCCGCTCTGAATCATGCCCATGACATCGAAAGAGAGGGCCAGCCAGCGGATGCCCATGTCTCTCATTTCAGTCGGGTGATCTCGCCAGGGCTGCATCAGCGTATCTAGCGTAGTGGGATCGACTTCTCCAGCGGCGAGAGGTTCTGCCAATTCCCAGGCGTTTTCTACCCCGTAGTCTTCTAGCCAGTCTGTGAGGGCATCTTCACGGTCGCCTTGGGCCAGCGGGTCGTTTTTGGGTCGGGTAATGGCTTCGAAGCCGCGATCGCGCTCATCCGTCCATTTTTCAGTTTGCGCCGGGTCAACCTGATTTTGCCCGTAAACTAGGTTCATTCGCTGCAGCTCTAGCACGGCGGGCTTAATGTCCTTGAGTACCCGTACGAGCGCAGCGGCAGGATTATTGAGTTCGTGGGCAAGCCCTGCCGAGAGCGTGCCAAGGGCGGCCATCTTTTCTCGGCTTTGCACAAAAGATTCTAAGCCTCGCAGGCGCTGGCTGACCGTACGAAAAATATCTTTTTCAAACTCCCGGCAGCTATGCACCAAATCGAGAAAGTCAGGGCAGTTTAGCCGATAGAGATCGGTCGAGATATCAGCGGTTAGCGTCACTGGCACGAGATCTTCGGTGAGGGCCTGAACTTCCACAAAAAAGGAAGGACTCTCGTGGCGGCCCACTGGCATATCGACGCCTTTGCTCAATCGGCTGACGGTAATCTGTCCGGTAGCCTGAATAAAGAAGCCAAGAGAGGGGTCGCCTTCTTTGACCAGGACTTCACCAGGAGTAAGATGGATGTGTTCGGCATGGTCGCAGATCCACGCCAACCGATCAGGCGGCAGCTTCGCAAAGGGTTTTATCTGCAACAGCGATTCTGAACAGAGCATAGCGCTATCCTTAAAGTAGTGATTACAAGTTATCAATCTAGAAAACTTGCTTAAGTCACAGGTTCCTCAGGCAATAGGGGAGCGGTTTTGCCTAGCATTTCAGGAATACTGAACTGGATTGCATCCCACAGCAGATCAAAATTAACCTCATCATATTGATGAACCAAAATATTACGCATCCCAGACATTTTCTTCCAGGGGAGCTGTGGATGATTAGCTCTAAAATCGGGAGACAGCCTTGTTGTTGCTTCACCAATCACAATAATCTCGTAAAGAACCGCAGAAAGGCGCATATCATCATCCTGAAGCTCTCTTAGAGTGATGCCTTGAGTAAAAGCAAGCACTTGCTGTCCAGCTTGGTACATATCTAACAGTGATGCGCTATCCCGCCGCATAGATAAGCCTCGCAGTTCCTAGAATTTCGTTACGCCGAATCCAGTTTTTGCTTTTCTCAATCGAGCTTTTGCTCAGCAAATCTACCTTGCGAGCAAAGACATTTTCTAGC
>JBARVU010000058.1:0-2114 GCA_049646425.1 Phormidesmis sp. | reverse complement strand
AAGTGCCGCGTACTCCAGAGCCTGTGACCGTCACTGGTAGCTTCGCCAATATCCAGCCGGGGCAGACGCTGCACCTCACCGGGCAGTGGCGCAACCATCCCAAGTACGGCGAGCAGTTCCAGGTCTTCCAGTACCGAGAGACCAAGCCTGCAACCTTAACCGGATTAGAGAAGTATCTGGGCAGCGGTCTGATCAAAGGCGTCGGACCGGTTACGGCAAAACGCATCGTGACTCACTTCGGCCTAGAGACGCTCGACATCATTGAGCAAGAGATTGAGCGCTTGCAGGAAGTGCCGGGGATTGCCAAGAAGCGCGTGAAGATGATCCAGACCGCTTGGGAAAGCCAGAAGGTGATCAAAGAGGTGATGCTGTTTCTTCAGGGGAACGGGGTCTCGACGACTTATGCGGTGAAGATATTCAAGCAGTATGGACAAGATGCGATCTCAGTTGTCAGCAACAATCCGTATCAGCTGGCTCAAGACGTTTATGGCATTGGCTTCATCACTGCCGACACCATCGCCCGTAATCTAGGTATTGAACCGGGTTCTCCCTTTCGCTATCGCAGCGGCCTGGTGCATGTGCTCAACCAAGCTGCTGAAGATGGGCATTGCTTCTTACCTCAAGCCGAGCTAATGGCCAGCGGCGTCAAATGCCTGACGCTAGAGGAGCATCAGCCTAACGCGCAACAGCTAGAGCAACTGATTGTCCAGATGGGCCAGGACAAAGAACTCATGCTAGAGCCGCAGGCAGAGCGCGTTGCTTGCTATGCCCCACCGTTCTATCAGGCAGAACGGAATCTGGCTGCGCGAGTAGAGACCCTGTTAGCTTCGCCACTCGATACGGATATGCCTAGAGTCCAACAGTGGATACAGCGATTCATCGATGCCACTGGAATGCCACTTTCTGACAGGCAGCAGCAGGCCGTAGAGTTAGCGGCCAGTCAACGGCTGTGCATTCTAACGGGTGGGCCAGGGACAGGCAAGACATTCACAACCCGTACCATCGTGGCACTGTGGAAAGCGATGGGTAAGTCGATTGCCTTAGCCTCTCCCACCGGGCGGGCGGCGCAGCGGCTCGGTGAGGTCACGGGCAAAGAAGCCACGACGATTCACCGGCTGCTAGAGTTTGACCCGAGTAAGATGCGCTTCAAACGCGATAGCGATGACCCGCTACCGGTAGATGCGGTGGTGGTAGATGAAGCGTCAATGCTAGATCTGTTTCTAGCGCATTCTTTGCTCAAGGCCATCCCGCCGACTGCGCAGCTATTGCTGGTGGGCGATACTGATCAGCTACCCAGTGTGGGAGCCGGAAATGTACTGGGAGATCGGATCAACTCAGCGCAGGTGCCAGTGCTACGGCTAACGCAGGTGTTTCGGCAGGCGCAGAGCAGCCAAATTATTCAGAACGCCTATGCGATCAACCAGGGAAACTATCCTGCTTTAGAATCTGTGTCAGAGTCGCCTTCATCCGATTGTCTATGGCTCGGTGCGCCAGAACCTGAAGACGGTGTGCGCAGTATTGAGATGATTGTCAAAGATCTGATGCCAGTCCTTGGATTTAATCCGGTTAGGGATGTGCAGGTTCTCTGTCCAATGACCCGAGGGGCGGTGGGGACGCGCAACCTGAATCAGGTACTTCAGGGGGTGCTCAATCCCCCTGCACCAGACAAGGGTGAGATTGGCCGAGGGGGGCTGATTCTGCGGGTGGGCGATCGCGTGATTCAACGAGTGAATGATTACAATCGCGAGGTGTTCAATGGCGATCTTGGCACGATTGTTGGCGTTGACCTGGAAGAGCAGGAGGTCACCGTCCTATTTGATGAACGCCATGTCACCTATGACCGCGCCGACCTGAATGAGATTACGCTGGCCTGGGCAGTCACCATTCATAAGAGTCAGGGGTCAGAGTATCCGGTCGTGGTCATGCCAATGTACATGCAGCACTATCTAATGCTCAGCCGCAATCTGCTGTATACCGGGCTCACTCGGGCGAAGAAGCTAGCGATTTTGATTGGGCCGAAGAAGGCGATTGGACTGGCGGTGCGGCAGGTGAAAGCGCAGGAGCGCTATACGCTGTTGAGTCAACGGCTATCGGGTGATGTGAGGTAGGGCAAT
>JBARVU010000057.1:0-37430 GCA_049646425.1 Phormidesmis sp. | reverse complement strand
GGGCGATCGCTGCTGAACTTCAGCGAGCTGTCTTTGAGTGAGCTGAGCAATACCGTTGTCTGCAAACATCAGGAGCCTGCTAAAAAGCGAGGAATTACCTTTGCTTTAGACTCTAAAATCGAGCCAGGTTCAGATGCGTTCCGAGCGGATGCCAGCCGTCTACAGCAAATCATCTCAAACCTGCTGCACAATGCTATCAAGTTTACGCCAGCAGGCGGACAGGTGACTTTGCGCGTCTGGCGGGAACCGCAGACGGCGGTTTTTCAAATAGAAGATACGGGCATCGGTATTCCTGAGTCGCAGAGAGATATTCTGTTTGAGACATTCAAGCAGTTGGAATCCCCCTTTCAGCGTCAATATTCGGGCACGGGTCTGGGATTGGCAATGACCAAACGCCTGGTAGAACTTCACAGCGGGTCGATTCAGGTAGAGTCGCAGGTGGGCCAAGGATCTACCTTCACAGTGCGCCTACCGGTGCAGGGTGAGCCTGCCGTACCCTCACGCTACCAGGTGCCTGCCACGCTAGAAGACACTGCTAAGCGGGTTGTCTTGCTAGAGACCGATGCAGACAATGCTGCGATTATCTATGAAACGCTGACAGCAGCAGGCTATAAAGTTATCTGGCTAGCAGAGCCTGGTCGGCTAGCTGCGCAGCTAGAGGAGCTGCGGCCGGTGATGCTGATCGCTGATTTGGCCTTACTGGGTTCTGATCCCGACAAAATTAAAGCAATTCAGCTATCGATTGCGGCGCTCAATGCGAAAGTGCTGGCCCTCATGAACAAAAAGGCGTCTGCTCTCTTTCCTCTGGCTCATCACGATATTTTACGTAAGCCAATTGATCCCAAAACATTGCTGAAGAAGGTTCGACAGCTGATGGCGATCGGGTCATAGCAGGAAAATCGAAAAACCCCGTAGTTTTGCTGATTTTTACTAAGTTTTGTAGTGATATTTGTGTCTACGACAGCTGTTTATCGATTACCTGGTCAGCATTCCTTTATCAATCAAGTTATTTTGAATCAGGAATGCTTATAACAGCGACGTTTGTGCTTACCTTCACACTTGTTTCAGGGTACATTACCTCACATGTCTTGCTTGTGCCCGAAAGGTTTTTGTCCAAAAGGTGCTTGATATCGTTCAAAGGTCACAGAGATCTTTAAACATTACACCTTTAGCTCAGCAAAAATACTTAGCTCAGTTCTTCACACAATCTACTCACTCTCTGTATGAAGCGATCCTTTTCTTTCTCGCTGCGTCAGTTTTGGACATCCCCCGGGCAGCGAAAATTCTCACATAGTGGCTTGCTGCTAGCTGGGATAGTGGGGGGCCTTTTATTGGCGAGCTTGGGAGAGATAGCCCCAAGCTCATTTAGAAAGGCGGCGACGGCTGTTCCAGACGCTCAGCTCGCTAGGGGTAGCGAGCCATGGCAGATAGCCTCCTTTCCGGTTGAAGGCTTTCAAGCCTATACATCGGCGTTCGGCTATCGCGGATCGGGGTTTCATTACGGCATTGATATTGCCGCACCTGTCGGGAGCTATGTGCGCAACTGGTGGGATGGAGAGGTCGTAGAAGTTTCTGACGACGGCGCCTGTGGAACTTCGGTGGTGGTTGAGTCGGGCGACTGGACTCACGTGTACTGCCATATGCAGGGCTATGTGACTACTGACCGGGGCAGAAAAGTATTTGTCGACAGCAGTGGTGGATTGCAGCTGGCAGAGGGTCAGCAGGTGTATACGGGCGATCGCATTGGCCGGGTTGGTATGACTGGCCGCACGACTGGCCCCCACCTACACTGGGGCATGCGCTATCAGGGTAGCTGGGTAGATCCGGGCTTGGTACTCCAGGCAATGGCCGACGGTCAGCGACGGGCTTCGATACGTTAGCAAATACGTTTAGCTTAAAGTCTTGAAAGTGCATACAGAATAGCCTCAGCAGGTCGAAGAACTTGCTGAGGCTATTTGCTTACTGAGGGAACATTTTTACGATACCGGCTGACAGCAGACTAAATTGCTAGCATCGTCTGATCTTGTTTGTCTTCAGCCTCTTTGTTCGGTAGGTGAGTGTATTCGCTGACGATGTCGCGAAACTCCTTGCCATCAATCGTCTCTTTCTCAATCAACGTGTCGACCAGTCGGTCAACCAGAGAGCGATTACTGCTAATGATCTCAATGGCTTTGTCCAGGCTTTGCTGCGCGATCGCTCTCACTTTCTCATCGATCTTGGTAGCCAGCTCGTCAGAATACTCATGCCCGCCGCCCATCAGGTTGCTCTGCCCTAAGAACGGCTGAGAATTTTCGCTCTCTAAAGCAAACGAACCCAGCTCAGACATGCCAAAGCGGGTGACCATTTGCCGAGCAATCCGGCTGACTTGCTGAATGTCACTGCTCGCGCCGACAGTCACTTCATCATCGCCAAAGATTACTTCCTCAGCAGCCCTACCGCCTAGCGCCACGACGAGCTGATCGACGATCTCGCCATAAGAGACCAAACCATCGTCCACCTGTTCTTCCTTGGGTAAGAAGCTTGCAAAGCCACCGACGCCGCCAGAGCGCGGAATAATTGTCACCTTATTAAGCGGGTTAGCATGCTTACTTAGCGTGGCAGCCAAGGCGTGGCCGACTTCGTGATAGGCCACCAGTCGCTTTTTCTTGCTGTCGAGCAGTGGCGTTAGGCTTAGACCCATGGTCAGGCGGTCGATGGCGTCGTTGACCTCCAACATGCTGATAGCGGTTTTACGACGGCGCGCGGTCAAAATCGCGGCTTCGTTGAGCAGGTTAGCAAGCTGCGCACCCGAAAAGCCGGGGGTACGACGGGCGATCGCCTCCATCTTCACCTCATCGTCAATCTTTTTGTCGCGAGCATGCACCTGCAAAATTCCCAGCCGGCCTTTGTAGCCTGGCAGATCTACCGTTACCTGACGGTCAAAGCGGCCAGGCCGCAACAGGGCGGAATCTAACACGTCAGGTCGGTTGGTCGCAGCGATGATGATAATGCCGCTGTTTCCTTCAAAGCCGTCCATTTCGGTCAAAAGCTGGTTTAGCGTTTGCTCGCGCTCGTCGTTGCCGCCGCCAATACCAGTTCCTCGCTGGCGACCAACCGCGTCGATCTCGTCGATAAAGACAATGCAGGGCGCGCTTTCTTTTGCTTTCTTAAACAGATCGCGGACGCGAGAAGCCCCAACCCCAACAAACATTTCGACAAATTCGGAGCCAGAGATGCTGAAGAAGGGGGTGCCGGCTTCTCCAGCGATCGCTTTAGCCAACAGTGTCTTACCCGTTCCTGGCGGCCCGACTAGCAAGACTCCTTTCGGAATGCGGGCACCAATCGCGGTAAACCGCTCTGGATTTTTCAGAAAGGTAACGACTTCTTGCAGCTCTTCTTTGGCTTCGTCGATGCCTGCCACATCGTCGAACACCACGCCGGTTTTTGCTTCCATCTGAAAGCGCGCTTTCGAGCGCCCGAAGCTCATAGCGCCCCCACCAGAGCTGGTTGACTTTCTCATCAGCATCAGCACGGCAAACACGACCACTACCCCAATGAAGGCAGTCGTAAAAAAGCTGGTGAGCGCGCCATTATCAGATGTTCGAGCGGCTTCCCACGAAACATCATTAGCCTGAAGTCGCTCTTGCAGATCTAGGTTTTTATCATTGGCAAATATCTTCACCTCATGCGGCTTAGCATCTTCGGCATCGGACTTTAGCTGTACTTTGGCAATGCCGTTGATCTGATCGAGCGTAACTTCTCTAACTTCGCCATTGTCGATTTTTTTGAGGAGTTCTCCATAGTTAATCGCATCTTCTTCGGCGTCACCTGAGGAGGAGGGAGCGGTCTGAGCCTCTAGCTCGGTCGTCTTTGGCGGTTCAGCTGTTTGGGCCACGGCGGGTGATCGCCCCAGCCAACCTGACCCCAATAGCAACGTAGCCGCTAAGGCTCCCGCCGAGACAGCGCCAACGCTAGAGCGGAACGGGCGAGACTGAGACTGTCGTGAGAGAGGATTGATCATCGATACTGAAGTTGCTAAGGGCCACTTTATAACGCGTTATCTCCGCCTAGTTTAACCTTCTCGCCTAATAACTGACTGGCAAAGGCAAGATCTCATTAAACTTCGGATGAAAATTACCCCGCGCCCGTGGTGTGATGGCCTCGACCGGGCAATACTGATGGAGAATTTCTTCAAATCTTGCCTCGATCTATCTTGTGGATTGCTAAACCATGTCAGCTGCGTCTTTCAGCATTGTCATCACTACCTACAACCGGCTTGACCTACTGAAGCGAGCTATTCAGTCAGCCTTTGACCAGTCCCAGCCTTGCGAAATCATCGTCGTAGACAACGCTTCGACCGACGGGACGCAGGCTTACGTAGGGTCGCTCGGCGATCAAGTCATTTACTGCCGCAATCAGACGAATACTAACCATGCAGGCGCAGTTAATGTGGGCGCCCGGGCCGCCAGCGGCGACTGGATCAAGCTAGTAGATGATGACGATTACTTAGCGGATACCTGTATAGAAAGGATGGCCAAGGCGATTAGCTTGCGACCAACGGCGGTCATTTGCTCATGTCAGGCCGCTCAAGTCGATACTCAAGGCACCGAACTTAGCCGCACACCGACCACTGGCCCCGGCAAAGTCTTTTACATTCCACAAGCTGACATTCACTACGGCATGCTGCTAGAGGTGGTTCCTTTTGGCACACCGATTCAGGTCGCGGTGCAGCGCGATGCTTTTCTCAGCTCAGGCGGCTGGGATTTGACGATGACGAGCTGTGACGATATCGATTCTTGGATTCGTGTGGCCGAACAGGGCGACGCCCTCTTCCTCAATCAGTGCTTGGCCTATCGCACAGTTTGGCCCGGTGGTTACGACCAAAAAATTACGCTTCAGCGCCGCCTGGAAACTAACATGCTGATCAAATCGCGCATTTATTCGCGCATCAGCCCTGAGCATCAGGCTAAATTGCCGTCGCTTGCAACCATCAACCAGTATCTACATCTGCATTGGGCGATCGTGGCGCTCAAACAAAAGCAACCTATGGCTGGTGTGGCGCTCGGGTTCCCCTCGGCCTTATCGCCTGCGGCCTGGAATCTTCTTCAGCAGGCTTTTCGGGTCAGAAAGCAGCAGAGCGCCTCCCCTATTACGAAGCTCAAGCTCGCCTAGCGGGCTGACGTCGACACTTCTTAGCAAAACAATGACTCTCCATCAGGAGGTGAGGTATACTATTGAGTCTGCGAAATAGTTATTTGGAGAAAAAATGTCTCGATATAGAGGTCCTCGCCTAAGAGTGGTACGCCGCTTAGGCGACCTGCCGGGGTTAACCCGCAAATCGGCTCGGAAAGCGTATCCCCCTGGACAGCACGGTCAGGCTCGTAAAAAGAAGTCTGAATACTGCGTGCGTCTAGAAGAGAAGCAAAAGCTTCGTTACAACTATGGTGTTACCGAGCGCCAGCTCCTCCGCTACGTGAAAAAAGCACGTCGGGCCGGAGGTTCTACCGGACAGGTGATTTTGCAGCAGCTAGAGATGCGGTTGGACAATACGGCGTTTCGCTTAGGCATGGGGCCAACCATCCCAGCGGCGCGGCAGGTGGTCAATCACGGGCATCTTACGGTCAATGGCCGGGTCGTGAGCATTCCGAGCTATCAGTGTCGTCCGGGTGATGTGATTGGGGTACGCAACAAAGACGCTTCCCGGAAGCTCGTAGAGGCGAACTTGGAGTTTCCAGGTTTGGCCAACATTCCCGCTCACCTAGAATTTGACAAAGGCAAGATGGAAGCAAAGGTCAATAGCGTCATCGAACGCGAATGGATCGCGCTGAACATCAATGAGCTGCTAGTCGTTGAGTACTACTCACGTCAGGCTTAACGTCAGGCTCGTATATACCTGATACGGATTCTTGTTTTTGCTTGAAAGCTCCTCAGTCTATTGATTGAGGAGCTTTTGTGTTAGACAGAGCCATTCAATCCCGTGACACTTCCAAAAAGGAGTCGAAAGAATAATCCTGGTTCCAACTCAAACAAACTGAGGTGGAACCAGGAATGTTTATCTTCCTAACAAAGGAAGGTGACTCTGCTTCAAACTCCATATGGTTGTCGCTGAGCTACGCGAGTATTGCAGACATTTTAGAAAAGCTCTGTGAAAAGCAAAAATCAAATATTAGCGATGATATTTATATCTCGATACGTCACTATATCGATTTAATTCGGAGGCACATTATGAGCGAGTCTGATATAGCACAATTATGTCGGCAGATATACAAGCAACATCGCCAAGCTATTGATCTGATTTATGAGCATCGACCTGATTTCAGGTCAAGTATTGAAGAGATGCTAGGGAATCTTATAGAAGCATACTCAGAGTCTATGAATCTTGAAAGGGATGACAGCACTCAGCTATGGATTCGATTTGCCCCTAAAAAATGGGACAGTTTAGCTTTTCAAAAAACATGTTCTGGATGGACAAGCAGTAAGCGAATTTTACTTTTTGAGTTCTGGAATGAGCCACAGAGGTTGGAGCTAAAGCTGGTTGTTGGCCCTGGAGACATTCAAGTAAAGAAAAAGATTTGTGAAAAGCTTAGAGGACTCCCTGTAGCAGGGATTAAGAGATGTAATGTTAGCCCATCAGGATTTAACCAGCTTTGTACGGTACTGGAGTTTAGACAAATAGCGTTGAAAGCGCGATCGCTTTTTTCGTGGCAATGCCAGCGCAAAAAAGCGACTCGCACAATAGGCGACACTGAGAGAGAACAACCAACCTCAGGAGCCTATGAAAAGCTTCACCGATTTAGAGCGAATGCGCAAGCGCACCTATCAGCTAATAGGAAACGGGCGAGATGGACTATTTAATTTGATGGACGCAGTGCTCACCAGCCGGAGTATTAGGAGCTTTGTAGAGCTATCGCTATCCCCAGTATTTGAGCGGGCGTGGTCTAGTCTATACAAAAGTCTAGAGCGCAGCGAACCACCAGCGGCCAGGATGATGCAGCTCTATAGCGAGTACTTACCGGAACCCGCCGCAGGGACACAACTGCTGCTTGCTGGAGACCACACCGCTTGGCCGAGAGAATGGTCACCGACATTGAAAGATCGGACGTACGAACATCAACCGCAGTCGCATCCAGACGCCTCACCGGTGACCATTGGTCAGGGCTATAGCAGTCTCATCTGCGTGCCAGAAGGCCAGGGTAGCTGGGCGCTGCCGCTGTTGCATGAGCGCATCACCAGTTTTGAAACCCCCTTAGAGAAAGCTGCTGAGCAGCTCAAACAGGTCTGCGCACAGCTCGCCCATCGACCCCTGTCGCTGTGGGATTCGGAATATGGATGTGCGACCTTCGTCAAACTAACGGCTGAGATTGCCTGCGATAAGTTAATGCGCTTGCGCCCGAACCGAGTCCTTTATGGTTCGCCCAGTGACTACAGTGGCAAAGGCCGACCCGCCAAACACGGGAACAAGTTTACCCTCAAAGATGAAGCGAGTTGGCCAGCCGCCGAAGCCCAGCAGAGCGTTCACACAGAACAACTCGGCCCGCTCAGACTACGGCAATGGTCAGACCTACACTTTCGCCAAAGCCCGAACCATTCGATGACCCTCGTGCTAGTCGAACGCTTGAACGATGCTGGTCAGCTTCGACACAAACCACTCTGGCTGGTCTGGATAGGCGAGATGATGCCTGCGCTGGATACCCTGTGGACGCTATATTTACGCAGGTTTTGCATTGAACATTGGTACCGCTTCATCAAGCAAAGGCTGCACTGGTGCTTGCCTCATCTCGGCACTGCTGAACAATCTCAAGCTTGGAGTACACTGATGCCGCTGATGAGTTGTCAACTGTGGCTGGCTCGAAACGATAGTCCTGACCAGCCTCTGCCTTGGCAGAAACCCTTGGCTGTCAAAACACCGGGCCGTGTCGCCAATGCTTTTGCTGCCATTTTAGTGAGGATTGGCTCACCAGCAGAAGACCCCAAACCTCGCGGAAAGTCAACTGGATGGCCTCCCGGCAAAGCCAGGACCCCTCGTCCCCGTTTCCCGACGGTTAAAAAGACCTATTCCAAGCCCAAATCAAACAAGCCAACTGCCGCATAGGGTATGGATTAGGATATATTGACCTTGACTCTCCATACAATTCTCCGAGAGTTCGATTTCGCCTGCTCACAAAACAGATTTTGTCTAAACTCCAGTACGGTACCAGTTCTTAATTCTGCGGACTATGAAGACGGAAGCTTTGAAGATATTGAGGAAAAGATTAAGTCTTTCTGGATCAGTTATTCTAATGGCGACATGAAAGTGATCCGGGAAGCAATTTTTAACTCATTTGAGCAAAAGCCAGATTAACTGCTCCATCCTGGATCTAGGAATAGGGAGAGCTGTAAAATATGCCAACTGCAATTCAGGAAATTTATAATCACGTTCTATCTGCTCTATCACCTACTGAACGTTTACAACTGGCGACTCTTATTCTCAATGGCTTGGTTCAGGTGAATACGTCTGTTGTGGATGATAGCGATACCTGGATGGAGCAAGATCAACTCGACCTGTCTGACTTTTCTCTACAGTATGCGCTAACTGCTTTTCCTAAGGATGAGGAGATTGCTCAGTGAGGCGCAATCCAGGCGATATGATAACGGTTGATTTCCCCGGTGCAACAGGTGTTAAACGTCGCCCTACGATGGAACGAACGATTGCACGAGTTCTCTTTTGTATCTGCCAGGGGAATATGGTATTGTCGCACGGGTTTATCAAGAAAAGTCAGAAAACACCTACGCAAGATCTTGATTTAGCGCTGAAGCGCAAGAAAAAGCTGGAGGCAGGAAAATGATGAATAAAACTCATGTTGGATCTTCTTTCGACGATTTTTTAGAAGAAGACGGAATCTTAGCTGAAGTGAGCGCAGTTGCGCTAAAGCGTATTGTCGCTTGGCAAATCGCTCAAGCAATGGAAACTCAGGGACTCAACAAGGCTTCGATGGCAGATGCTATGAATACGAGCCGTTCGGCGCTGGATCGATTGCTTGACCCTGAAAATATTGCCGTTACGCTCAAAACAATGGATCGTGCGGCTACAGTGCTAGGGAAACAGCTACGGATTGAACTTGTAGATGTAGATGAGAATCAGGCACCTACTGTTGCCGATACTGGTCAAACCAATTCAACCTCAAATACCCCTTTGAGTATTTCTCTGCATAACGCTCCGTAAGAGCGGATGGACTAAAAAAATGGATACTCACCCCTTCTTTTGGCTGAACGACAAGACAAGTAGTCTTGGTAAGCGCGGCTTGAAGCGATCGCCTCTTATCCGCCAATTTGAGACATGGTGCGGCTGTAGGCTCCAGTCACGCCAGATTCGCGCATTTTGAAGTTGATGTCAGGTTTTTGGCCGACTAAAACGCCCACCTGTTCACGCAGCTCAGATAGGGAAACACCAGTGCGTAGACTGGTGCGCAAATCTATCTGACCGGTTTCGTTGAGTAGGCAGGGGCGCAGCAGGCCGTCCGCAGAAAGGCGCATTCGGTTACAGCGATCGCAAAAGCACTCCGACATCTGACTGATAAATCCCAGTGTTCCTTTAGCGCCTGGGATTTGAAATACATCGGCGGGGCCATTGCCTTTTACAGCGCCTGCTTCCAATCCCCAGCGCTGGGCAATCTGAGCGCGAATTGCCTCACTGTCAATCCAGCCCTTTTGCCCAAACAGGCTATCGTTGCCGATGGGCATAAACTCAATGAAGCGGACATGCCAGTCTTGATCGAGCGTCAAGGCCGCCAGGTCTAAGACCTCGTCATCGTTGATGCCGGGGATCACCACGACGTTTAGCTTCAGCGGCGAAAATCCGATTCGGTGGGCAGACTGGATGCCCTGCCAAACGTCCTGCCAGCGAGATCGCCCCTTTCCCCCAATAATTTTCTGAAAGGTCTCAGCGTTCAGCGAATCCAAACTGATGTTTATTCGCCGTAACCCTGCCTCGTACAAAGGCTGAGCGAGCTTTTCCAAAAGAAAGCCGTTGGTGGTCATGGCCAAATCTTGGGTTTGAGGGAGATGCGCGATCGCCTCCACCAGCTCCACAATTCCCGGCCTCAGCAGCGGCTCACCGCCTGTCAGGCGAAAGCGAGTGAATCCTAAGGGAATAAACACCTCACTCAATAGCTGCAAAATTTCATCGTGCGAAAGCCAGTGCTCCTTCAAAGCGTACTGAAGGTCAGCGCCTTCCGGCATACAATAGACACACTGAAAATTGCAGCGATCAATCAGACTGATGCGCAAGTAGTCAATCGGATTCGCAGTTTGAGGGGGCATAAGAGGGTTCTGTGAAACGCCTTTTCTCCATACTCCACTATTCGTAGATAAATGACACAGCTGGCGGTTACGAACGAACCGAAAAGTGGCTACACGCTGCCTGTGTTTGCCTGCGCGGGGGCGATCGCTGCCCTCCAACACCTGCAAAACGCCACCTCTCCCGAAACCGTTACCCTCGACCTGATTAACCCCGCGAAAACCGCAGACATCTCCATTGAGCAGCTTGCCCTGCTGTCAAAAACGTCAGCGCTCGCCATCACCCGCAGCGATCCCGGCGACAATTTAGACCTGACTCGCCATACGCCGATTTGGTCAGTGGTTAGTTGGGCTGATGCTGACCAGTCAGCGCCCATTGCCTTGCAGGGCGGCGCGGGGATCGGTCGAGCCGGAGATGAAGCTGCCATCTATACCTATGCCCGTGAGCTTTTGCAGGCTAATTTATCCAAGCAGCTTACGGCAGGTCAAAAAATTCAGGTGACGATCATTTTGCCAGCG
Organism: Phormidesmis sp.; assembly: GCA_049646425.1. GTDB lineage: Bacteria > Cyanobacteriota > Cyanobacteriia > Phormidesmidales > Phormidesmidaceae > Phormidesmis. Next base: position 26,657 of record JBARVU010000057.1, on the reverse strand, counting down.
GGCAAACGACTGGCGCTGCGCACATCTAACGCGGCCTTTGGCGTCATTGATGGCTTGTCCTTACTTGGCACCAGCGGTATCGCGCAGCCGCTGAGTGCGCCCGGTCAATTGGAAGCCTATCGCCAAGCGCTAAGAGAAAAGGCGGCTGAGTATCACGATCTGGTGTTTTGCCTGGGAGAAAATGGGCTTGATCTGGCGCTCAGACTGGGAATTGAGCCGAACCGCCGGTTGAAGACGGCCAACTGGATCGGGCCGTTGCTGGCAGAAGCTGGGCTGCTGGGCGTGCGCTCAATTTTGCTATTTGGCTATCATGGCAAGCTGATTAAGCTGGCGGGCGGAATTTTTCATACCCATCACCATGTCGCCGATGCCCGACAGGAGATTATGGCGGCCTGCTGCGCTGAAGTGGGGTTAGAGACCTCGGTCGTTCAGCAAGTTTTGGCAAGTTCGACGGCAGCAGCGGCCCTAGAGATCTTGAGAAATTTGGATCACCCGGATCAGGGCAACCGGGTAGATCGCCTGTATGGCGCAGTGGCTGAGCGGATAGATAGGCGATCGCGCCAATACATTCAAACCCATACTGAGCAAAGTGTTCAAGTCGGCAGCCTGTTGTTTGACAGGCAGCGGCAGATAATTGTGACAAGCCGAGCTGGAGAAACTTTGCTGCCATAGGTTTGCTACTGTAGTTAGAAAGTAAATTAACAAGACAGGTGAGATCAGGGCCAGCCCATGCAGACTGACATGGCCAGATCTGTAGCCTCGGAGGCCATGACCGGCCAGTGCTTGCTGCAATTCATTTTGATCCCACCACTTCCCATAAATCAACGTCCATAAACCCGCTACAACTTTTCAACTCTGAACAAAGGGATTGATTGTGACTTATCAAACGCCAACCTCACAAGCACAGACCGCGATCTCGCAAGCTGCTATCGAATCGGCGGGACTCAACCGTCAGATGCTGGCTATTTTAGACTTCGGCTCTCAGTATTCTGAACTGATCGCCCGACGCATTCGCGAAACTGAAGTCTATTCAGAAGTGCTCTCTTATCGCACCTCGGCAGAGCAGCTGCGTCAACTCAACCCCAGAGGCATCATCCTCTCTGGTGGCCCTAGCTCCGTTTACGACGAAAATGCACCGATCTGCGATCCGGATATTTGGAATTTAGGGATTCCGGTGTTAGGTGTGTGCTATGGCATGCAGCTGATGGTGCAGCAGCTCGGCGGCCAGGTCGAACGGGCTGAGCGCGGTGAATATGGGAAGGCGGCACTGCTGATAGACGAATCAGCCGATCTGCTGGTAGATGTCTCAGATGCTTCCACCATGTGGATGAGTCATGGCGACTCGGTAACGCGGTTACCCGAAGGCTTTGAGGTGCTCGCCCATACTGAAAATACGCCACAGGCGGCGATCGCCCACCCCGCCAAGCATTTCTACGGCGTTCAGTTTCATCCCGAGGTTGTTCACTCCACTGAAGGCAGCGCCCTGATTCGCAGTTTTGTGTACGGCATCTGTCAGTGCGAGCCGACCTGGACGACGGAAGCGTTTGTCGAAGAAGCGATTCGCGAAGTTCGCGCTAAAGTCGGCAAGGAGCGTGTGCTGTTAGCGCTCTCTGGCGGGGTTGATTCTTCGACATTGGCTTTTTTGCTGCATCAGGCAATCGGCGACCAGCTCACCTGTATGTTTATCGACCAGGGCTTTATGCGTAAGCGCGAGCCCGAGCGCCTGATCGATATCTTCAACAATCAGTTTCATATCAAAGTGGAGTATATTGACGCCGAAGCGCGGTTTTTAGACAAAATCAAAGGCGTGACTGACCCTGAGGAAAAGCGTCGGATTATCGGCCATGAATTTATTCGCGTTTTTGAAGAGGAGTCTGCCCGACTGGGCCCGTTCGACTACCTGGCCCAGGGGACGCTTTATCCTGATGTGATCGAATCGGCGGACACCAATGTCGACCCGCAGACCGGAGAGCGCGTCGCGGTCAAGATCAAGAGCCATCACAATGTCGGCGGTCTGCCAAAAGATCTCCGGTTTAAGCTGATTGAGCCACTGCGGAAGCTCTTTAAAGACGAAGTACGCAAGGTCGGACAAGCTGTCAATCTGCCCGATGATATCGTGCGCCGTCATCCCTTTCCAGGTCCTGGTTTAGCCATCCGTATTCTAGGTGAGGTGACGACTGAGCGGCTGCATATTCTGAGAGAAGCGGACTATATCATTCGTCAGGAAATTCGCCGGAGCGATAGCTATCACGACTTCTGGCAGGCGTTTGGGGTGCTGCTGCCGGTGCGTAGCGTGGGCGTTATGGGCGATCAGCGGACTTATGCTTACCCGATAGTGCTGCGGTTGGTGAGCAGTGAAGACGGCATGACGGCAGACTGGTCGAGGGCTCCGTACGAACTGCTAGAGAGCATTTCCAACCGGGTTGTCAATGAAGTGGATGGGGTCAACCGGGTGGTCTATGACATTACCTCTAAGCCACCCGGGACAATTGAATGGGAGTAGCTGGTCAACGCTTCTATCTGTGGTTTGTAGTCACAGCCTTGAGTTTGCGGCACAATAGAGGCTAGAAGGTATACCTGTAGCACTATGAACCCCGATACACTGATCGAACTCTTACAAAAAGGCTACCGCGTCACCCTCGGTGCGGCCTCTACTGCGGTTGAAGCAGTTCAAGATCCTCAGCAAACTGCCGATGAGTTTGGGGCGATAGGGACTGACTTCCAGCGACTGGCAGACAAGTTAGAAGTCAGAGGCGCCCTGACCGAAAAAGAGGCTCGCAATTTTGTCGAAGGCATGATGAGCCAAATGCCAGAGTCTTTCCGGGCTAACTTTCCGATGTCTGAGACATCCTCAACGCCTAAAACCGTGACGACAGTGGCAACGCCAGTGGTCGATACTCAGCTTCAGGCAGAGGTAGAGTCTTTGACGGCTGAGCTGATCGCGATTCGTAAAGAGATCGAAGAGCTGCGTCAGCAAAATAGCTAGGGCTACTCTTCGAGGAGGCAAAGCCCACGGCTGCGCTCAGCCTATGGGTCAGGCTTTTAGGTTAGGTAGGCGCTTGGCTTAGGCGATCGCTGAAGTCCCGCCTTCGGGTGGCACATCCTGCCAGCGTCCTGACCCCACGGCGCGGATAGCCTGCTTTAGAGAGACATTGCCCGTGTAAAGTGCCTTGCCGACAATCACGCCCGAGACCCCTGCAGGGGCAAGTCCCAGTAAGCTCAGGAGATCGGACAGGGCACTGACGCCGCCGGAGGCGATGACTGGCGTGTCAATAGCGTTGGCGAGTTCTCGTAAAGCCTCCAGATTTGGACCTTTGAGCGTGCCGTCGCGCTTGATATCGGTGTAGATAATGGCAGCGGCCCCCATTGCTCCCATCTGCTTAGCGAGGTCAATCGCCATCACTTCAGAGGTTTCTAACCAGCCTCGGGTGGCGACTCTGCCCTCACGTGCATCGATGCCGACAATAATTTGTCCGGGAAACTTTGAGCTGAGCTGACCGACCAGGGCTGGATTCTCCACAGCAACCGTGCCCAAAATGGCATACTGCACACCCAAGTCAAACAGGGCGCTTACCCGGTCAGCATTCCGCAGGCCCCCGCCGACTTGAATGGGGAGACTGACGGCGCGAGAAATTGCCTCAATAGCTTGCCAATTTTCTGGTTTACCGGCCTTGGCCCCGTCCAAATCTACCAGGTGCAGACGCGTTGCCCCTTCCGCTTCCCACCGCCTTGCCACCGCGACCGGATTTTCGTCAAATACTTGGGAGCGCTCGTAGTCGCCTTGAAACAGCCTTACGCAGCGACCTTCTAGCAGGTCAATTGCCGGAATCACATCCATTCATTCAGTCCATCAAACAGAGCTTCGATTGTACCAATAAAAAAAGACCTGGCTCAGCAGCACAGGTCTTCGAGATGTGTATTTAAGGAAGTAGCTAAGTGATCGCTAAAGCTACTGCTTCAAGTATTCCCGCACGTAGGGCATTGCTGCCTCTGGTTTCTTCGCTAAATCTTTAACAATCAGCCCTCCAAAACGGACATCCGTGAAGTTACTGATTTTCTTGATCGCCCCAGGTATGATTTCGCTATGATGTACTGAATATCAAATGAATACGCTGGGCTGTTTGAGAAATACTGACAGCAAGCTGTCGATAGGGTGAGCCATTACCACAATGGGCTACCAGCGCACATTAGGTATGCATCGATTCGCCCAATGGATTCTACTGCTGCTATCGAGCGCAGCCGTTCAGCGTACACATATTCCTACGTCCTAGCATGACTGTATTGCCGTCTGATGCTTATCTGTCTGACGAGCCCCCCGTGGCTGAGCGTTCTTGCGTTAGTTTTTCTGTGGTGGTCTGCACCTATAACGGCGCAGAGCGGGTGGGCAAGGTTCTAGAATATCTCTATGCTCAAAAGGGGACTGAAAAACTTAGTTGGGAAATTATTGTTGTTGATAACAACAGCTCTGACCAAACTAAAGAGACTGTAGAGGGTTACCAGTCAGCATGGCGGGGCAGCGTTCCCCTTCGATACTGCTTTGAACCTAGGCAGGGACTTGCTTTTGCCAGGCAGCGCGCTGTAGAAGAAGCTCGTGGTGAACTCATTGGATTCTTAGATGATGACAACCTACCCGAACCGAACTGGGTTGCCAAAGCATTCTCTTTTGCTCAAACCCGGCCCAACATAGGCGCCTATGGCAGCTACATTGTCGGCGAGTTCGAGACTGAGCCACCCCTGAACTTTGAGCGCATTGCGTCACTGTTAGCCCTAACAAACCGGGGCGATAAAGCGCTCTTTTACTACCCAGGTAAGAAAGTATTGCCACCTGGGGCGGGTTTAGTTGTTAGGAAACAGGCATGGTTAGAAAATGTGCCGAAGTCATGTTTTTTGCAAGGGCGAGTCGCGGGTCATCAGCTGCCTGGAGAAGACTTAGAGGCTTTGCTATACATTCAAAGGGCGGGCTGGGAAATCTGGTATAACCCTGAGATGACGCTGCTGCATTGCATTCCTAGCTGGCGACTAACGCCTGAGTATTTGCTCAGGCTCTGTCAGACAATTGGGCTCAGTCGCTTTTATACTCGTATGCTCAGCGTTCAAAGGTGGCAGCGTCCGGCGGCAGCACTGGCGTATATGGGTAGAGATCTGTTTAAAGTGTCTCGCCATCTGATCCAGCATAGAAACAGATTGAATACCGATCTCGTTGCTTTGTGCGAATTCAAGCTCTATTCGAGTAGCTTAGTCAGTCCTTTTTATCTCTTGAGAAAGCAAATGGGTCTGTGAGTCACTGTAGCGGGTCAGACTGTCTGAACCTGTAGAATCCCCCGACTTTAACCCGGAACAGTCTTGCTAAACTAGCGCATAAGACTAGGAAAAGGGTTTATGGTCAATCATTTTTTGAATCAAGTTAGAAGGCTGAAGAAAGATTGGACATTTTGGCTGCCTAACTTGCTGGCAGCCGCTTCATTCGGCGTCTTAGGCGTTTGCGGCCTTGTTTATCGAGGCGTGGGTGGCAGAGTCATCATCACTCTGTTTGAGGAAAACTTTGCTCAGAAGCGTCCCTACCAGGGCGTTTTGACCGAAGCTTCTGAGATCCTCTGGAGCTTAGCTGCTGGCATTTTGTGGTTCACTTTTAGCTATTTAAAGGCAAAACACCCACCACCAGTTCTGTACGTTCAAAAGAGCATGCTCTTTTTATGTTTGCTGGTGACGCTGTTTTTACTAGATGACAACTTTCGTATGACTTTAATGCTGAGTTTTTACTTCAAAATTCCAAAAGTCCTGATATACAGCGTTTACTCCATTTTCTCCATTGCCTACGTTCTATCGTTCAAAACGTTTATTCTCAAAACGCCTTATTTACTGTTGGTTATCTCAATTTTTCTACTGTTTGTATCTTCTTTGACAGACGTGATTCACCCGCAAGGGCAGGGCCTGCCAGTGATGTTAGAAGACGGTACCAAGTTTATCGGTCTTTTGAACTTTCTGATCTACTGCTGGAAAGTGAGTTTTTTGCTAATCCGTGATCGCCACTCCGCCCTGATCTCATCTCTTTAGAGGCGTCGGGCGATCGCTCGGTTCCAGCAGGCAATAAAACAGGTAAATAGTTCTTAACAGCCGTTGCTAGCGTAAATTGCTCAAGCCAGTCAGCCCCTACAGATCTCACGTCGCCATCCAACACCTTCGAGATAGCGTTAGCCATGCCCTGACTGTCGCCAATCTCAACCAGTTTGCCGTACTGACCCTCTGCTAAAATCTCAGCGGCCCCGCTCGGGCAGTTAGTCGAAACAACGGGCGTTCCCACTGCCATTGCCTCAATCAAAACGTTCGGTAAGCCTTCCCATTTAGAAGACAGGACAAAGACATCAGATTGTTTCATGTAGGCGTGGGGGTTGTTGACAAATCCAAGGAATGCCACATCGGCCCTAATGCCTAGTTGATCGGCTAACGCTAGCAGAGACTGACGCTCTGGCCCTACCCCCAGAATCAGAAGACGGGCAACCCGGTGCTGGCGAACCTGGGCAAAAGCCTTGATCAGCGTCGAAAAATCCTTTTGCTCAGATAATCGGCCCACGCCCAGTACTACGGGAGCCGCTTTGCTGACCAGCCAGGGATGGTCTAGAGCGGCCTTTGAATTTTCTATTAGAGAAGGCGTAATCACCGGATTGTAGACCACTTTGAGCTGGGCAGTCGGGAGGCCAGTTACTTTTGAGAGATCATCGGCAACGCCATGAGATACGGCGATTACTTCATCGGCCCAGGGATAAAACCATTTGGCTAGTCGGCCTGACCACTGATCGGTCTTGCAGTATTTTGACTGACTGGAGAGCGTGTTGGCTTCCCGCACCGATAGCCGAGTATTTACGTTGGCCAGACGCTTGGCCCAAATCGCGATTTCGATGTTGTAGTGCAGCGTTGTTAACATAGCAGTCGGTCTCTCTCGTCTCAGATACCCAGCTAGTTTGGGCAGCCCCTGAAGCATTCGAGGTGCGTGCAAGTCAATAATTCTGACCTGAGAGGGCACCAGATTCAGATAAGGGCCATCCGCTTTATTGAGCACCAAATCTACCGACAAGCCGTAATCGACAAATCCCTGCATGAGATTGACCATCATCCGTTCAGCGCCGCCGCCGGACAAAAGCCGCAGATAGATTGCGATCTGAGCCGATGAGTCACTCATTGTTTTTAGCTGTTGGCCCAGCAGCGCGGGCGTTGCCAAAGAGACCTAGCATCGGCACACCGGTCACTAATAGAGCCACCAGCCCAATTCCAATCAAAGATACATAGGCTAGATGCAGCTTTGGACTGAGGTAAGACCCTTCGTGGATCCTTAGAAAAACTTTGACATACTTATCTTCTAAGCCCAGCCAGGCTTTGCCCACCCGGTAAATAATACCGGTTAGCGCACTGATCAAGAGGGGTAAAAACAAGATTGGCGATAGCAATTTATGAAGGGTGCGGAAGCTTAGTCCTGTTGGGCTAGCTGCCGACCGAGGCCGCCTACTGCGTTGAATGAATAGACGAATACCGGTTACTAACAGCGTAACTAATCCAACCCCCGTGAGCAGTACGTATAGAGGCGCTAGGCGATCGCTCAACACCCTGCCATCGTGCAGCCTCAGCATCCAGGTGCCAGCCTCATCCGAAAGGCCAAATCTATTTTTACCAATTCGGTAGATCAGCCCGGTCACACTGGTGATGAGCAGCGGCAAGCATAAAATAGGAGCCGCTCTGCGGTGTAGTCTACTAGGGTTGAATTTTATAGTCATGTTTAAAGCGGTTGACTTAACACGCTGAAGGATTAAAGTATTTATCCCAACTATCTCCCTGTTGGTAACAATTCCAATCTGTTTTGAAGCTTAAGTCGTCTTGAAAGCTGATAACAAATTTAGATGCCTCCTGAGCGCTGAGTTGTTCATCTGCTTTTACTGACCCTCAAATCATAGCGATTGGTTATGCTACCGAACTGCTGATCGAACGGCTCCGCTTTAAAATCCCACTTTCGACGCTGCACTTCGAGTTTCTCTATTTCATGACCCTCGTGACTTAGTTGGCTGTTGTAAGCCGTTGCCAAGGCTCTTAAGTATTCGTCGCAGACATCGCGTTCATTTGCTTTCTTTGAGAAACACTGCTGGGTCACCTGCTTATAGGAGGCAATGCCTTGCGCCGGAATAATATCTTCAGGATAGATGCGGTCGGTTTCTCCAGAAACATATTGAGCGTAGATTCGTTCGTATGTCACGACACCCGAGATGTCTTTATACGCAAATAAGTGAAGCCCAGTTAGGGGGTAAAAGTAAATAGTGTAAAACCAGCACACTGCAAAAACGGTAGATAGGACAGAAATCAAAAGGGGATAGCAAAAAGCGTTTAAAGGGCGAACCAGCGTATTTCCCGTTGTGGATCTCCCGGATCTCGAAAGCAGGCCCCGGCGAGAAAAAAGCTGCTGAGCCCAATCCAGGTCTACAAAAACGAGCTGCAAAATAATGAAATCAATAAATAGAATATTTTGAAAAGTCCAGATCCCTAGGTGCAAACTCACCATTAAAAGAGGCATGATCCGTCGGGCTAGCTTAGAAAACAGCACCAAGACAAAAGCCAGTTCTGCAAAAGTGCCCGCAATGCCAAATACAGAAAAAACGAAGTCAGGTAGGTGAGGCCCTAGCTGTAAAATAGCGTCCCAGTCATAGTTGTTACATCGCTGTAGTGTACAGGAGTACATCATGCCCCGTAGGTTGGTCGGGTCGACCCACGAGAGCCCTACCACTGCAAGCTTGCTCCCACCAGAAGCCAGATACGCCAGGACTAAGACAACCCAACAGGTGTAGCGCGACCAGCCGTACACAGGCGTTGGTTGGTGCGTATCGACCACTGGCTTGCCTTGTCGCCTAGCCAACCACCGATCAACGGATAGCCCATCCCCACAGGGCATGAACGATAGCGCGACCAACATATATACGACAATCAGTCCCTGATGGTACAGATAAAAGTACTGACGTGTGAGCCCGCCTAGGATGCAGAAGGTGAGCGCACCCAGCGGAATGGTAAAGCGAGTCCACAGGCCAATCATGCCTAAACCCAGGCATAAAACTGTCAACAGCTCGAAGCCTTGTAGCCATTCTTGACTCCTCGCAAAAGTCTCGAATCCAGGAATGGCATAGAGAAACTGAACAGTGCCCATTGGCTGCCGGATAGCTTCGGGTAGCCAGGAGGTCGTGGGCAGATCTTCTAGCCATAAGGCCGTTATAATCAGGTCTATGCAAGCAATAATTCTGATAAACCCTAAGTCGTTAGCGGTTGCTTTCCCGACAAAACGCTTGGCAAATCTAGGATCAGTTGCTATCCAGAGAAGTATCCCTAGGCCCAGGCAAAAGACTATTCCGATATCTATAAAGCGATGGCTCGCGAAAGGCTGGCGCAAACCCAACCAGACTACTACCGATAGTAATATTGAAATTAGACAGAGCCAAAAACGTGTTTGACGCATACTAAAAATATTCCCGAACTATAAGAGGTAGTCTATTAAAGAAAATTGGCTTTCACCACTAAAAATTTGGATCTTTAAGGGTGCTTGATTTTGTCTATAAGTTTCTGAATTTCAGGGCTGTCAGGCGCATGGGGGTGAGACCGCAGATATCCCTCCAAATCTTGCTTTGCGAGGTCGTAATTTTTTAGCTCGTAGTGCAGTAGGCCGCGATCGCGCACTTCTTGATACTGTCTAGGCGCTAAGATCAGCAGCTTGTCTAAGGTCATCACGGCGCTGTCATAATCTTCTATCTTCAGGTAAGCCCGCTTGAGATTTAGCAGCATTCGCGCTAGAAAAGACTTCGGCAGCACACCGCTGAGAAATTCTGGTCGCCACTCTACCTGCGACCCGTGAAGGCTCTCGAACTTGTTTCGGCAGTCCGCAACAAATAAAATCTCGCCTTGGGTAAACGGATCGACAAACACTTCCATCTCGTCTATGACCGGGCGGACTAAAAAATGCCCCGGCATGCCAACGCCGACCATCGGGAAACGAATGCGATGCGCAATTTCTAAGTAAACCAGCGATAGCGTGATCGGGATGCCCAGCCGCCGGTCAATCACGCAGTTTAGGCAGCTATTATCCGGATTGTAGTAGTCGAGGCGGTTACCCGAAAACTTCAGTTCGCCAAAGAGATACTCATTCAGGGTCTGAATCACTTTGAGCGGGTAGCGGTTTTTGGGGAGGCGCGATCGCACATCAGCCGCCATGTCGTTCAGGACTTCTAGATAGCGCTTGGGATCCATATCCCAATACTCTTCTTGAGCAATATAGAGGGCAGCGGCGGCAAGATCTATCCGCCCGTCAGCTTTTTGAACTTCTTGATAAAAGCGTTGACCAGCGGGGGTGAGTCTCATGGGCACGGCTTGAGCAGACTTAAAGCAGCTTTATTGTATAGCGAACGGCCCAAAGAAGCTTCCCCCTAGTCCCTTACGAGACGGCTGAATCTTCAGTATCTGAACTGTTGACAGAAAGCGCTGAGCTGCTACCGTCACGGTTGAACCCATTGATAGCACCGGCCACATCTACTCCAGAAGTATGCTTAAGCTGCGCCATAAATGCTGCCGCTTGAGTGGCCAGATTCCCGGACTGCGTGTCGATGACGGTAACATTCTTGACCGAGACTTCAGGCACCGTAGAGGTCAGCGTTTTAAGCAGGCCCTCTAGCTTTTGCAGTAAGAAGATATCGCGCGCATTGTCACCGGCAGCTACCCAGGATTCGGCCAGCTTTAGCGTTCCTTCGGCTTGGGCCTTACCTTCTTCTAGAATCGTAGCGGCATTACCTTGGGCTTGGGCGATCGCGCGCTTACAGTCTGCCTCAGCAGGGGCAACCACATCGGCTTTGAGCTGCTGCGTTACCTGCTTGATCCTTTCTTCCTGCACTGGCACATCGGCCTGAATGCGGGCAAGCTCAGCGGCAATCTCAGCTTCGGCTTCAGCCACTACCGCCGCACGCATGGTCAGGGCATCTTGCGTTCTTTGCTCAGCAGCAGCTTGAGAAATACCGATGTCGCGCTCTAGCCGACGGACGCTGGTGATCTTTTTGTTCTCGGCGGTCTGGACTGCCGATTCGGCTTTGGCTTCGGCTTCGGCAATGCGGGCGTCGCGCTGCAGATCGGCCTGCTGTTTACGACCAATCGAGTCGAGATAGCGCACATCGTCGGAAATGTTCTGAATTTGTAGCGTATCCAGTACCAGACCCAATTTTTCTAAATCTTCCTCAGCTTCATCAAGCAGGCTTTTAGCAAAGGCAATTTTATCCTCGTTCACCTGCTCCGGCGTGAGGCTCGCTAGAACACCGCGCAGGTTGCCCTCTAGAGTTTCCTTCGCAATCTTTTCGATCTCCTTGCGGGGTTTTCCCAGCAGCCTTTCAATCGCGTTGTGAATGGTCGGTTCTTCCCCGGCGATCTTGATGTTGGCGACGCCGTCTACCTGTAAGGGAATGCCCCCTTTCGAATAGGCATTTGAAACCTTCAGCTCAATGATCATATTAGTGAGGTTCATTCGCATCACCTTTTCAAGCAGGGGAGTGCGGATGCTGCTGCCGCCTTTGACTAAGCGATAGCCGATCTTGCGATCGCCCGCTCGCTGACTGCCGCCTGCAAAAATCAGCACCTCGTTGGGCTGACAAATGTAATAAAGGTTTTTAGTGATGAAGTAGCCAGAGCCAGAGGCTAAAGCCGCTAGTAACAGTAATGCGCCGCCCATTGTTGAGGTTCTCCTAATGAAGCCGACTGTTGTAACGTCGGCTGATGAAAGGTCTGAAGTCTGTGTGTTTGAAGTCTTATCGTTTAGCAGCTGGCTGGGTATTGCTGAGGGTACCTACTACATCAATCCCCAGGGTTTGTTCTACCTGGAGTAAAAACTGCCGAACTACTTCGGGATATACGTTGGCCAAGCTTGCAATTGATTTGCCGTCGCCGTTGTCGATCACGTTAATATTCTCCAGATTCATTTTGCGAGGGATAGTGGCGGCTTCTTTGAGCACCATGTCAATCTGCTGCAAAAGGAAAATCTGAGTGGTGTCAGCACCGGTTTTTTGCCAGACCTGAGCCAACATTTCGTTTACCTGTGCCGCCGCTTTTGCATTTTCGATCAGCTCAGCCGCATCTCCTTTTGCCCGCAGTATCTGAGCTTCTCTGGAAGCTTCAGCCGGTAGAACCTGCTCTGCCTGTAAGCGCAGCCGCTCTAGCTTGGCTCGCACCGTCTGCAATTGCTGCTCGGCTCTGGCTCTGGCTTCTTTGGCTGCGGCTGCGGTTCGCTCTTCTTCCGATTTGGATCGCTGGTCGAGTTCGGCTTTGATTTTGCGAAGCTGGTTCTGCTTTTGCTGAATGATTGTCAGGGCTTGAGATTTAAACATTTCTGCCCGCTTTTGGCAGTCGGCTTCGATGCGTTCGGCCTCTCCTATAGCGACGGCTTCAGCAATTTCGGCGTCGCGAATGATTTTGGCAATCTGGCGGCGACCAATGGAGCTGAGGTAGCCTACGTCGTCGGTGACGCTCTGAACTTTGAGGGTGTCAAGGTGCAGCCCGAGTTTGTTCAGGTCACGGTCTACGTCATCGGCAATGCGCTCGGCAAAGTTAAGTCGGTCTTCGTTGACTTGCTCAGGGGTGAGGTTTGCGACGACGCCCCGCAAGTTACCCTCCAAGGTTTCGCGCACGACCCGACGAATTTCTGACTGGTTGCGGCCTAAGAATCGCTCAATCGCATTACCGGCGATGCTGGGCTTACTGGAGACTTTGACGTTGGCGATCGCCTGAATATTCAGTGGCGTCCCTCCTTTTGCATAAGAATTATTCACCTCCACGGGAATCGGCATGGTGGTCATATCCATCCGCTCTACCTGTTCGATAATCGGTAGCACAAATGCCCTGCCGCCAAATATCACCCGATACCCAACGTCCCGACTGCCTGCTTGCTTGTATTTGCGCCCGGAGATGATCAGGATTTCATTGGGCTTGCAGATTTTGAGGGAGGCTTTGAGCAGGGCGATCACCGCGACTATCCCTACCAGACCGACTGCGACAGCGCTAATTCCTAATACTCCGCTGGTATTTATCTCCTGGGTATTGATCTGTCTAGGCTGGCTAACTTGGGCCTGTAATACTGGTTGGTCAGCCTCTAGAAAAGTCGATTTACTCATATTATGTAGCTCCGTAGGTCAGGTAAATAGATGAGTAGGCTTTTACAAATGGAGTTGGTTCACCCTGTGCTATCAGATATATCAGTGCATTCCAGGTTATCTTCTGCAGAGACGACCCACAGTCGGTTCTGACTGCGGCCCACTACTAAGATTGGCTCCCCTGGCCGAAAGTTTCTTTCTTCGTCGGTTTGGGCAACCAGGTGCAGGGTGCTTCCGCCAACTTCCAGGATCACTTTGCCCTTACTTTTGGCATCAAAGGGCAGCTCTACCTTACCGACCAATCCAGCAAAGTCCTCATGGCGCACCAAGCTATCAACTTTGCGACTTTTCAGTCCACGCAAAGCACTCACCAGCGCTACGCCGCACAAAATGCCCACTGCCAGTGCAACTACAAGCGTGGTCGTCGGGGACGGTGTCGGTTCTATAGCGCTAAGCAGCAAACCGGTCAGGCCAAAAAAGCAGCCGCCAAACGTCCAAAACTTAAAGCTGATAAAGATAGACAGCCAAGCGGGCAGTCGCCGCCGCCTGTGAGCAGATCGCATCAGGTCAAGATCAGTATCTACCTGAAGGTCTGTGTCGCCGTCGACATCCGTGTCAAAGTCAGCATCGGTGTCTAGATCCGCATCAAAGTCGGCATCAACATCAACATCAGCGTCGACGTCCAGATCTACATCAAAGTCAGCGTCGGCATCGAGCCCGTCGAAAAGTTCGCCGCCGCCGACCATGGAGAGGGCGACAAAGGCACCGCCGATGACAAAGCAAAACCAGTAAACTGACTGCACAGAAGTTGCCGGTGAGCTGAACAATGGGAGTTTTTAACAAGCCAACTCTATCCTGTTGGTAGATACCTGAAATATTGGCCCAATTCCCGAAATTCTTCACAAATAAGGGGAACACCCTGTTCAGAGCATTCCCCTCATTGCCAATCAAATCGTTAGCTAGGTTTCGCTTCTGGCATCAGGCATTTGTCAGAGTCACAGCCTGCAGGCCCTGCTTCTATGAGTTCGCCTGCATCGTGCTTTTCTAGTGCGGCATGAAAGTCGTCGGTGGTTCGGCGCGATCGCACTTCATTCAACATCTCCTTATACCGCTCTTTGCTAATCGGCTCAAAGGGCAGCCGGGGAAAGGTTTGTACGTCGTCAAATCGGGCCAGCAGTGCCGCCGAGATGTAGCCTTCGTCGTGGGCGATCGCGTCATAAATCCGCTCAGCTAAAGGCTCCACCTCATGCTCTCTCAGCTCTACGGTGGCAGAGGTGTTGTGAGCGGTGTAGTGCTTTTGCACCTGCATATAAAAGTCGAACTGCGCCAGCGCCGAGAATTTCTCAATCTCGACTTCATCCGCCCCAGGCAAGTTTGCCCAGTCGACTTCTACCGGCAGTTCTACTAGCCACTCTGTGCAGCGCGAGTCGAACGGATCGTTCAGCAAGTTACCGTTCTCGTCTTTGTCGGACTGAGAAGGAATGACTGAGTAGCCATAGGCGATGCAGGCCAACGCTACCGGATCATCTTTACGAAAGGTGATGCGACGAATGAATCGCTGCGCCTTGGGGGGATGCCAGCCGGAGGATGCGCCCGTCAGCAGGCTTTTGGTACCGGCAGGTTGAACGGTCGTGCAGCGATTGGGGCGGCGGATTTGGTGGCGATCGCAATACTCCCAAACCGTCTCGTGCACCACCTGCTTCCAGCGGCTGAGATACGCCTGCTCACGGCTCTTAAAGTCGACCCCCTGCATGGTATCGGGCCTGCCGTCTTCCCACCAGTTTAGCCACTCCACCCCGAATGCTTTGACACAGAAGTCAAAGAAGCCGGTAAAGGAAACGCCGACAATCGGATCTTCCTCGCGGGATTTTTGGTAGCGGGGTTCCTGGAATTGGTGGTTGAGTAGGGCAGCGACGGCGATCGCCCCCGCCTTAAACGCATCCTCTTGCTCCTGATGATCTTTGGGATTAATTTGATTGAGATGAATTTCAGCTAGATTACAGTGAAAATTTGAACCTAAGATTTCCAATTTTTTTTGTTACCCTAGAGGCTCTTTATCCCCTAGTTCTATGGATTTATTTCCCCATAGTTCCGAGTACCTTTTCTACCAAATTGCGAAAGTAAGTCAGTACCTCTTTTCGGCCTGTTTGTCTGCCTAAGAGCGCTTTGCTAAGTGTTCGTTCGTCTTGAATGTCGTAAAGAGAGCTTACTTGCTCATAAAATGGCTGAAGCAAAGGTCTAATTTTATTTAGCTTACACTTCAGGATTGCTTCAGAATTTCGCTTAGAGAACTCTAGCGCTAGCAGTTGAATAGCTTGTGAAACTTCTGGAGAAGTTTTACCTCGGACATCACTAACAGAACACTTTCGCGAGCAATACCTGGGTGGGTTGTTCTTTCGATACGTCACCTCATAACGCTTGCTACAGTGCTGACAGGTTCCGAAAACCTGATAGTAACGTTGATCGTTGTATTGCTTCAACTGCTCTATGTTGCGCTTGACCTTTTCACTACTCCTTCTTGAAGCATTCCATTTCTTTCGATACTCAGGATTTTGCAACCGTGCTTTCGCTTTCTTCGCAATTTTTAAACGTGTCAGTGCCGACTGCTTAACACCATAGCGAGGGTTATTCTCACCTGATGTGTCCATTCCTAACCCTTGCGCAATCTGCTTCCACTCTCGCTTTAGCTGCTCAAACACAAAGGGTGTAGAACGAATTAGCTTTCTTAAATCGTGCTCTTGGAAAACCTGTACGCTTATTTGGTGGTCAGCTTCAAAAACTTTGATTCTTGGCAAATCAGTTTTGTAGTTGAAACCACCTTTAATCTCCACATAACGGCCTTCCTTTATTAAATAAAAGTCAGGCTTATAAGATCCGCCGGTAGATAGCTCAAAAGTTTGAACTTCGTAATCCCAGTCAGTTCCCGTATAGTCGAGATAACGAGCGTAAATATATTCCAAGGTTGATTTCAGATAGTAGCCTTTGTAATGACCGCAGTAGGTTCTTCCGTTCACTTTGGTAGCCCGACACTCGTGGAAGCTTATATTCTTTGATGTCAGTAGTATATAAGAACTACTCCATAAAGTTTCATCTTCTACTCTGTACGGTGCTAGGCGATGTTACTCTGCCTAGTTACCACGGGATTAGCATCTCAGCCTTCCCCGTTTTTGCCGGGTTTTTTACGTGAGGCAAAATCACTTACCACACGGATTCAGTCCATATCGAGACATCCTCTGATCTAGCTCTAGTTCAACCTCCCTATTCTGTGAGTCAACGGTCATCGTCATATCGTGTATTCCTCCTAGTTTGTATCTGTAACTTCTGATGAGTCAGAAGCTTGCCGATGCTTCAGCAAGCACTCTTTTAGGTAATCCCTAGCTGAGTCTTCCGACGCCCGATAGAGCTCTAAGAAACGTTTCTTTTTCTCAGGACTATCGAGCAAGTCTGTATTGGAGCGGGCAATTGCCTCACCTGCCCACTGAATGGCACCTTCACCTGAGTAAAACTGCTTACGGACGGCAGTTTCAACATCTTCGGGCGTCAGCGGCTGATGAAACACCCGCGTATGATTGGCCATTCGCAGCGCGTCGCGAGTAGGGTCAATCCGCCAGTTGCCCGCTTCGTCTTGCTGCCAGAGGTTTTCCTTGGCACCGGTAGCAACATCGTCATTGCTGTCGAACTGTCTCATGCCCGCGCTGCGCCTAATGTTTCCGGCTACCACACAGGCAGCAGCTTCATCGATTAGCAAGCAGCATTCAATCGAATTTAGCTGACGGCCTATCGCCGCATTCAAAATTTTGGCGCAGCGTTCGTATAGAGCAGGCAGCTTCACTGGATTGGCCATCCCGCCAAATCCTTTGAGCCGCTCTCCCACTGGCCGAATATCACTGAGGTCGATAATTGCTTCCACTTCGCCGTCGAAGCGCTGATCGGTCGAAAGCTCTAGCAGGGTTTGGTAAGACTTTACCCAGCCCTGGCGGCTATCGCCTGCGATGATTTCGACGCGATCGCTGACCTCGTCTACCTTAATTTCAGCCTCTTCCCGGCGCTGATCGGCAGGGGTCTGGCCCACGCCGCCGCGCATGGTCACGGTAATTTTGTTGCGAATCTTGGGTAGCTGATTGATGTACTTGGGTTCTAGCACCGCGCCTGTGCCGCAGCCCATCATGGCCAAATCCATCATCAGTCCGAAGGCACGCCAGTCGACGACGTTAGTGCTAGTGCAGTTGTAAGCCCCTGAAAAATTCTGCGGATTCTTACTCCAGTCAGTGCCGCCGACCCATAGCCAACGGCCCGAGGGCATGGCTTTTAGATTCTGCTGCATTTTCGCGACCAGATCGCGCTCTTCGTCTGTGAGCTGACCGAGTTCTACTAAGCCTTTGAGGGTGCGATCGCACACTTCCTGCCAGGTCTCTCGCCTGCCATCTGCTGACCGACGGCTATAGGTACGATAAAACACCGGATAAGCTGCTGGTGCCGACTCTGAGAAAGGACGCTTGGATCGAGTGCGATCAAGTTCTTGAACCATAGCTTTAAAGGAAGAGGGGACAGATAGGGCGACGTAGTCTCTAGATGGCCGAACTTAGCTTCAGAAACGCTACATATAGCGTATAGAGATAGAGCGTAGCACTTTAATTTCAATATTTCTAGTCCTTTTACGATTCGATAACGCTGCGGGTGCGCTCACACGATGGTGACCCCAATCATTCGTTTGGCTCCGGATGTGGGCATATATTAGAGGTGAGTTTTACGATGAGCGGCTATGCCTACGTTTGGAATCACTATCCCAGTACGCAATCGAAAAGCTTTCACCACCGCAATTTTGCAGCAGCTAACCGATCAAATTGCGCAGCAGGTGGCCGCCAAAGTTCTACAGCCTGACGATGTGCAAATTGTGGTTGTAGATGATGGCTCTACCGACGGTACGCCTCAGCTAATTGAAGAGCAGTTTCCTCAGGTACATTTACTGCAAGGCAGCGGCGATCTGTGGTGGACCGGAGCGATCGCTCATGCCATGACCTACGTGGCCGAGACGCTGCACTGCGACTACGTGATTTGGCTCAACGACGACATTACCCTGGCCGACGACTTTATTTTTCAAGTCGTACAGCACTGCCCCTCACCCAAAGGCCCAAAAACGCTGATCGGCGGCGTCATCTGCGATCAGCAGCATCCTGACTGGATTGTCTTTGGCGGGGTAATTGCCAGTCGGTTGATCAACGACACCCGTCAGTTTGAGCAGCCCGTTCTCAAGGTCGATACGCTCAATGGCAACATCGCCATTTTGCCAACCTGCATTATTCAAGATATTGGCCTGCCTGATACACAGCGCTTTCGCCACTACGGCGGTGATTTTGAATATGTCTGCCGGGCTAAGCGAAACGGCTACACCGCTCAGCTCTCTAGCCTTTTGAAAGCGACCACTGAGTATCGACCGGCTGATGTGGTTCGCTATGCACCGCTGTGGATTCAGTGGGCAATGAGTTCCCGCCTGGCTGATAAGTGGCAGGTGTTAAAAAGCCTTTCGAGTCGGCGATCGCCCCACAATGTAGAGCATATGGTCAACAGCATTCACCGCGCTCAGGCATCGGTGCCAAAGTGGAAGTACACCGCTTATCACTGTCGTAAGCTTGTGAAAATTATCGGCAGTGAATTTGTCCCCTGGTCTGTCCGGCAGGCGCGTATTCGAGCCTACTTTCATCGTCAAAACGTTCCCCCTGATATCGCTCAAGTCATCTTGAAGCAGTCATGAAAGTCCTTCACCTGAGCACTGCCGATGGCAATGGAGGCGCTGCTCGCGGGGCCTACTGGATGCACACAGCTTTGCGCCAGGCAGGCGTAGACTCGTGGATGCTAGTGGCTGAAAAGTACACCAGCGACCCGACTGTAATTGGCCCAACGGGGATTACCGGCTCTCAAAAAGTGCTCAACGGCATTCGCCAAACAGTCGAGTATTGGCCGCTCAAGCGCTACAAAAATAAAAAATCAGGCGCTTTTTCAGTCGCTATCTACCCTAGTAAAATTGCCGAACAAGTTGAAGCCATTGACCCAGATGTGATCAATCTACACTGGGTGGCAGGTGGCTTGCTGCGCCCTGAAGACTTGTCAAAATTTCAGCAGACTCGCCCCCGCCCGCTGGTATGGACACTGCGCGATATGTGGGCTTTTACAGGGGGCTGTCACTACGCGAAAGATTGCCTGGCATATCAAACTAGCTGCGGTCAATGCCCAGTGCTAGGCTCGACGAAATCCCATGACCTGGCCTACCGAGGCTGGCGACGCAAGCAGGCCGCTTGGCAAGATCTGGATATGACGATTGTCCCTCTGAGCGAATGGTTAGCTGATTGTGCACGCCAGAGCAGCCTGTTTGCTCACCGACAAATTCAGGTAATTTCCAATGCTGTTGATACCGAAAAATATCGACCGATTGACCCGGTGATCGCCCGCCGCTTGCTCAATCTTCCCCAACACAAAAAGCTCATTCTCTTCGGGGCTTTCAGTCCCACCGCCGATGCGCGCAAGGGTTTCAGCTACTTGCGCACAGCTCTTCACCACCTGGCCGCGCAGCCCCACCACGAGCAGCTGGAAGCCGTTATCTTTGGCACCGACAAACCTGCTCAAGACTTAAATCTCAAATTGCCGACCACTTTTCTGGGTCGCCTGTACGACGATACGATGCTCGCCCTGGCCTATGCGGCAGCCGATGTGATGGTCATCCCTTCGATTCAAGATGCTTTCGGCAAAACTTGTATTGAGGCAATGGCTTGCGGCACCCCTGTCGTGGCCTTCGACAGCACAGGACTCAAAGACTCCGTCGTTCATAAGTACAACGGCTATAGGGCCGCTTGCTTTGACGCTGTCGATCTGGCGAATGGAATTGCTTGGGTGTTGGATGATGATATCGCGCTCAGGGCACATGACTCCGCCGAGGGCGCAGCCTCCCTGGCGGCAAATCGCTGGCAGACGCTCTCCCAAAATGCCCGCCAAACCGTCGAAGCCAAGTTCACGCTCGCCCATCAGGCCGAACAGTACAAGCGACTGTACCAGCAGCTATTGAGCGCTCAAGCAGCTAGCTAGATTCGGTTATTCCCCATTGCGAGGATGTCTAAAGCTCCCAAAATAGAGTTTAGATATCTATATGAATCAGGAGTTGACGCCAGTATGACAACGGTCTTAGAGCAAGGCAACATCAGCATCCATACCGAGAATATTTTTCCCATTATCAAAAAGTGGCTATATTCCGACCACGAGATTTTTGTGCGTGAGCTGATTTCAAATGGTGTGGATGCGATTAGCAAGCTAAACATGCTCTCTCGCTCCGGTGAGTACACTCAGGAAGTGATCCCGGAGATTACGATTGCCGTCGATAAAGAGGCTAAAACGCTCAGTATCAGCGATAACGGGATTGGCATGACCGCTGATGAAATCAAAAAGTACATCAACCAGGTGGCTTTTTCCAGCGCTGAAGAATTTATCAGTAAGTACAAAGATAATGACGATCAGCAGATCATTGGTCACTTTGGCTTGGGCTTTTACTCCTCGTTTATGGTGGCCGACCGGGTTGATATTGATACGCGCTCCTGGCAGGAAGAAGCGCAGGCGATACATTGGTCTTGCGATGGCAGCACTTCTTTTGAGTTGAGTGAGAGCGATCGCCCCGAGCGCGGTACCACTATCACCCTCCACCTCAACGATGACGAAGCCGAGTATCTGGAAGAGGCTCGCATCAAGCAGCTGATCAAAACCTACTGCGACTTCATGCCAGTGCCGATCAAACTGGGTGACGAAGTCATTAATAAGCAGGAGGCACCGTGGAAAAAGTCACCCAGCGACCTGACTGACGAAGACTATCTAAACCTCTATCGCTATCTCTACCCCTACGAAGAGGAGCCTTTGCTATGGGTGCATCTCAATACGGACTACCCCTTTGTAGTCAACGGCATTCTGTACTTTCCTAAGCTCAAGCCGGATGTAGAGCTGAATAAGGGCCAGATCAAGCTCTTCTGCAATCAGGTGTTCGTCAGCGATAACTGTGAGGAGATCATTCCTAAGTTCCTGACGCCCTTGCGCGGGGTGATTGACAGTACTGACATTCCGCTGAATGTTTCGCGCAGCTTTTTGCAGGCGGATCGGACGGTGCGGCGGATTGCGGACTATGTGGCGAAGAAGGTGGGCGATCGCCTCAAAGAACTCTACCGCGATGACCTAGCCGAATACATTCGCACCTGGCAAGACCTGGGCACCTTCGTCAAATTTGGCTCTCTGAATGACGAAAAGTTTAAAAAGCAGGTGCAAAACTACGTCATCTTCCGCTCTACGGCGGACTTAGCAGAAGCTGACAAGCCCAAAGTAGAGGTTCAATCGGAAGGAGATGACGCTTGGTCAGAAGTTAACGAAAAGCCTGCAACAGACGCTAACGGCGCATCCTACACCACCATTAAGGAATACCTGGAGCGCAACAAAAACAAGCACGAAAACCGCATCTACTACGCCACGGATGAAGTTTCTCAGGCGACCTACATCAGCCTGCTCAAAAACCAGAGCCTAGAAGTCCTGTTCATGGACTCCTTCATTGACACCCACTTTGTCTCATTTCTGGAGCAGGAATACTCAGACGTAAAATTTTCGCGGGTAGACGCCGACCTCGACGACACCTTGATCGACGAAGATCAGTCAAATGAAATCGTCGACTCTACCACGAACAAAACCCGCAGTGAGCAAATTAAGGAAGTCTTCACCCAAGCGCTGAACCGGCCTCAGGTCACCATTCGTACAGAAGCGCTTAAGTCTGCCGACAAGTCAGTCCCACCGGCGATGGTGCTTCTACCCGAGGAGCTGCGCCGAATGCAGGAAATGAATGCCTTTTTGCAGCAGCAGAGCGTTCAGTTCCCTGAGGCGCACACCCTGCTGGTGAACACCTCGCATCCGCTGATTCAAAACGTAGCTAAGCTGGGTCAGAGCAGCATCATTCAAGCAGACGGCGGCCAATCGCCTTCGGCGCAGCTAGCCACGCTCATCTGTGAGCAGGTGTACGACCTCGCCCTCATGGCTCAAAAAGGCTTTGATGCAGACGGCATGAAGGCTTTCACCGAGCGATCTACCGACCTACTGACTCAGCTCACCGAACGGTAGTCTCTGCGCCGGTTTCAATTCCCCTGGCGGGTAGCTCTGACATAGTTAAAGGCAGACAATTGAGTCTGGCTTTTGTTCTAGAGCGCATAGCTGTCTATAATGAATAACTCTGTTAGCGTAAAAACCATGTCAAAAAAGTGCGACCTTACCGGTAAAAAGGCCAATAACGCCTTTTCAGTTTCCCATTCCCACCGCCGTACCAAGCGGCTTCAAGAAGCCAACCTGCAGGATAAGCGCATCTGGTGGCCCCAGGGTAAGCGCTTCGTCAAGCTGCGCGTCTCGACAAAGGCGCTCAAGACGCTGGAGAAAAAAGGTGTCGACGCGATGGCCCGCGAAGCAGGCATTGACCTGAACAAGTATTAATCTAAATTCTCGAAATATATCGTCAGAAGTCTGGTAGTTATTTTAGCCAGCCCTTCGTAATTTTACGGAGGGCTTTTTATTGTTCGTTTTCAGTAAATTTGCGTGCTTGGATAAGTGTTCATCGCTACTCAAACCAACATTTTGTTCGTACAAATGGCACCCATCATTCAAATGTCGTTATCTCTCGTTTTCGTTTTTGTTGCGCTTCAAAGCAACTTATCTGCTATCTCCGAAAATACCGTCGATTCCTGGTCTTGGTCTTTTCCTATTCTCCTACTCTCTCTGCGATCAGATGGGTATACCCACGGGTTATCTCTGTGAAATGAGCGGGTAATCTTGTCTAGTAATGTGCAAAAACTATCTGGAAGCCGCCCGTTATAGATGAAGCCAAATGGCCTGCTCTATAAATAGCCACTCAGCTTATCAAGCTACTTCCCTTAGCACGCATCTCCCACTCAGATATTAGGAAGCCAGCTATGTCAGCCGACAAGCAGACTCGTATAAGCAAAACTCGAAAGAAACCCTCAGACTTCCATCGACTGGGCCATCGCTTTATGAGCGGCCTTTTGAGAAGCTTGTTTTTAGTCAACAATACAAAACGCTTCAGCGAGACTGGTTTTGTATTGCCGACTACAGTGCTTTTGCTGCTGGTTGTTAGTCTGACAGTTGGCGCTATGAGCTTCCGAACGTTTTCTAGGACATCGCAAACGATTGCCTATCGTAACCAAGAGGTGGTCGATAGCCTAGCTGCACCTGCTATCGACCGGGCAAAGTCGAAAATAGAGTTTTTGCTAACACAGGATGCGAGCGTCTCTGATAAAAAGCCACCTTCTAGTACAGATTTGCTAAGTGCACTAGCCCCAAGCAATCCTGATCCATACACCATTCCTGACGAAACTCGAATAGATGCCAATGCCGATGGCACTCTCGATAATGTTTGGTCTTTTGATGCCCCAGATGGAACGAAAATAGTCTATTCAATCATATTGGATGACACCACAGATGATGGCAGTGTCAGGATCAACGACGCAAATGATCAAGATAAGGCCAATAACTTTATCGTTCGCAACGGCCCTATTGACACCACAACGCCAGCAGGTAGCTGCCCCGTAGCAAGATTGGCAGGTAATGGCTGGCAGCTGTCTGGAACAACCATGCTGGCAAAAAATATTCAGGTTGACGTTTTAGCGATTAGAGGAAGCGGCCCTAGTAAGACGGTGAGTGCTGCTGAGTATCAGCAAGTACGCACAGCCGCTAGGGGCAATCGCTGGGGTGCTTGGTTTCGCTATGATATGGAAATTTCTCCGGGTAGCCCTCTTCGCTGGAATGGGGCAATGCATACTGAAGGTAGCTTGTTTGCTGACAGTGGGTTTGTAGCCTACATGGTTAGTTCGCCCAAGTCGTGCGTTTATGATGATCAAGCTTCTGTTATAGAAGTCAGTGGCTCACTTGATACAAATAAAGATGGTACTGATGATTTTCA
Source organism: Phormidesmis sp. (assembly GCA_049646425.1). GTDB lineage: Bacteria > Cyanobacteriota > Cyanobacteriia > Phormidesmidales > Phormidesmidaceae > Phormidesmis. The sequence goes on along the minus strand of JBARVU010000057.1, from coordinate 2,534 downwards.
AGGACAGCTTGTTTCGGGGGTAACTTCTCGATCTGGCAACGCGTCATTTACTAATGATGCTGCTATCTTTCATACGAACACGACGGCTACAGATACTACCTATGGTAATGGGGGAGAGAAGCTATCTGCCGATAACAGCAAACCGCCGAGGGATTCTGTGACGCCTAAGAACGGCGGATCTGCCGCAGATATTCTACAAAACCCTATCAAAATATTTACTGAAGACGATTTTGTTCACAACGACCCAAGTAAATGGGATCGCTATGCTAACTGGGAAACTACAGGCCAGATATCTCGTGTCAAAAATGATACCATTGGTGCAGTTCGTCCCTTCGTAGACGACGGTTATAGAGCCGATAATAGATACGGCCCGAAGCCCCGCTACAACAAACTAAACAGTCTTTCTCAAGCTAACAGTGAAGTCAATAATGTTGGCCCTCATAAAGTCGGCGAAAAAATCACCGATAACAACCTCTTAATTACTGATGCGCCTAATACAGAAGACTATGGACTAGATGGCTATTGGGAGAGGAGCGCAAATGCAACAGGGCTCCGGATTATTGCAGGGCAAAGATTAGAGCTAGGTAACACTTTTGGATGGGGCGGAAACAACGATCCGCTATATCCGCCAGATAGCAGTTTCTCTAACATGACAAAAACTATCCCTGCAACCCTGATTCCTCCCGCTCTCGCTACTACTGCTGATCTCAAAGGAACGGCAGAAACACTGCAAATGCGTTCTTTGAGAGATAATTTGGCAGCGGTTCAAAGCATGGCTGTCTATCACTCGGCAGACCCAAGTACACTTGGAAAATATCCACTAGCCTGTCTTGCTTCGACGGTTCATCCAGGTACTGCTGACAGTTTAGAGCGCAGTCGTACATTTGATAAGTATGTATATGCAACCGATAAGTGGAAGACTGATTTCTTGACAGGCAACGGCACAAACGGTATGGAGTTTGCACCGCCCCCTGCCGCTGACTTTGATGCTAGTACTGGTATCATTGCGACAAAATGGGTTGATGCCTTGAAGAACCTTGCTTACTTTGCAGGTGATCCTAAAGGTGGTGCTCCTTCCTTCCCGGCTGTTCAGGGAAAAGCAGGTGCCGCTGATAGTTTTGTGCATCCTTACCCCTATATGTCAATGTGGGGAGACTTTTCGGTTCTGCGTCGCATCTTTACTGATACGACCTTCAACTATGCTCCTGCGACTAAGTACGGTGATTTGAGCATTGCCGATAAATCTACAATTCATACTGCCGCTTGTACGCTAGGTATGCTCGCCTACAACATAGATGCTAATGACAAAGATACGGCAGAGCTCTTCCAATTAACTAGTATTAATTGGACTAATTTGGGAGTCAAGCTGAGCTCGTTTGTCACTATGAACAATATCGGAAACGGTACCCCCATTATTGGTCGACCGCTACCCAGCGACCCTAATTACAAAGCCCCTGGTCTGTGCAAAGGCACTCAATCGTCCCCCCCTACCTACAGCGACCCTAAGTGGACAGGATGTCCTTCTAAAAACCCTAACAACGTCGCCATTACTAACACTAGCGATCCTGAGCATCCCCAAAATTACTTCGCTCGCTTTTCCACAGCAGAATGGATTGTTGCGCTTCAACTCGATGCTGATGAAAGCAAAATTATTAATGCCTTTTCAGAAAATACTCAGATACTTAGAGATCGTACTCTAGGATTCAAGACTGGTTCATTCACTGAAGACTTAAGTGGAAACTTCAATCCAAGTACAGGTATCTGGACGAACCCATCATCTGGCAATGACCGAGTAAATGCAGGCCAAGTTGGCACTGGCAGTACCTTCCAGATAGGCTGCGATCCCCGTCAGTTCGCACAAGGGGAACTTGCTGGTAGCTCATCTAGGGCTCGACTCGGCTTAGCACTGGTCCTGTGTTCTGTCGGAAATAAGCCTAAGTATCCAGCACTTTACTATATTTTTCCGAAAGTTGATCATAGTCAGATCGGCACAGGTACCCATGCTCAGCCAACAGGTACAGAAGAGTTCTTCTCAGTAGGCAACGCCTATACAACAGGAGCAGGCGTTAATGGCACAGGTAACATCTACAAAGCGGTAGATGTCTCCACTATTGCACTGACCCCTTATGCACCCTATGAGGCCGGCTGGCAATTGCCTAGAGTAGACGTAACACCCGCGACCGCTCCCAGCGCAGCCACTCCATTCAATTTTTCTGAAGTAACTACCTCTGCCATTAGCTATACAGCTGCTAGCGCTAGTCCTCCAACAGACACGGCTAAAAACCTTTCCCAAAACATAATTAAGGTCAAAGCAGCCTCTGGTTCCGGATTCAAGTTCTACAGAACAGCTCTGTTAGATAAAGCAATAATGGATGGACGCGAGCTTTTAAATGTTCGACTGACAGATTTAGATATCAGCTTGTTGACATCTAACACAATCAACGGAAGTGCAGTTAGTGAGGCAACTGCTGAACAAGTATGGATTCCTGCAAGCACTGGCATTGTCTATGCTTTTAGAGAGGATGCAAAAAGAG
>JBARVU010000056.1:0-7279 GCA_049646425.1 Phormidesmis sp. | reverse complement strand
CCTTTTGAACAACTCAATGGCTTTCGCTATCATGACCACTGGCTGCGCAATTTACTGATTGCTTCCTCACTCAATGGCAGGCGTCCGTTGCCTAAAGCAACTCAAACAAACTGAGTTGGAACCAGGGGCAATTTTGAAATAGTCGGCACAAGTATCCTGGAATTCTGCCCAGCAAAATCTTCTGGCGTCGAGATAGAGTCTATCGTCAGTTTACTGCGTACCTGTGCGTGTGCTATCAGCTAACTATTGAGTGTTCTTAAGGGCCAGCAGCAAACCATCTCCGATAGGGACTAAGCTCATCGTCACGCGCTTATCGTCGCGGACTTTTTTGTTCAGGGTGCGAATGCTCTGAGTGCGGCTGTCCTGCACATCGGGATCGGCGACGCGGCCGTACCAGAGGGTGTTGTCGATAGCGACCAGGCCACCGGGGCGAACGAGCTGAAGCGATTTTTCGTAATAGCTATCGTAGTTGGCCTTGTCTGCGTCGATAAAGGCAAAGTCGAATGTGCCGGATTCTCCAGCGGTGAGCAGGCTATCTAAGGTGTCGAGCGCTGGGGCAATGCGCAGATCTATTTTGTGGGCAACGTGGGCTTTTTGCCAGTAGGTGCGGGCGATCGCCCCAAACGCCTCACTGACATCGCAGGCAATCACCTGACCGTCAGCAGGTAGGGCGATCGCCACAGCCAAAGCACTATAGCCCGTAAACACCCCAATTTCCAAAGTCTTCTTAGCGCCTATGAGCTGCGCCAATAGCGCCATAAACTGCCCCTGCTCAGGAGAAATTTGCATTCTCGCCTGAGGATGCTGAGCACTTTCATGCCGTAGCTCAGCCAGGACAGCATCCTCCCGCAGCGTTGCTGAGAGCAAATACTGATAAAGCTGCTTGTCTAGACCAATAGATCGATTGGACATTTAGCCAGCTATTGAGTTATGACGTTAGGCTGCGCACATTACCTGGCGCATTGTCTTCATGTTACCGGGTAAGTCGTGGCGGATCGCCTGCTCAATCAGAAAGCTGGGCACGGGGATCAGCGGCGTTGCCTTCACTGAATAGGTAATCAAGGTGCCCTGCCCGTAGTCTTCCAGCGTTAGATCAGCGGCAAAGTCTGAAAAGGTGCCCCGCTCAAAGCGAAACTGAATTTTTTGGTGAAGCGTTTCGACTACCTGCAAGTAGATCTCCACCTGAGCTGAAAATACGAGAAAGGCTTTGCGAGCAACCTGATACAGACGGCGGGTCATCGGGTGGTTCTTAGACTGCTTTTTGACCTCTATCACCTGGCTTTGCACGATGTCAGGAAAGTAGTGAACCCATTTGCTGTAGTCAGTGAGCTTTTGCCAAATCTGGGATCGCACCATCGGTACATACATCGTTGCTGTCACGGCGGCACCGTTGCCTGTTGTCGTCGTCGAGAGCAGAACATCTCCTTGCAAAAGAGACTGTTCCTGTTGAGTGGTGATGGTACGTACAGGTAAGTTTGTAGAAGCTATCATAAAACCAGTAAGAATGTGATGGCATGCAAATCGGACAGTCTTCAGCTAACTGGCTGAGCTGCACAATTCTGCAAGAAACAACAAAAACAGATTTGTTAGACAATAGCTCGCCGGGTGAAAGGCATCGAGCGAGCTATTATTGTGATGGCCGTCACTGGAAGATACACCAGCAGTACGACAAACGTCTATACCTTTCGGAGGTATTCAGTCGTCAAAGACATGTCGGGGACGCATTAGGGTAAATGGCAGATGTGTACTTGAGGTATGTACTTGAGAACAAACGACAGAAGTTTGATAGTGGGGAGAAGCCTTCAGAGATTATCTAGAACAGTCTGTAAAGCCATCAGAGAGTCCTAGAACTCTTATCATCATTGCCCAAAATTACTGAGAGTGGGTTAAGACTAGAAAAATACAGAATAAACTTTTCGTGAAATTACTGAATCCTCTATTGCTTATTGCCCGGAGAATACCCGCTTCGCTTTCCATGCGATACATCTGCTAGACACTATCACTAATAGTGCGCTTACGGTAACAAGCATTCTCTTTGTCTAAAAAACAAGACGGGATACAGATGCAGCCTATAGGAGCAAGTTATCAGTCACCGATTGAAAAAAGCGTATTCAATGGCACCAAACCTGTAGCAATATTAGGAAGCACTATCGAAATTCTCAATCCAACCGCTCCACCTAATAGAAATGGCCAATCGTTTTCGACTCAAACCCGGCTCTCAACTCCTGCTATTTTTGATCTGCTTTACTTTGGGGGTGTGGATACTGCGGGGGCTGACGCTGCTGTCTTTCTTACCTGGACTGGTTCTGTATCTGCTGCTGCTGGCCTGTCTGGTCGTTTTTATCTTCAATAGCTTGCGATCTATGCGCTAATGTCTAGGGGTGATCGCCCCCTAGCGCGCTTTTCTTCGATAGACCTACCTACCGTCAGATTCAGCAGATCGCCAATCAGCATTACCAGGGCTGTAATCCACAGCCACAGGAGTAGAGCAATGATCGTCGCGACCGCGCTGTAAACAAAGTTTCCAAAGTGAGAAACATACAGTCGAAAAAGGCCAGAGATCACTGCCCAGGAGAGCGCTGCTAAGACAGCCCCTGGCATCAGCGGCTTTCCGGGGTTCCAGCGACTGGGGCCATACCGATAGACGAAGGCAAAGGCGGTTGACATGACGCCCAGGGCAAGGGGCCAGCGAAATAGGCTCCAGATTTTTGAAACCCAATGGCTGATATCACCGCTACTGCGAAGCACAAGCTGTTGCACAATCAGATCGCTTACGAACACCAAGCTAGAAGCAATAATCAATAGCGCGATCATGCCCAGCGTCAGGCTGATAGAAACCAACCTTGCCTTCCAGAAGGGTCGTCGCTTCTTAAGCGGAATCTGGTGCATTTGGTCGAGCGCTCGCATGGCTGCGCTCATTGCCCCTGCCGACGCCCACAGCGCAAACGCAAAACTCACCGAAAACAGGCCACGACTCTGGTTCTCAGTTACGACTTTCTCAAAGCCGTAAATGAGTTCGGGTACGCCGCTTGGAGCAACTTCGCTCAAGCTGGCAGCTAAGGTGACAAAAGTGGACTTGAGCGGGCGGAAAATACTGATCGCCGTGAGAAATGTCAAGATTGCTGGAAATAGCCCTAGCATCGAGTTGTAGGCCATTTCCGAAGCCAGGCTAGGCAGGCGCTGCTGAAAGGTTACGGCCACCACTTGCTTCAAAACGCGCAGGTCAATATGGCCTAAAAATTTGACAAAGACAATCGGTGAGAGTGTACGCCACACTCGATACAAGGGTCTTTGCTGGCGGTAGGTCGCGTATATCTTTTTAGAAATAGTGCGAGGGCGGTGAGACAAAAGATCTGCTGGCCAATATTCAAGCGTCACTTAACTGTATAGCCTACTTTAGCGATACGCGATGAATTAGCAGAAATTCGCTCATAGGGCGGCAATACCTACCTATTAGAGCCGTGAACACCGAATGGAGAAACAGACGAACCTCTTACAATGACTGTATACAAAGTTATTTCAACTAGCCATTTTTGTAGGTGGCACTACCAACAGATAACGCGAGGGGGAGGGAATCCATGCAACCGAATGATCCTGGTAAGTTCACAGAAAAGGCTTGGAGTGCGATCGCCCGCACCCCTGATATCGTCAAGCAATCTGGCCAGCAGCAGCTAGAGCCTGAGCACCTGATGCAGGCGCTGCTAGAGCAAGAAGGACTCGCCGCCAGTATTTTTCAAAAGGTGGGAGTGCCGCTTGGAGAGCTGCGGGATCGTACCACTGGCTTCATCGACAAGCAGCCCAAAGTCAGCGGCAGTACCGATTCGGTGTACCTGGGTAATGCCCTGAGCACGCTGCTAGACCGCGCTGATAGCTATCGTCAAAGCTTCGAAGACGACTACATTTCGATTGAGCACATCGTGCTGGGCTACGCTCAAGACAAGCGCTTCGGCCGGGATCTATTCAAGGCGTTTGACATTACCGAAAAAAAATTAAGCCAGGCAATCGAACAAATCAGAGGCAACCAAAAAGTGACCGATCAAAACCCTGAGGGGAAATACGAAGCGTTAGAGAAATATGGCCGTGACCTCACTGCCTATGCCCGCGAAGGCAAGCTGGATCCGGTGATTGGCCGCGACGACGAAATTCGCCGCACCATTCAGATCCTCTCGCGCCGGACAAAAAACAACCCGGTTTTGATTGGGGAGCCGGGGGTTGGGAAAACGGCGATCGCTGAAGGGCTGGCTCAGCGAATTGTGCGCGGCGACGTGCCCCAGTCCTTGCAGGATCGCACCCTGATCTCGCTGGACATGGGGTCGCTGATTGCCGGGGCGAAGTATCGCGGTGAATTTGAAGAGCGCCTTAAAGCAGTGCTCAAAGAAGTCACGGAGTCCAGCGGTCAAATCGTCCTGTTTATCGACGAAATTCATACGGTTGTCGGTGCCGGGGCGACCCAGGGCGCGATGGACGCTGGCAACCTGCTCAAGCCGATGTTGGCTCGTGGCGAGCTGCGCTGCATTGGGGCGACCACGCTAGACGAGTACCGTCAGCACATCGAAAAAGATGCGGCGCTGGAGCGTCGTTTCCAGCAGGTTTATGTCGATCAGCCATCGGTGGCAGACACCGTCTCAATCTTACGGGGACTGAAGGAGCGCTATGAAGTGCACCACGGGGTGAAAATCGCCGATGGTGCGCTGGTGGCAGCAGCGGCGCTGTCTACCCGCTATATTAGCGATCGCTTCCTGCCTGACAAAGCCATTGACCTGGTCGATGAAGCCGCTGCTAAGCTCAAAATGGAGATCACCTCCAAACCCGAAGAGCTAGACGAAATAGACCGTAAAATCCTCCAGCTAGAAATGGAGCGCTTATCGCTACAAAAGGAAAGTGATGCTGCCTCTGTTGAGCGGCTAGAAAAGCTAGAAAGAGAACTCGCCGACCTCAAAGAAGAGCAAGCTGAACTCAGTGCTCAGTGGCAGGCTGAAAAAGACACCATCGGTAACATTCAATCCATCAAGGAAGAAATCGACCGGGTGAATGTCGAAATTGAGCAGGCTGAGCGCGGCTACGATCTCAACAAGGCCGCTGAGCTTAAGTACGGCAAACTCACGGAGCTGCAAAAACGGCTGAGCGCAGCCGAAGCCGCGCTCAGTGAAACTCAGGTCTCTGGGAAAACGCTGCTGCGCGAAGAGGTGACTGAAGCAGACATCGCTGAAATTATCTCCAAGTGGACAGGCATTCCACTGAGCAAGCTGGTGGCCTCTGAAATGGAAAAGCTGCTTACGCTCGAAGATGAGCTGCACAAGCGGGTGATTGGCCAGGACGAGGCCGTGACGGCTGTGGCTGATTCTATTCAGCGATCGCGCGCTGGGCTCGCCGATCCCGACCGACCGATGGCCAGCTTCATCTTCCTGGGGCCTACGGGCGTTGGTAAAACTGAGTTGGGCAAAGCGCTGGCTAGCTACCTGTTCGATACCGAAGAAGCGATCGTGCGAATCGACATGTCTGAATACATGGAGAAGCACTCTGTCTCTCGCTTAGTCGGTGCGCCGCCTGGATACGTCGGTTACGACGAAGGCGGTCAGCTCACTGAAGCCGTGCGCCGTCGACCTTACTCAGTGATCCTGTTCGACGAGATTGAGAAGGCTCACCCCGATGTGTTCAACATCCTCTTGCAGGTGCTAGACGATGGCCGGATCACCGACTCTCAAGGTCGCACGGTCGACTTTACCAACACCATCATCATCATGACCAGCAATATCGGATCTCAGTACATCCTGGATATTGCGGGCGATGATACGCAGTACGATGAGATGCAATCGCGCGTCACCGATGCCCTGCGGTCTAGCTTCCGCCCCGAGTTCCTCAACCGGGTAGATGAGATCATCATCTTCCACGCTCTGGTGAAGTCTCAGCTGCGTGACATCGTCAAAATTCAGATCAAGCGGCTAGAGCGCCGGTTAGAGGAGCGCAAAATGAACCTCAAGCTCTCGGAATCGGCTTTAGACTTTCTCGCTGACGTGGGCTACGACCCGACCTATGGGGCGCGTCCGCTCAAGCGTGCCATCCAGCGCGAGATTGAAACCCAAATCGCCAAGTCTATTCTGCGCGGCGAGTTCACGGCAGGCGACACCATCTTCGTCGATGTCGAAAACGAGCGCTTGGCCTTCAAACGCCTACCTGCCGAACTCGTCACTGCATAAGCCCCCTCGCTTAAACAGCCCAATCTTCAGGCCCCTCCCTATCCAGATTTCCGCTCCCTGGTGGGATCAGGGGAGGGGTTTGTTACGCCAACTAGGAACGATGGGTAACTTAAAATAAGAGTCGCCTACCGACTCGTCACGCTCACAGGATCCAGCGACTGGCTGCATCTTCATCCGTCGTCACCAGGTTTTTAGCTTATGAGCGCGCCTATTCCGCAGGACGAAAGAGCCTATACCAACGTCATGGAAAGACTGGTCGCCGAAGAGGTCGGACGCCAGACAGCCAAACTGCCGCCCAAGCTGCGCGAATACATCAAGACGGTCGATGTCGAAACCTTTGCCCTCAACCGCCTGCCCGCGCTCTATGCCTCCAGTGAGAAAGGCTGGCAAATGCAGTACGAAAAAGCGGCTCAGGCCCATGTAGAGGCAGTTGCCCAAGCCGTCCGTCAAGGCATTGCAGCGGTTCAAGTCGACCCACTTAGAGCCTCTCAGCCTCTATCTGTACGCCAAAATGACCAGTCTGAAGCTATTCTGACCACATTTCGCCACCTGCTCAATCAGCCCGACCTGAGCTGGGACGACATTCTATACAAGTGCAAGCGCATTCTTTTACCCCGCAATCATCCTGACCGTCCGCCGCTGAAAGATGAGACTGAGCACAAGGCTTATTGGCAGTCTGGGACCTATGGGAAAGTGGAATCCTGGGAGAAGGCGCGGGCTCGGCACTAACCTATCCCCAACTCTTTCATGCCCTGTCTAAGACGATCGCTCTCCGCCGGATTTGTACTTGCCATTAGGGCGATCGCTTTTTCAAAAGCCCGCTTACTCTCCGGCAGCCTGCCCAGCTTAAACAGTACCGCCGCCAGATTCTGATAGGCCGCCCCGTAGTTGGGATCAAGCACAAGGGCATATTCGTAAGCCCGCAGAGCAGGTTCCAAGTAGCCTCTGGCTCGATGGACAATGCCCAAGTTGAAATAGATTATCGGCTGGCTGGGATCGATGTGAGCTGCCGTCTCATATTGGGCCAGCGCCCCTTTCAGATCTCCTTTGAGCTTTAGCAACGCAGCCAAATTAAGGTATGC
>JBARVU010000055.1:0-5403 GCA_049646425.1 Phormidesmis sp. | reverse complement strand
AGATTGAGGACAAGCTTGATGACAATACTTTCACGCTGGACGAAGAAGCGCTTTTTGGAAGTGACGACTTACTCGTCGTCTCTATGATGGCATCGCCGCAGGCTCAAGATGGTGAGAAGGTCACGGTGACTGGTGTCCTTCGCCCCTATGTAAAAGCTGACTTTGAGACTGACTACGATCTCACCTGGGATTTGACTGTGCAAGAGCAAATAGACGCAGAGTACACCGAGAAGCCTGTCTTCGTTGCTGACGAAGTCTATCCATCTGCGATGTAGCAGTAGTAAGGCTGCATAGGCTAACTTAGCTATCTTGAAAGCGTTGCCCGGCTAACTTTGCTTGGCAACGCTTTTTGTTTGCCAAGCTTGATGAGAATTCTGAGCTGATACAATCTCTCTATTTTGGCGTCGAGCAAACTCCTCTTCGCTGTAACGGGGCTGTTGTGCTGCCGTAGGCTCGGTTCCGTATTGACTTTAGCTCGTTTATCTTAACTCGACCGTCACAGGCTCGCTAATTCATTACCTTTGGCAACAGCACCATGCCACCCTCGTTACAGAAAGCCTCGGTATTGGCGATCTTCTCTTTGGTAAAACTGTAGGCGACCGATGCCGATGCGCTGCCCTGGGCCAGTGACATCGGGCGGAGAGCCTGTCACCTCGTATATGTAGATGCCGTCGCGGGGGTTGCGAGAGTTGAGGGCAATGGTGATCTGGTGACCGGGCTGGACGGGCGGATCGAATTCAACGGTGACGGTTCTATCGTCGGTGCTGTTAGTCGCGGTGATGTTGAGGGCTTCGCGGCGATCGCCCTCCTCTATACTCTGGGCATAAGCGCGTGATCTGCGTGCACTGTAGCGCGGATAGTCTGCGCCCTCTACCTGAGCGAAAACGACAGTCTGTAGGGGTTGCTCGGCAGCAGCAGGAATTTCAATCGTAAATAGATAGTCAGATCGTCGGTACTGCGAGTTGTTAGGGACGCTGACATCAGTGAGTCTCAGCGGCCTACTAAAAAGCGTGGGCCGATTCTCTAGCTCAACGGCTGGGCTCACGCTACTGCCAATAGAGAAGAGTGGCAGCAAAAGAGCGGCACTCAGCGCAACAATGAATAGGATAGATCGCGATCGCAGTTTAATCATGAGAGTCACAGCGCCAAAGAAAATCCGATTGCAGCACCCCTTCCTATCGTATCGCATGAGAAAATCTTGAGAGCATCCACCTGTTGGCACAGTCGCTTCGGACTATCATAGATGAACAAATGCGCTAACCTCAATGCTGCTAACCATCACGACGACTCACCAACCCGCCACTGACCTGGGCTACTTACTCCACAAGCATCCAGAGCGCTGTCAGTCCTTTGACCTGAGCTTTGGCAAGGCCCATGTGTTTTATCCGGAGTCGAGCCCGGAGCGCTGTACGGCAACGCTGCTGCTAGAGGTCGATCCAGTAGGTCTGGTGCGCGGCAAGGTCTCTTCTCGTCAAGCCGGTAGGTTGGATCAGTATGTCAATGACCGGCCCTATGTAGCCTCGTCGTTTTTGAGTGTGGCGATCGCCCAAGTCTTCCGCACGGCCATCACCGGTCGCTGCAAAGATCGCCCTGAGCTAGCGGCTGCGCCCATACCACTGACGGTGACGATACCGGTGTTGCCCTGCCGGGGCGGTGAAGCTTTTTTGCGTGACCTGTTCGAGCCGCTAGGCTATGAGGTGACAGGGCGATCGCTCCCCCTGGATGAAACCTTTCCCGACTGGAAAGACAGTGACTACATCGCCGCGACCCTCACCAACATGGTTCGCCTGGCCGACCTGCTCAGCCATCTGTACGTGCTGATTCCCGTTTTAGACAACGACAAGCACTACTGGATTGGTGAGGAGGAAGTCGAAAAGCTGCTGCGCCACGGCGAAGGCTGGCTAAATGAGCATCCGCACAAAGAGACAATTGCGCAGCGGTACCTGAAGCGTCGGCGCGACCTGACGCGAACAGCTTTGGCACAGTTTCAAGAAGACGACGCTAACCTCGAAGCACAAGAGAGAGAAGACGCTTGGCAGGCAATTGCCGCAAAAAAGCCGAACAATCTAAACCAGCAGCGGTTAACGGCTGTTACGCAGGTACTGAAACGTGCTCAGGCCAAGCGAGTGATCGATTTGGGCTGTGGTGAGGGGAACTTGTTGCGATTTCTCATTCAAGAAACCCCATTCAAGAAAATTGTTGGCGTAGATGTTTCCTACGCTTCTTTAGAGAAAGCAAAAAAACGGTTACGACTAGACGAATTGCCGACTCATCAGCAAGGCCGAGTCAAGCTAATGCAGGGTTCTTTAGTCTACCGCGATCAGCGGCTGTTGGGCTACGATGCGGCGACCGTAGTCGAAGTGATTGAGCATTTGGAGCCAGAGCGATTGGCCAGCTTGGAGCGCGTTTTGTTTGAATTTACTCGGCCTAAAACAGTGATCGTAACAACGCCCAACGTCGAGTACAACGTTCTGTACCCAATGCCGCCCGGTCAAATGCGCGACTCGGATCACCGCTTTGAATGGACGCGAGAAGAATTTCAGACTTGGGCTGATAAAATGGCTGAAAAATACGGCTATGCCGTTGAGTTCCAGGGAATTGGGGACGAATTCGCCGACTTAGGTACACCGACACAAATGGGGATATTCAGTCAGGAGGCAAGCGTATGAAGATTACTTTCCCAGAGCTGTCTTTGGTGGTCTTGATGGGGGCTTCAGGATCGGGGAAGTCGACCTTTACCAGACAGCATTTTCTAGAGACAGAAATTCTCTCTTCTGATTATTTTCGTGGGATGGTCGCCGACGATGAGAACGATCAGGCGGCGACCAAAGACGCTTTTGAAGTGTTGCACTATGTGCTGGCGAAGCGCTTGGCGGCAGGTCGGCTGACGGTTGTCGATGCGACGAACGTGCAGCCAGAAGCGCGGAAATCTTTGTTAAGGCTAGCGAAGCAATATCACTTCTTTGCGGTGGCGATCGCCCTCAACCTGCCCGAAGACCTCTGCCATGCCCGCAACCAGCAGCGCCCGGATCGGCAGTTTGGCCCGCATGTGGTGCGCAATCATACGAAGAGTTTGCGGCGATCGCTCAAAAGCCTCAAGCGAGAAGGCTTTCGCTACATCTACACGCTCAACTCTCAAGCTGAAGTTGACGCGGTTGAGATAGCGCGTCAGCCACTGTGGAACAACCGCAAACACGAGCACGGCCCCTTCGACATCATTGGCGATATTCACGGCTGCTGCGATGAATTAGAACAATTGCTGCAACAACTGGGATATCAATCTAAAAGCAATCAGGCAGAGAATTCCTTCTGGCAGTGTCCTACCTACACTCATCCGGAAGGGCGAACTGCTCTGTTCTTAGGTGACCTGGTAGATCGCGGCCCCCGCATTCTAGATACCGTCAAGCTAGTGCGCAGCATGGTGCAAGCAGGATCTGCCCTGTGCATTTTAGGCAACCACGAAAACAAGCTGATGCGAAAGCTCAGCGGTAAAAACGTCAAGCTCAACCACGGTTTAGAACAAACGGTAGCCGAAATAGAAGCCATTCCTTCAGACAGCCGCGACCATGCAGTGAGTGAGCTTCAGGCGTTCTTCAGCTCGCTGATTAGCCACTATGTGTTCGACGATGGTCAGCTTGTCATTGCCCATGCAGGGTTGCGTGAAGAACTACAGGGTCGGGGCTCAGGCTATGTGCGCAACTTTGCCATGTATGGCGAGACCACTGGTGAAATCGACGAGTTTGGCCTACCGGTGCGCTATCAGTGGGCAGCTGACTATCGGGGTAAAGCAGCCGTCGTATACGGACACACGCCAGTTGTAGAAGCTGAGTGGCTGAACAACACAATCGATATTGACACCGGCTGCGTGTTTGGCGGGCAGCTCACCGCGCTGCGCTACCCAGAGAAGGCATTGGTGAGTGTGGCAGCGGCCCAGGTTTATTGTGAGCCCGCTAAGCCGCTAGACCATACTGACTCTAAAAAGTTAAACGCTCAGCAGGAAAACGATGACCTTCTAGACATTGCCGACGTTCTGGGGAAGCGGCTGATTTCTACGCGGCTGCACCGGAATATTACTATTCGGGAGGAAAATGCGATCGCTGCCCTCGAAGTTATGAGCCGGTTTGCCGTCGACCCAAAGTGGCTGATCTATCTGCCGCCCACAATGTCACCTGTCGCTACTTCCCAACTGCCAGGACTGCTAGAGCATCCAGCAGAGGCATTTGCCTATTATCAGCAGCAGGGGATCGAGACGGTTGTCTGCGAAGAAAAGCACATGGGGTCACGAGTGGTTGTGATTGTCTGTCGCGATGAGACCGTGCGCCAACAGAGATTTGGTATTGAAGCGAGCGGTATTGGCATTTGCTATACCCGCACAGGGCGACGTTTTTTTCATGATGCCACGCTAGAAGCAGCATTCTTGGCTCGGCTGAACAAGTCCCTCACTCAAACAGAATTTTGGCAGACTTTTTCAACAGATTGGGTCTGTCTCGACTGTGAACTCATGCCCTGGTCAGCCAAAGCCCAAGGCTTGATCAAGCAGCAATATGCACCCGTTGGCACAGCGGCGAAACAGGGACTGGCGGCAGCGATCGCCTGTCTGGAGAAAGCGCAAAAGTCAAATGGCTCTGAAGATATCACCGCACTTCTGCACCGATACCAGCCCAGAGCCGAGCTAGCGCAGCGATATGTAGACGCCTACCGCCGCTACTGTTGGCCGGTAAACGAGCTTGCCGACCTAAAGCTGGCTCCCTTTCACATTTTGGCGACGGCAGGCGCGGTTCACGTCGATAAAACTCACGAATGGCACATGCAGCAGATCGCTCAGATTGCCCAAGCCGATCCAGCGCTGTTGCTAGCAACAGCGCGCAAAACGATTCAGGTAAACGATGAGACAAGCTGCCAAGCAGGCATCCACTGGTGGGAAGATCTCACCGGCAAAGGAAGTGAAGGCATGGTAGTCAAGTCGATGGACTTTGTTCACCGAGGCCGCAAAGGACTGTCTCAACCGGCGGTCAAGTGTCGCGGCGCTGAGTATCTGCGAATTATCTATGGACCGGAGTATACGCTCTCCGAGAATTTAGAGCGGCTGCGCAATCGAGGGATTGGAAGGAAGCGATCGCTCGCCCTCCGAGAATTTTCCCTCGGGGTAGAATCTCTAGAACGATTTGTGTCCAAAGCGCCCCTAAGACAGGTTCACGAATGCGTTTTCGGCGTTTTAGCGTTAGAAAGTGAGCCAGTCGATCCGAGGCTATAGCCTTACCGAAGAAATGAATCAACCCTGGTTCCAACTCAGTTTGTTTGAGTTGCTTTAGGCAACGGACGCCTGCCATTGAGTGAGGAAGCAATCAGTAAATTGCGCAGCCAGTGGTCATGATAGCGAAAGCCATTGAGTTGTTCAAAAGG
>JBARVU010000054.1:0-6468 GCA_049646425.1 Phormidesmis sp. | reverse complement strand
ACCCCACCCTATCCAATCCCTTAGAAACACCATGAAAATCCGTCAACTTTTAGCTGGGGCTAGTCTTCTTGCTAGCGGTGCGATCACCCTGTCATCAGCACCTGCCCAGGCATTCTCTTTTCAAACCAACTACACAGCAGCTCTCACCGGCAAAGATGCTTCCAAAGGGGACATCACCCTGAACTCAGTGACGCTAAGCAACGGTAAAGTCCTTAGCGATTTCACCTTGATCAACTCTGCCAACATTCTCTCTAATGATATCTATACCAGCGGCAACAGCGGCGCGGCCAGTGCTGACATCGGCGACAAAGCAACGACTGGACTAAAGCAAGAATCTGCAACTAATGCAGGCATTAGAACAGTTCTCAACAACAAAAACCTCAACAATATTATTGACACTGAGGATAAAGGCAATTTCATCCTCGACCTCTTCTTTGAAAAGCCGGTTGACAACATCTTCCTTTGGGAGCGCGGCATGAACAGCCGTCTAGATGTGCAGGCGCTTGATGCCAAAGGCAATGTGATTGGCAACCTCCTCAAGCTCAACTCTAAAAGCTGGGACTACGCCGGTTATAGCATTGACACCAAAGAGATTAGCTCAGCTCAAAAAGTAGGCTCTATCGGCGTTAGCCTAGCAGACCTAGGACTGACTAGCGGCTATGTCAACGCGCTGCGAGTCTCTAGTTACGGCAAAGCCTACAACGGCCCTGATTTCAAGGTAATGGGAAGCGTTGCCGAAGTTCCCGAGCCTTCTGCGCTACTTGGCCTCGGCACTGTCGTCGTGGGGGCACTTGTCACTCGCCGCCGTAAGCGGGCTCAGGCAGCTTAGCCTCAGTCTTATCATTCCTCCTGCCCTTTGAGAGACGCACAGTTAAATATCCCAGAGGTTTTCTTAAGCCCGGTTAACTACCGGGCTTTTTTGTTTGGGCAAGCGATTCCATTCATGTGATTTTTTTACTGGAGGGTTAACTGAACGTGCATTCGCTTTCCAAAAATCCACGAAAAATTATCTTCGCGAATCTATGCCGATATCTGCTACGGTCCAGCGGTTATACCTAAAACCTGTCTGTAAATCTACGTAGGTTGCTCAATAGCTTTCCTGAAGTTTGCGTAAAGTCTATTCGAAGATACTTTGGCGGAGGATGACTTTTGTCCCAGGGCCATGCATTCTATTACATAGCGAGCGATATCAGTGATTACCACAGTTAACTACTGAAGCGACATTCGCGGGCCTGCATCAGATTCTGTATTCATAACTTACACACCCTTCCAAACCGACCACAGACACTATGAAAGTTCGTTCAATTGCAGCCAGTATTGGGCTTCTTGTGGGTGGTGTGCTTGCCCTGTCAGCAGCACCCGCTCAAGCATTTTCTTTTCAGACCAACTTTACGCCTGCTCTCACAGGTAAAGATGCGGCCAAAGGCGACATTATCTTAGACTCAGTGACATTAGAGGATGGCACAGTCATCTCTGATTTCGTCCTAATCGATCTTGCCAACATCGTTTCCAATGATATTTTCACGGGTGGTAACACTGGCGCAGCGAGCAGTGACATTGGCGATAAAGCAACTACTGGGCTGAAGCAGGAGGATGTGACCAATGAAGGCATTCGCTCCGTCCTCAGCAACAACAACCTTGACAATATTATCGACACTGAAGACAAAGGCAATTTCATCATCGATCTTTTCTTCAGAAGGCCGGTTGACAATGTCTTTGTCTGGGAGCGCGGTATGAACAGCCGTCTAAATCTTCAGGGGCTGAGTCCTGAAGGCAATCTGATCGGCAATCTCATTGAGCTCAATTCCGCAAACTTTGACTACGCCGGCTTTAAAATCGATACGACAGAGATCAGGCAGGCACAAAGAGTAGGCTCTATCGGTATCAGCTTAGCGGATTTAGGTCTGACGAATCCCATCGAAGCGCTGCGAGTCTCCAGCCTCGGTGCTGCTTTCAACGGTCCTGACTTCAAGATAATCGGTTCTGCTGCTGAGCCTAACATTGAGGCGGTCCCTGAACCCTCGCTGCTACTTGGCATCGGTGCTGTAGTCGCAGGAACACTGGCAACTCGCCGTCGCCGGCAGGTTCAAGAAACGCAGGGCGAAGAAGCTTAAAGCATGAAGCCTTTGGTATAAGGAGGACAATTCTGTCTTCCTTTGTATTCCCTAGGGGGCTTACAAGCTCCGCATCATAGAAGTTTTCTAGGCCCAGTCGATGACTGGGCCTTTTTGTTTAGGCAACTGATTTCATCCATTGGATACACTGCTGCATTTGGGCGCGCATGGCTCCGGCGTCAGCTGAGAATCGGCGACCGTGACCAGGTAATACCCATTCAAAGGCGTAATCCTGGGTGTAGTCTGCTAGCTTCTGCATCGATTCAATTTGACGAGGCCAAGAATCCCAGCAAAAGTTACGAAAGGCATAGAGATGCTCTAACTGGGCTGACCAGGCTAGATGATCGCCTGTGAATAGGTATTTCTTCTTGTAAAGCAATACCGTATGTCCTGCCGAATGACCAGGCTGAGGAATAATCAGCAGATCGTCATCTAGCGCTACGGGTTCTGTGCCTGCTGGCTGAATCTCGACCGTTCGAGTGCCCGAGGTGATATCTTGCTGGTGAAGGATTCGGTCGCAACCGAAGTGCCGGTAGAACTTTTCATGGTCGGCAACATCATCTCGGTGGGTGAGATACATGTAGCGCACACCACCCATGGCTTCAAGCTGCTTCACCAGTGGCGGTGTAAATCGGGGCGAATCAATCAGAACGCCCCCTTCGCTATCGGGTCGCTGGATAAAGTAGCTGGCTGCGCCGTAGGATCTTTCGGAGTGGTAGCCGCAGTAGAATACGTTGCCGTCAATCTGGAGCGGAAAGCGCTGCTGAACTTGGCGGATGTCTGTGGGCTTTTCTTGAGTGCCAATCGAGGCGGTAGGGCAGGCTAGTAAAGCTTCTAGCGCGGCTACCCGCTCTGCATCGGTAGTGGGCTGATGGTGCACTGCCGACTGACTGCCTTCACGGCTATATACCTGGGGTGCTATCCACCGGCAGGTATCGCAGTCAATGCAGGTACTGTCGACGTAAAAGTTGCCTTCGACGTTCTGAGAACGGCGATCTTTGAGATGGGCCATAAGCTGCGATATTGAGTCTAAGAATATCGGGTAGGGTAATGCGCCTACAGGGTAGGGCTTTCTACCAGCCTAGCGCGGCCATCCTGAAATGCGTAGTCATTATGACTTTGCTTAACTTGCCCTGAATCTGTTTGTGCTAGAAGATCTCGTTCAGGTTCATCGCTAGCCCTGGCAGTACCGACTCACCAGACAAAGGAGTCGAGAAAGGCACCGTTTCAACAGCCTGGTCGGCCCGATAAATTTCGCCCGTCTTTCTTTTCGGATCGATTAGCCAGCCCAGCTGTAACCCATTAGCTAAGTATTCCTGCATTTTGTCTTGCAGGGTTGATCGCGAATCGCTGGCAGAGCGCAGCTCTATGACAAAATCAGGGCACAAAGGTAGAAACTTGTCAGGGTCGGGGGAGATCGCTTCTAGGCGATCGCGCTTCACCCAAGCGACATCGGGTGAACGAGTAGCTCCATTTGGCAGCTTGAATCCGGTAGAGGAGTCAAACACTAATCCGCTACCGTCGGCCTTGGCCCAATTTCCGATGCGTCGATTAAGCTCTGAATTACGGTAACCCGTTTCCCATCCAGTTGGCGGCATAATGATGAGATTCCCCTCTGCGGTCAGCTCTAACCTTAAGTCTCGATTGGCCTGACACAGCCGATAAAATTCCGCTTCACCGAGGCGAAGATCAGCAGAGCGCATTTCCAAAGTGAGGGACATCATAGCGCGAGCAGTGTGACACGATTATGCTCACATTCTAATCGGTCTATCGGCACTGTACTTTGCCTCGCATACTGACTAGCGATCGCCCGACTGATAGTGAAGGCAGCTATCACAGGGGCCACTAGGGTTGATGGCACAGCGGACTAGCTCAGACCGGGCGTTGTAAGCGCAGGTGATGTCGCCAATCACCCAGCAGCCATTGAGCAGCGTTCTTTCGGTAGGGACACTGGTTTGCTTAACGTGGAGAATGGCCTTGTGCAGGTGATAGCGGCCTAGCTTGAGATGGTACTGGTGGCGGCGCACAAGAATTTGATACGTCTGACCGTCGAGTTCCAGATAGGTACCTGGAGAAAAACTGCGGTCTAACTTAGTCTGACTCAATACGGTCTTAGAGTCATCTAACAGAATGTCGGTCGGTAAGGACTTAGGCTCCATAAATAAATACTAGCAATACTCGGTATGAGCGACACTGGCTGATAGCAAAACGCATCCCCCAGCAGTTGATGGAGGATGCGCTGCTGACATTAAGCCGGTTTACTTCTTAGCGGCTTCCTGACGCTCTTTGGCTTCTTTGATCACGTCTTCGGCGACGTTCTTAGGACAAGGTGCGTACTGACCAAATTCCATTGAGAACTGACCACGACCAGAGGTCATCGTGCGCAGGTCGCCAATGTAGCCGAACATTTCGCTCAGCGGTACGTCAGCTTTGACGCGCACGCCCATAGGGTTGGAAGTCTGCGACTTGATCATGCCGCGACGACGGTTGAGGTCACCGATGACATCGCCCATGTGGTCTTCGGGTGTAAACACGTCCACGTTCATGATCGGCTCTAGAATCTGCGGGCCAGCCTTGGGGAAGGACTGACGGTAGGCAGATTTGGCGGCGATTTCGAAGGCGATCGCCGACGAATCTACCGCGTGGAAGCCACCATCGGTGAGGGTGACCTTCACATCCACCATCGGGTAGCCAGCCAGCGGTCCTTTCTCCATGCTGTTGGCAAAGCCTTTTTCTACAGCAGGCCAGAATTCACGCGGTACGTTACCGCCGGTCACTTTGGACTCAAACTCAAAGCCAACACCCGGTTCACTCGGCTCGATGGTGTAGTCAATTTTTGCAAACTGACCAGAACCACCCGACTGCTTCTTGTGAACGTAAGTATCCGTCAGCATTTTAGTAATCGACTCTCGGTAGGCCACCTGAGGCTTACCGACATCGACTTCTACGCCGTGCGTGCGCTTGAGAATGTCCACCTTGATGTCAAGGTGAAGCTCGCCCATGCCCTTGATGATGACTTCGCCGCTTTCCTGGTCAGTCTCCACGTAGAAGGAGGGATCTTCTTGAACCATTTTGCTCAAGGCCATACCCATCTTCTCAGAGCCACCTTTTTGTTTCGGCTCAATCGCAATCGAAATCACCGGATCGGGGAAGACCATTGGTTCGAGCGTCGCGGGGTCTTTTGGGTCACAGAGCGTGTGACCGGTCTGTACGTTTTTCATGCCGACAATCGCCACGATGTCACCGGCCTGAGCGGTGTCAATTTCCTCGCGGGAGTTGGCATGCATCTCTACCAAGCGACCAATCCGCTCAGACTTACCGGTAAAGGTATTGAGCACCGTGTCACCTTTGTTGAGCGTACCGGAGTAGATCCGGGTAAAGGTGAGCGCGCCGTAGCGGTCGTCCATGATTTTGAACGCCAGTGCTCGCAGCGGAGCCTCAGGATCAATCTTGGCAAATCCACCGGTCTCATTACCCTCTAGGTCAACCTCGGGCTGAGGTCGTACTTCCATGGGGTTAGGTAGGTAGTCAACTACTGCGTCCAGGATATTTTGCACACCCTTGTTCTTAAAGGAAGACCCACAGTAAGTCGGGAAGAAGGTCAGGTCGCGGGTACCCTTACGAATGCAGCGCTTGAGCGTTTCGATGCTGGGCTCCTCACCTTCGAGATAGCTTTCCATTACGGTGTCATCGACTTCGATGGCTGTCTCAATGAGCATCTCGCGGTACTCAGCTACTTTGCCCTTCATGTCTTCGGGGACGTCGGTGATCTCGTAGTTCATCGGATCGCCGGAGTCATCCCAAATCCAAGCCTTCTCGGTCAGCAGGTCTACGACGCCTACGAAGCTCTCTTCGAACCCGATAGGGAGCACCATTACCAGTGGCTTAGCCACTAGAATCTCTTCGACCTGCTTAACGACGCTGTAAAAGTCTGCGCCAGTACGGTCAAGCTTGTTGACGTAAATGATTCGAGACACTTTGGAATCGTTGGCATAGCGCCAATTGGTTTCCGACTGAGGCTCAACACCGCCAGAACCGCAGAACACACCGATGCCGCCATCGAGCACCTTCAGCGAGCGGTAAACCTCGATGGTGAAGTCTACGTGGCCGGGGGTGTCGATAATATTGAGCTGATGGTCTTTCCAAAAGCAAGTCGTAGCCGCAGACTGAATAGTAATGCCGCGCTCCTGCTCTTGATCCATGAAGTCTGTGGTTGCCGCACCATCGTGAACTTCACCGATCTTGTGGATTTTGCCGGTGAGCTTCAAAATTCTTTCAGTGGTGGTGGTTTTGCCCGCATCTACGTGGGCAAAGATACCGATATTACGGTAGCGCTTCAGGTCTTTCATGGTGA
>JBARVU010000053.1:0-2981 GCA_049646425.1 Phormidesmis sp. | reverse complement strand
GTTATCGGCTTCAGCTTCAGCATCGAAAGTGTTGTCCAGCTCAGTATCTGCGATCGCCTGCTCCCCGTCTAACAAGGTTCCCAAAGCAGCGCTCTCAGGCAGGCTCAGCTCAGTATCCTGATCGAGTTCAGGATCGCAATCAGGCTTGATATCAGCCTCAGCTTCGGCTTCTAGATCACCCTCAGTATCTGGCTGGGTCGCTGGGGCTAGCTTACTCATCTCATCGGCAATCTCAGCGGCAATCTCACTGGCAACCTCGGCAGCATCGCTGCTGTCGTCAGTCCAGCCCTGCCAATCAGCAAGCTCAAACAAGCTCTCGCCCGAGTCAGCAGCTAGGGCAATGTCATCGCCCTGATCGCCTGCCGAAATTTTCTCATCGTCAAGCAGCGCAAAAAAGTCTGAGTCGCTCCGATCAGGGGGAATCGGCACGGCTGGGAGACCCCCATTCGTTAGCTCTGCTTCAAAGTCAAACGCCCGCTCTTCCAAGCGCACAGACGTTCTTTCTAGCCCTGTGAGGACAGGTTCATCGTTCTCCCTTTCCCATGCAGATTGCCTTGGGTTAGGCGCAGGCACCAGCATCTCAGAAAAGTCATAGTCTGAAGAATCGTGAAAAATAGGCTCACTGTTGGCGATCGCCTCATCTGCCTCATCTCCCTGCTGAGTGTGACCAAACAGTGCGTCAAAACTGTCCTCCACCTTCCACACAAACGAGCGCATCGTAAACGGCTTAGATTCGCTGAAGTATTTAAGGAAGAGATGCACAGGTACTGCTTCTCCTGCCTCTGCTAGATCAGCAGCCTCTGCCGGTAGGCCCACCGTATTAAACTGCGCTCGCAGATGCTGCTCTAACCAGTTGAGCGTTTTCATCGCCGTCTGCTCGGCCTTAGCACTGAGCGGATACTCAATCAGCACCATGACCTTGTCTCGGCCTAGGGTACAGCGAGCCGTCGTTCTGTGTGGGGTATGGCGCTGCTGGGTCAGGGCCTGAGTCACTTCTGCCGATAAGGTATCAAATGTAGGTGCAGACATAGGCTGTCGCATTCGCTCAGAACGCTGGTATTTCTAAAAATGAAGGTAATCGTAGTAGAGGAAGATAGAAGCAGGATGAGGATGATAGAAGATACGCTGCCTCCGGAGAAAGCGTAAACTATAGCCCTGATGGGGATGACCAAAGATTGCCTGAGTACCTATCAAGGCGACTGCCTCATGAGACCATTCAGACAAACCGCCCAGACAAACCGCTGGAGTAACCAAAATCAACCGTGGACATTTTGATTGTGGAAGACGAGGCCGATATTGCTGAGCTGATCCAGCTCTACTTATCTAAAGAAGGGTTTGACTGTCACATTTGCCGGGATGGTAAGACTGCCCTTGAGCGCTTTCAGGCAATTCAGCCAGATCTGATTGTTTTAGATCTGATGCTGCCAGGACTAGATGGACTGGAGGTCTGTGCTAGAATCCGCCAGCAGCGGGCGTCTAAGGATCCATACATCATGATGCTGACGGCCAAAGGGGAGGAAATAGACCGGATTATTGGTCTATCGACCGGCGCTGACGACTATATGGTGAAGCCCTTTAGTCCCCGTGAGCTAGTGGCGAGAGTTCGAGCAGTCCTGCGTCGCAGCCTCCGACAAGGCGAACCTCAGACCCAAACCTACCAAACCGCTCATTTTACGGTTGACATTGACCAGCGCCTTGCCAATCGCCAACTCGCACAGCAGGATGAACCGATACCACTCGAACTCACACCGCTAGAGTTTGACCTGCTAGCTACTTTTATGAGCTATCCCGGTCGGGTATGGAACCGCACGCAGCTGATCGAAAAGCTATGGGGCAATGAATTCTTTGGCGATGAGCGAGTAGTGGATGCCCACATCGCTCGACTTCGCAAAAAAATAGAGCCTGACCCCTCCGCACCTTCGTTTATAAAAACGGTTGTCGGTGTGGGCTATCGATTTGAAGACGAGGTGAAGTAACCTCATCCTTATCTATGGTCAAATCTACCTCCTCTCAAAAGTTTTCAACGCCGGCACAGACGAATCAGCCTAAAAACAGGCTGAATCTACGGAGTCGTCTTCTAATTTCGCAGCTCATCGTCTTAGCCGTAACCGTAATTGCACTTGCTGCGGTCAGTCGTCTTTATACCCCCAGGTATTTTGTCGTGACGCTACAGCAGATGGAACGACGAGGTGTCCGCATTCAGCAGGTCAAAGGCCAGCTGATGCAGGGCTTTGAAGATGCCTGGATTCGAGGGATGCTGTGGTCAGTTATTCTGGGTGGATCTACGGCAGGAGCGGTCAGCTACTGGCTGTCGCAGCGAATTACTAAGCCGCTGTTGCGAATGGAATCGGTCACGCGTCAGTTCGCCGCTGGCGATTTTTCTTCGCGAGTGCCGCCTTTGGAGATTCCAGAGTTTGACCGGCTAGGCTATAGCTTCAACCGGATGGCCGATGGCCTCGAAGGGGTTGAGCAGCGGCGGCGAGAACTGGTGGGCGACTTAAGCCATGAGCTGCGGACACCGCTAACCATCGTGCGAGGCTACTTAGAGGGACTCGCGGACGGGGCAGTCGATCCTTCGCCGGAGACCTACGGCCGACTGGCTAAAGAAACAGAGCGGCTGCAGCGCCTCGTTGATGATCTGCAGGAGCTATCTAAGCTGGAGTCAGGGTATTTACCGATTGATGCGCAGGCGATGGCGATCGCCCCGGTAATTACTCAGGTCAGCGATCGCTTTGCCGATCAGCTCCTCGGCATCGACAACCGCCAGCTTACGGTTGACCTCAGCGAGGATCTTCCGCTGGTTTGGGGCGATCCGGTTCGGGTAGAGCAAATCCTCGTCAACCTGCTGAGCAATGCCCTCCGCCATACGCCCACCGGAGAAGTCAACATTCGAGCTGAGACAAGAGGGGACTTTGTGTGGATAGCGGTGGCCGATACGGGCGTAGGGATATCTGCGGAGGACTTGCCCCACGTATTTGAGC
>JBARVU010000052.1:0-3066 GCA_049646425.1 Phormidesmis sp. | reverse complement strand
GACGAGATTCCTCATGCCAGGGTTGAGATTCGTTTGGGTGAGCAGCAGCAGGTGCTTGAAGCGAATGAAGAAGGCTTCTTTGAAACTGAGCTGAAAATAGAACCGCCGCTTCAAACAAACTCACTCTGGCAAACGGTTGATATTAAGCTGTTAGATCCACCGCCTCCTAAACAATCTTCGGTGACCACAACCGGTAAAGTTATCACTGTTTTACAAACAGCTGAGTTTGGCGTCATCAGTGACATTGACGATACGATTGTGTACACCGCTGCCAACAATTTGTTCAAAATGATTCGGATTGCTTACTTTGGTAATGAGCGAAGTCGCCGTCTTTTTGAAGGGGTCGCTTCATTTTATAAAGCCTTACAGCAGGGCACAGGAAAAGCCGAAGGCAACCCAATTTTCTACGTGTCGAGCAGTCCCTGGAATATGTACGACCTGTTTGACAAGTTTATGGCGCTAAACGATATTCCTGCTGGGCCAATTCTGCTCAGAGATATTGAGCTATCGCCCGAGAACCTGTTGTCTTTTGACCATGAAGGTCATAAGCGAGAACAAATCGATCCAATTTTTCGCCGCTTCCCAGATTTACCTTTTGTTTTGATTGGCGACAGCGGTCAGAAAGATGCTGAAATCTACAGCCAAATCGTGGAGGACTCCCCAGATCGCATTTTAGGTGTCTACATTCGCGACGTGCTGCCAGAGAATGATGAGAGGAGAAAAGAGGTTGAGGCGATCGCTCAAAAAGTCCGTGCCGCTGGCGTAGAATTTCTGCTGTTTTCAAAAACAGAAACTGCGGTTAAGCACGCCGTAGAGCAGGGCTGGATCACTGCAGATTGGAAGAACCTGTAAATAGCGATTCTCCGGGAGAGAGGCTTGGCCAATGCCTACCGCCTCAATCTGCCCGGAGCGCTGGTTTGTTCTATGGGCGGCGCAGCTGTCGGATCTTCAAATTCTCTTCTTTCAATCTCGCGGCTGCGCAGCGCCTCTCTTAGCGCCGGAATATCTTCTCTGAGCATCATGGTTACGCTCCCGGTAGAAATGGTGCCATCCGGATTCGGTAAGACTTCAACTACATAGGCATAAAGATTGCCCTCAGAAAGCTGAGCTCGGGCGGCGCGTTGGGTGCCGCGATCTTCGGGGCGACCGGGGGAGTAAACCAGAACGGATTGCGATCGCCGGTAGTCCGCGTACACCTCAGCGCCATACAGCGTTCGCAAAGCATCCTCTAGCCTCTCAATACTCACGCCGCTAACGATATCGACCAGCGTGAATTTTTCAGAGCGCACTATCCTTCGCTGCTCAGATCTCCGCAGCAGCATACTTTCCCCTGAACTGCTGCCCGGGCCGAAAACAGAAGCGTGAAAAGTGTAGCGACGGGAGGGCGTATCGTTACGGCGTAGCGAAAGGTTCTCCCCAGGCGTGGCGCGAAGGGTCGGATGTGCCTGCATCCAAGCTTCTGCCTCTTGAACTGATTGACCAGGGAGGGCGGTTGCTGTACTGGCTAAGCCTAGCCAAATGCCCGTTATCATCAGTCCGTTGCGCAGAAGCTTTTTCATTGCTTTGATTTATAGGGAGCCAAATCCCTTACGTTTTTTATTCTTTTTCTTTTTCTTGCTGCTGCCTGGACCACCTCGCCATCCGGGCATTTGCCTACCGCCCATCGGATTGCCACCCATTGGACTGCCGCCGCCCATCGGGTTGCCGCCCATGCCGGGGAAGCCGCCGTCAAAGCCAGGTAAGCCCATGTTTCCCTGACCCATTTGCTGCATCATGGTACGCATCCGCTGAAAGTCGGTCACCAGCTTACTGACCTCTTTTTCACCGTAGCCTGCCCCTTTCGCCACCCGCCGGCGGCGACTCGGCGATCCCGATAGCACCTCTGGGTTTTGCCGCTCTTCCATGGTCATAGAATTGATCATGGCCTCACAGCGCTTGAGCTGCTGCTCTCCTTGCTGAAGCTGGTCAGAAGAGAGCTTCTTGCCCATACCTGGAATTAATTTCATAATTCCCGCCAGGGAGCCCATGTTCTTCATCAGGCGAGTTTGTTTTAAGAAATCGTTGAAATCGAACTTGGCCGACAGAATTTTTTCCTGAAGCTTTTCAGCATCGGCAATGTCAACCTCTTCCTGGGCTTTTTCGACCAGCGTAAGCACATCGCCCATGCCCAGGATGCGTGAAGCCATCCGGTCAGGGTAAAAAGGCTGAAGCGCTTCGACTTTTTCGCCGACGCCGATAAATTTGATCGGCTGACCCGAGATTCGCCGGACTGACAGGGCTGCGCCACCGCGCGAGTCGCCGTCCATTTTAGTGAGAATGGCTCCAGTGATGCCAATTTCATCGTGGAAGGTGCGGGTCAGCGTGGCCGCTTCCTGACCGGTCATCGCATCGACGACCAGCAGCACTTCATCCGGCTGCACGACTTCCTTAATCTGGGCCAGTTCGGCCATCATGTCGGTGTCGATTTGCAGTCGGCCTGCCGTGTCAATAATCACGGTGTCGACGCCGTCTTCTCTAGCTTTGGCCAAGCCCTGCCGCGCGATTTCGACCGGGTTCGCATCTGCGCCAATTTCAAACACGGGAACGCTGATTTGCTTACCCAACGTCAGTAGCTGATCGATGGCAGCAGGACGATACACGTCTGTCGCGACCAGCAGAGCGCTGCGATCTTGCTTACGCAGGTGCAGGGCTAGCTTGGCGGTAGCAGTGGTTTTACCCGTACCCTGCAAGCCTGCCATCAGGACGACGGTCGGTTTCTTTTCGGCGTCGGCCAGGGGCACGTTGGTGTCGCCCATGGTCTCGACCAGCTCGTCGTAGACGATTTTGATAAACTGCTGATCGGGCCTGACGCCGGAGACCACCCCGGCACCCTGGGCTTTTTCTTTGACATCGGCGACGAAGCCTTTGACTACATCCAGGTTGACATCGGCTTCGAGCAGGGCGCGCCTGACTTCTCGCAGGGCCTCTGTGATATTTGCATCCGAAATTTTGTCCTGGCCACGCAGCTTTTTCCAGGCGGATTCAAATTGTTCTGAGAGGGCTTCAAACATAGGACTGAGCAGGTGA
>JBARVU010000051.1:0-6262 GCA_049646425.1 Phormidesmis sp. | reverse complement strand
GTGCTAGACAACTAGGGCAGATGAACTTAGCTTTCCTCTCCTCGATCTGCATCTTTTGACTGGTTATCATGGCTTTCTCTCAGCGCTCTCCTAGCTTCAGCGACCAGAAGGGTCGCACGGTTGGCCGTCAGTACCAGTCGGTGGTGATCATGCTGCTGCTGAGCCTGGTGATGATCGGTGGCATCGGCAGTCGGCTTGCCTACCTTCAGCTTGTGCAGGGAGAGCGCAACCGAGAACTGGCCGAAGACAATCGGATTTTGCTCTTGCCCAGACGTCCAGCCAGAGGCACGATGTTTGATCGCAACGGGCAAATTTTAGCCGGCTCTCGCCTCTCTCATTCGGTCTCTGTTTGGCCGATTGCCTTGCCTGAGGAAGCGGGCGATCGCACCCAGGTCATTCAGCGCCTCGCTCAAATCCTGGATGTCCCCATCAATGAAATTAACGACCGCCTGGCCCTGACTAACTACAACCTGAGCAAGTCAGTCCCGATTTCCCGAGGGATCAGCTCTGCTCAAACCACCGCCCTGGCCGAATATGCCAGCGATCTGCCGGGCGTGCGAGTAGAAGCCGAAGCCGTGCGCAACTATCCCCGAGGCGATCTGGCCGCCCACGTCTTGGGCTATACCGGCGAGCTTAACGATGAAGAGCTCGAAGAACTCAAAGACCAGGAATACCGACTGGGCGATGTGATTGGCAAAATGGGTTTGGAGATGGCACTAGAGCCCACTTTAAGAGGGCAGTGGGGCGGTCAGCAAGTAGAAGTCGACAGCAGCGGTCAGGTGCTGCGTATCCTGGGGGAAAAGACGCCCGTCTCGGGCCAAAATATCAATTTAACTCTTGATTTAGAACTCCAGAAGGCAGCTGAAGCCGCCCTGGGCGATCACATCGGTGCAATTGTGGCGATCGACCCGCGTAACGGTGCGGTGCGAGCAATGGTCAGCCGTCCCACGTTTGACCCCAATATTTTTTCGACCCGGATTACTCAGTCCCAGTGGGAGCAGATCCAGAGCCAGGGATACCCGCTGGTCAATCGGGCCATGCGGGCCTATCCACCCGCCAGCACATTCAAGGTAGTGACGGCGACAGCAGGCATCGAATCGGGCAAATTTTCACCTGATGCAGTGTTGGCAACCTACCCCTTTCTGACGATTGGCGGCATTCAGTTTTGGGATTGGAACAATGCAGGCTTTGGCCCCTTGGGCTTTCGAGGCGCCCTGGCGATGAGTAGTGACACCTTCTTCTATCAGGTAGGCCGGGCTGTCGGCGAAAAGGAACTCGAAAAATGGATGCATAAATATGGATTAGGTCAAAAATCCGGCATTGAGCTAGCCACTGAAGAAGATCAGGGCTTAGTACCCAACGAAGCTTGGAAACAAGAGGTGTTAGGAGAAACCTGGTATCTGGGCGACACCATCAATGCATCTATCGGCCAGGGCAACGTGCTGGCAACCCCGCTACAAATTGCCGTGATGTTCGCAGTTGTAGCTAACGGTGGCTATAGAGTCACGCCTCACCTAGTCATGGATAAAGAGGAAACCCAAGACTGGAAAGAGTCCTTAGGCATGGCGCCTAGTACAGTCAAGGTTTTGCAAGAGGGTCTGCGGCAGGTAGTGAGCAATGGCACCGGCGGCGCGGTGAATGACCCCGCACTGCCGCCCATCGCCGGGAAGAGCGGCACCGCCGAAGCCCCGCCCGGAAAAACCCACACTTGGTTTGGCGCTTATGGCCCTGCGGACAAGCCGGAAATCGTGGTAGTCGCTTTTGGAGAGCACTCTGGCGGCGGCGGCGGATCTTTTGCAGCCCCGATGGTCAAACAGGTACTAGAGCAGTACTTCGGCGTAAAGAAAGAGAAACCTGCCGCGCCCTAGGGATTCATTCAAATATCTACGACCTAACCGAACGTAGTGCCGTTCCAGCCCCACATGGCACCTCGGGCATCGGCAAATTCGATATAGGTGCGGTTGGGCGGTACGCCTAGCGCTGCCTGCACTTTGGCGCAAAAGTCCTGGCTCATGGTTTGAGTTTTGTCGCTGCCCATGGTGCCGACACTCTTGATTTGAATGAAGCAGGTCGGGTCGGTGGTGCCGCCAAAGGTCATCGGCGTCCCTGGCTCGAAGGCCGTCATCACGTAGGACTCGGGCTTGCCTAAATGCTTGGAAAGGCTGGCTGATAGCTGCTTAAGCAAGTCTTCAACGGTTGTTTTGGCAGGCGTTTCGACAGAGGTCTGGACTTTGATCAAGGGCATAGCACTGCAAGCTCAATTTACGCGGCTCTGAAGGGGTGATACAAAACTTGAACACCTTGTGCTGTCAAGGCTTTGCATCATGAAGGGAAAAAGATAGGTCTGTTTTACGAACGAAACCTATTGAGACCTATAATACCGCCAATCTTCAGCAGGTGACTGAGGGAGCGACCTAAACAGTCAAGCCTCCAGACGACGAGCTCGTCGCCGCTGGATATACACTCAAGCGCTTTATCCAACCCAGGGCATTCGTCCTTGACGCCACTCACCCCATTTTAGTAAAAATACTCTCAAAGCCCCATCGCTGACTTCAGGGCGTCAGTTTGAAGGTCTAAACTTTGGTCAGTGATCAAAACTCCAGCATATCCTGATCTTTATAGTGTCAAAACTCGTCAGGCGCATCTGTTTTTGACACTTTGATTACGACACAAGTTTTGAGACATAAATAAGGCTAACAAACTTGCTTATCTAAAAAGTTTTGTCAATAGTTCCAAAAACGGTGGTTTATGACACAAGCTACATCTAGTGTGATCGTAGCAGCTAGATTCAAGCAGCTCAGAAAGAGAGATCAAGAGGGGTTTAATAAGCTTTGATTTTCAGACGAGTTTCTTTGCAACAATCAAGAGGCGAATCATGAAGAAGGCGCACTACAAAGACAACGCTCGGCTTCTGAGAAAACATACGTACTAAAATAGTTGGCCGACAGTGTCCGGTTATTGAAAATACCGTAGTGTGCCTATGACACTACGGTAGTCATAGTTAATAATCAGACTACCATCGCTGTCGGTTATCTTCTCTCAACCACTTGAGCGATCACAGCTGTAGTTGGTTGCATACTTGTTTTCACTGTAGTTACTTCTCCCCAGATTATTATGGACGTAACTAAAACGAGGCTGGATAAAATTATCGACAGCCAGAGTTTTGTCGACTCGTTTACAATCGAGTCGGGCAGAAACGGTAATACCAATCCTGCTAATGCTAGTAATGACGGTATTATTGTTGGTATATTTACACCTATCAACTGCTCTATTGTCACGTGATCTATTGTCATAGGTTTCCTTCATCACTTGATATTGGGTATTGTACTCGTCGGTAATCTCTTGATCACGACGACTAGCAGGCCTTGTTAGCAAACCCTCAGCATCTCAACAGAAACATGTAGCTATGGCTTCATCCTTCTCAGACTTGAGGTTTTAGCATCATCCGCTTCACTATGTTGTTGTTCATGTGGTGTGGCACGGACGGGTCATATTCTGACAGCTTAGTTAGTTGCTAAACGCGGGTTTTCTAATCAAGCAGCGATCACTGCTGTCAGAGCAACAGGTAGAAATCCCTATGAAGCAGTTATCGCGATAACTATCAAAGGGTGTAGTCCTTTGATAGTGGCTTTGGATCTGAACAGGCTATTGGATCTGAACAGGTGGTTCAGAAAGCCTTAGACTTTACGAGAACGATACTTTGAGGCATGAATTGAGACACGGGTTTGGCACCCTCTCAAAACGTATAGATAATGAGAGTCGAACGATACTAGGGTAGGTTACAGTAGTACTTATCGCTACTCAACCTACTACTATGGGCGACTTTATATAAAGTTCAGATGCGGCAGAACACTGGCGATCACAGATACAACGCTTTCTTTGACCAATAGATCAGACTATATAGACGAATTAGGGCTTCAGTCGAACTGGCAATGTAATTGTAAAAGTCGTTCCGACACCTTCTTCGGAATGACACGCAATCTCGCCTCCGTGCTTCTCTACCACTAGCTGATGGCTGATGGCCATACCCATACCCGTTCCCTTTCCTACTGGCTTGGTTGTAAAAAATGGGTCGAAAATTCGGTCTTTTACTGCTGTAGGCATCCCCGCACCGTTGTCAGAGATGCTGATAACAATATTGTCAGCACAGGTTTCTGTTCGTAATACGATTTTTGGGTTTTTCTGAGCTGTTGGATTCTCTTTCAAGCCTGTTTCCAGAGCATCAATGGCATTAGAGAGAATATTCATAAATACTTGATTGAGTTGCCCAGCAAAGCATTCAATCTGCCGTAGCGTACCAAACTCTTTCACAACCTCAATGGTAGGTCGCTCTGACTGAGACTTGAAACGGTGTTGCAATATTAGCAGGGTACTTTCTATGCCATCGTGAATGTCAACTGCTTTGCATTCAGCTTCATCCATCCGTGAGAAGTTACGCAAGGACAACACGATGTCGCGGATCCGTCGGGTGCCCATTGACATTGAAGGAAGCATTTTATGTAGATCGGTCTTAATGTAATCAATCTCAAGGTCTTCTGCGGCCTGCTGAATCTCAGTGACCGGATTAGGGTAGTGCGATTCATACAGACCAATAAATTCGAGCAAGTCTTTAAGGTAGGCTTCCAGATGAACAATATTGCCATGAATGAAGTTCACCGGATTGTTGATTTCGTGAGCGACCCCTGCGACTAGCTGACCTAAACTCGACATTTTCTCTGCCTGCACAAGCTGAACTTGAGTCCGTTTTAGATTGAGACACGTTTCTTCTAGTTCGCGACTTTGTAGTTCTAGAGCGGATTGAGAGTCTCTAAGTTCAAGAATGACTTGCCGCAGCAACGACTCCTTTTTCTGAGTCGTTGCCTCTAACTCTCGATTAGTCACTTCAGCACGTTCTAGCTTCTTACGCAGAGTTCTATTTTGCTTCTCTAACTGTTGAACTTCGAGTCGCGGCATAGGTGCATTCGATAACATCTAAACTTCTCCGATAAGTAAAGTAACAAAGGTTTCGTTGTGGAGATGGGAGGCACCTTCATCTTGCAATGGAGAAATTTCTCCATTGGTGTAGAATCCACAGCTAGGTATGGCTTCGCCTAAGTACTGTTGGGCTAGTGCATGTTCTTCTTTAGTTCGACTACCTAATAGCTGCCTGCGCCCAACGCAAGAGAAAAATAATGCTACATCAGGAGTTTTTCCTGGATAGCTATCTAGCGCTTGCTGCACAGACTGCAAAGAAGCCGCTAATATATCGTCGTGACTCGCCTCTGTAATTTGGACAACGGACGCTTCTGGAACACCACCGAAGAAGGTGATACTACCGATAGTTTCGTTGTAGATACCGCTGGGCGCTCGCATGTAGTGGCGATTACTGTGAACATCTAGCAAGGCGAGCGGATATTCTGAGGTGGGTGGCAATGCACCTAGATAGTGATGGTAAAACGACAGCGCTGGTTGGTCATTAATCTCATAGACTACGTTATCTATAGCTTTAGTCACATGGCCCGCTTTGCCGATAGGGTGCCAACCATTTGCAACCCCGTGAGAAAACTGAATAGGGCCAGAAAACAACAAGATAGGAACCGAATTACTACAGACTTCCGTTTTGCAAAACTGATAGGTTTGCTTAGATGGATGTTGGCCAGCGGTGAGTCCGCCGAAAATAGGAACCTTTGCGCCTAGAACACTCTCCAAACTTTCTAAGATAGTCTCGTTTCTAATTGTTAGGCTTTCTGGGAAGCTCAGGCAAAACTGAACGGTGTCTGCGTGCTGAGCCTGAGCCTGCCGAACAGCAGAAGTCGCTGCGGCGACCGCATCCTGTGCTACGTTTCGACCAATTCCGGCACTGATAGTAATCGTCTTTGAACAAAAGACAATTAGCGTTAGTGAGTCTTGCCCAAATCCCAGCCTAGAGGACATCTCGCCTTCAGTAGTTCCACCAATTAGCTCGATACCCGGAAATGCTTCATCTATCTTCTGAAGTATCGATTCGTGTTCAAAGTCGATAGCAGCGAATAAGAGTCCAGCACTGGGTGACATACCCGAGAGCTGGACGATTACCTGTGATAAAACTTCGCTGATCGCTGCCAAAGAATCGGGATCGTCACTATGGCCAACAGCAATCTTTAACATGGCTATTCTTTAGACATTATCGGAAATAGTGTGGACAACAGAAATAAGCACGCCCTTTCCTGACCTTTCCTTTCCTATGCGGTTGCTACCAGCTCGTTAGCTTTTCCCTGGCGGTAGCTCAACCGGAAGTTGTGTA
>JBARVU010000050.1:0-5624 GCA_049646425.1 Phormidesmis sp. | reverse complement strand
TTGGCGCATGAAATTGGCCTGCCGACCACCAGTACGATGCTGTCAGGTCACATTGAGACAGTAAAACAGCAGGTGGTGCATTTGGATTTGCTGCGATCGCTCCAAAAGAAATCACTCACAGCAGGCTACCCCGGCATTTCAGAATTCATCCTGCTGCCATTTGTCGGCCAGGAAGCCCCCAAACCCTTACGTCGTCGGGTGGGCCGCGATCAGCCGGTGCTAGCCGATGCGCTACTGCTGACAGCCGTGGCCAGAATATTTTTAGGCAATTGGATTGTCAACCATCAGCCGAGCTGGGTAAAGCTGGGTCTTGCCGGTGCAAGTGAGGCGCTGCAATGGGGCTGCAATGATATCGGTGGCATCTTGATGGAAGAGCATATTACCTCCATGGCTGGGGCAACAGGCGGAACCTGTCAGTCAGAGGCCGATCTGATGGGGGCGATCGCCTCAGTCGGACGTCCCGCGCGGCAGCGAGATACGCTATACGGCGAAGTGGCTGCTAAAGTGACCGCCTATTGATACAGCTGATACAGCCCTCCTCCCTCAATCAAACCCTAATTCACAAATTCGACAAAGAATTCCCTTCGACCTGATCAAGCAGCGCGGCAAGGTCAGCTGCAATCGAGGCGTGGGTGTAGCTCGCCTGCGGATGCGGTGGGGCATCGGGCTTTTGAAAGTAGGGGCGATCACCGGTGATGTGGCTGTGGGCGATCGCCACCTGACGGGCAAATTCGCTGAGCGTCGTCGGCTCAGCCAAAATGCTTTCGATAACCTGGGCGAGGGCTACCAGCGGCGTATCGAGCTGGCGGCTGAGGCGGATATCGCTGCTGGCCCAGTCATAGAGTGTCGTAGAAACGGGGCCGGTGGGATCGGCAAGGTGGGTAGTGATGAACTGACTGACTTCGGTCGCGGCTCTTAACGGTCGAGGAACGGTTGATTCGCCTTTCATAAAGCTACCGCCTTCGCGACCAATCGCTTCCGCCAAAGAAAACTGCCGCTCAGCCCGAATTTCTCTTTGAAGGTCGGCTAGGGCATCGCTGTCTGCTTTTTTAGAGGGCGCAGGCTCGGTTGAGCGCTGGTCAATCGGCTCAGGTCGCGGACTGCCCTGCCAAAATGACTGTATTCGAGCGAAAACCCAAGCTAACAACCGGGTTAATATGGGGGGCATTCGGCGCTCCTCACTGTCCGGCCATCCGCTGGCCGATGAGGCTGAGGTCAGCCTGAGCAATCTCGCTTTCGTAGACAAATTCTCCATCGCTCATCACAATCAGGCGGCAGCTCAGGGCCAGCAATTCGTCTAAGTCCTCACTCACCAGCAACACAGCCACGCCTCGATCACGCGCCGACACAATCGCCTCGTGAATGAATTCTACCGCCGAAAAGTCCAAACCAAAGCAGGGATTTGCTGCGATCAACAACTTTACTGACGGGGAAGAGAGTTCTCTGGCCAGCACCGTTCTTTGCACATTGCCGCCCGATAGATGACTCATCGGCGTCTCGACAGACGGCGTTTTGACTGAAAAGGAGGTGACTAGGCCCTGTGCCATCTGTCGCATGGCCTTGAGCACCAGCAGCCAGTTCCACTTTGATTGCGGAGGGCGGTCAAAGGTTCGTAGCGCCATATTCTCGGCGACGCTCATGTTGGGCATACAGGCGTTGCGCAGCGGTTCTTCGGGCAGGGCATATACCTGATGGCGAAACATTTCCTGGCGGGTGGCGCGGTAGGGTTCACCGTTGACTTTGAGCGTGCCGGAGGTGGGCGATCGCTGCCCCGACAGCACCTCTACCAGCTCTCTTTGCCCATTCCCCGACACGCCAGCAATGCCGACAATCTCTCCGGCGTGAACCGTCAGGCTGGCTCCTTGAACCGCTGGCAATCCGTCATCTCGGCTAGCGCACACATCCACGATGGTCAGCACAGGTGTTTTGTTCTCAGTCTTGTCAACAGTTCGATTAACAGTTCCTTTTTCAATCGACGCCTGATCGACAGATGTGCTGCGACGAGCTTCCCCTAGCATCATTTCAGCCATTTCTTCGACAGAGAGGTTCGCTACCATTCCCTGACCGGCAAGCTGGCCTTTGCGCAAAACAGTTACTTCATCAGCAAACGCCTGAACTTCTCTAAACTTGTGCGTAATCAACAGCACGCTGAGATGACCTTTAACTGCTTCTGAACGCAGCAGTCCCAACACTTCATCGGCTTCTACCGGGGTGAGTACTGACGTAGGCTCATCCAGGATCAAAATGCGGTTGTTGAGATAGAGCTGCTTCAGGATTTCGAGCTTTTGCTTTTGTCCGGCAGCTAACTGCGCCACCGGCCTATCTAGATCAATTTGAAAAGGAGACTGGGCAATAAAGGCGCGCAGCTGCTGATATTCTTTTTTCCAGTTGATCAGCTTTTGGCGATCGCCGCGAGACAGTACCAAATTCTCAGCTACGGTCATCGCCGGCACTGAGGTGAAATGCTGATAGACCATGCCAATGCCATGAGCATGGGCATCTCTTGGGCTGTGAATGGTCTGGGGCTGCTGGTCGATTAGCACCTCGCCAGCGGTCGGCTTATAAAAGCCCATAACACATTTCACCAAGGTGCTTTTACCCGCGCCGTTTTCGCCAAGCAGGGCGTGAATACTCCCGGGTTTTAAGGTCAGCGATACCCGGTCTAGCGCGGTAAACTGGCCAAACCGTTTACTCATCTTGACGACATCCAGCTGGGGCGGGCCTTGAACTTGAGTATCCGGGGTGACCAGCGCTACAGTATCCATGAGGTCAGCTCTGAAGGGTTGCAATCAAGTCAGCAGAAGTCGCCACCGTCCCAAAGACGCCGCCCTGCATCTGGATCATCTTGAGGGCGGCCAGATAGTTGCCGTAGTCAGTTGCGCCGGTACAGTCGGAGAGGACAAGGCATTCGTAGCCCCGGTCATTGGCTTCGCGCATTGTGGTATGAACGCACACATCGGTGGTAATACCCGTGAGGATAATGTTTTGGATGTTTTTACGCCGCAATAGCAAATCGAGATCGGTCGCGAAAAAAGCCCCTTTTCCAGGTTTGTCAATCACGGTTTCGCCAGGCAGCGGTGCTAGCTCTGGAATGATCTCCCAACCTGCTTCTCCCCGGACTAAAATGCGTCCGCAGGGGCCTGGGTCGCCAATGCCTGCGCCGATTTGCTGCGATCGCCATCGCTTATTTTCCGGCAAATCCGACAGATCGGGACGATGCCCTTCGCGCGTGTGCATGATTGGATACCCCTGCTCGCGCATCACCGCCAGCAGCTTTTGCAGCGGCTCAATTGGCGCGCGCGTCAGCGATAGGTCGTATCCCATCTTGTCGACATAGCCGCCCTGCCCGCAAAAGTCGATTTGCATATCAATGATGATCAGCACCGTATTCTCAGGGCGCAAATCACCGTTGTAAGGATAGGGATAGGGATCTGACTTGACGGTACGTCCCACGGCTGACGGCTCCGGTAGCTTGGACTGTGCGCACACTTGAAAGGCGCTATGGCAGGAATAGCATTCCCTCAATGCGCAAAAGTGTTCGCTATGAACTAATCTACGATCCTTAAATTGAGTGCTTGCGGCTACTGGGCCTCGCTCAGGACCGCCTGAGGCATCTCTTCGCCCTGGTATTCTCGCTGCGGCGCGTCGAACCCGCAGGAAGTACCATCGGTGTGTACCACGTCATCTTCCCAGGGCAGTCGGTAGTTGCCAGCCACCATGTCTTTCATGTAGCTGTAGGGGCAGTCTTGGGCGCCGCCTTTGACGGCGGTATAGCCGCGATGGCCGAACTGATAGATATTGTTTTCTACGCCCCAGTGCTGACGCGCTTCTCGCACGAGGTCAGGCCGAACTTCAGCGGTGATAATTTCATCGGGGCGGTGACTGCCGGTGGCTAAAGGTACGCCGTCGAAGTTGACAATGGTGCCCTCACCCATGGAGTCGAAGCTGCCATCGCTGCCGCACATGCACACCGAAGCGGTCACCATCAGGTTGCAAAAGGCATTGGATTGATTGGTAATTTGCCAGCTGTGACGAATCGGCGCAGTATAGCCCGCCGTCCGAATCATAATTTCGGCACCTTTGTAGGCGCATTCTCTCGCCATCTCTGGGAACATCCCATCGTGACAAATGATCAGCGCCAGCTTGCTACCATTCGGGCCATCGCACACCGGGATGCCAATGTTGCCAGGCTCCCAGGGCTCTACAGGCACCCAGGGATGCAGCTTGCGGTAGTAGAGCTTGAGTTCTCCCTGCCCGTCAATAATGATGCCACTGTTGTACGGATTGCCGTGGGGATTGTATTCCATGATAGAAAAACAGCCCCAGATGTGGTTACGGATGCAGGCTTGGCGAAAGGCAGCGACTTCTGGCCCGTCCAAGCGGCACATGATCTCCGGATTGGTGTCCATCGACAGGCCATGCAGAGAATATTCTGGAAAAACGACCAGATCCATCCCGGGCATATTACGACGGGCCTTGTCAACCATGTCACAGATGCGCTGAGTTTGAGCGGCCAAGTCATCAGGCGTGACGACGGTAGGCAGCTGTAGCTGCACCATGCCGAGCACAACGCCGTCTGGGGTTTTGTTAAGTCCGCCTAGTCCACTCATTTTTGCTGCCTTTTATGAAATCGCCTCAGTAATTTTATGCCTTCCTCATGCCTCATTCTGTGACGGTTGCTGCAGGTTTACTCGTCTGCTGTGCTAGCGGTTTTGCCCATTGGGTTTTGTGAACTTACTGTATGGCGGCGGGCAAACTATTGATAAGAAACTTTAAGAGACGCTGTCCATGTATGATTTAACACAGCTCGACTTACAGGATATTACTGATATTGGAACCACGCTGCGCACTTTCGGTAAAGATGCCGACAGCTTGGAGACGGTAGCGGCCCGCTGCGTTCAGTTCTTTTATGAAAACTTAATCGACCCGACGACTGGGAGATCTGCCTGCGCGCTCACCCGCTTCTTTAAGACTCATCCGTATGGAAATTTGCCTGGAGCGCTACAGGCCAGTGCGGATGCGCTGGCATCAGCGTCTATTCCAGACGAGGTGAAGTGCTTGACGCTGCTTTCTAGCCAGGGCGATCGCCCGGAGTGGAGCGATCGCCGCAAATCTCAGGGCCATCAGGCCATTCCCCTCACCAGCGAGAGCGCCGTCAGACAAATTCCCATGATTGCCCAGCTGATTAAAAGCTTTGGGCTCGATATCAGCTACGTGCTAATGCCCGACACTCATTTACAGCTGGTGCTAGAGCCACAGACCTGTAACGTTTTTTACATTCCCACTGCTGCTGGCAGCGAATTTATTCCAGCTCAAGTCGAGTTTGTTCAGCCATTTGGGATCAAATCGGTGCTGGGCTTTGGGGGAATGCTGCCATCGGGTAATTTGTTTGCTGTTATTTTATTCTCTAAGGTTGCCATTCCGCAGGCAACCGCGCAGTTGTTTAGAACACTTCCCTTAACCATCAAGATGGCCATGCTCCCGTTTGACAAAGGTCAGCTTCTCCAACCTTTGCAGGTAGTTTAGCAGCGATAATCATTCGTCTCAAACAAACAAAACCGCCACCAAAAACATTTAGAAAGCGTGATGATGATTACATCAGAAGATACGGATGCTTGCTCGTC
>JBARVU010000049.1:0-2478 GCA_049646425.1 Phormidesmis sp. | reverse complement strand
AGATTAAAAGTGCGAACTCAACCCAGAAAAGGTTATCCCTCAGAAGCCCTGTCTTATTAGCTTTCAGCCTTTCGTACAGGAACGAATCGCACCCCACACCTTTTTTTGCTCTCCTAGTTAGTACTTTTTCTGCGAGGTTCTGATCGTAGTGGCTGAAACCCACTACTCGCACCGCTTGTAGCCTTATGGCTGGATTTTTCAGTAGTCGGGACCATACCCCGACTAGACGTAACTTTACAACGATTTGCTTTAGACGCTGATATAGCTCCATAATGAACCCAGCTGATGTTCTCCTTTTCAGCTAGTTTCGGACATTCGATACCCCCTTGGGTACTGGGATGTTCCTTTTGCAATCTTCCAAACCAGCAAGATTCACTTCACACTGTCCAGTAATGACTGATAGCAAAAAAAACGGCATCAATATTGGCAGCGTTCAAGGTTCTAGCCTCAACCTGGCTCAAGATGTCAGCGGCGACATCAACCAGAGCGCTACTACTTTGAATCAGGGACAGGCGCTCTCTCCAGCGGAGGTGGCTGATCAGTTCGCCCAGCTAGAAGCGATTATTGGGGAGTCAGACCTACCACAGGCGGATAAGCAGAAAGTTATGGCCTATGTTGGCACCGCTAAAGAAGAGGCCCAAGCCAAAGACCCCGATAAGGGATTCGCTGCAAAAAGCCTGCAAAAAGCCACCCAGAACTTGAAGCGCGTCAACGAAACCGTGGGCGTCGGTCAGGAACTGTGGCAGAAGCTAGAGCCCATATTTAAAACGCTAGCCCCCTGGCTAGGAGTAGCAGCTCAGTCCTTGATGTTGCTTTAGCACTGGTAAACCAATGTGGCTATGAGTCAACCTGAAGATTCCTCTCAGAATATCAACGTTGGCAACGTGGCGGATAGCCGACTGAACGTGGCACAGGATATTCAGGGAAGCCTCACTCAAATCAATGCCGACGTCTTTTACGCAAACGTATACTCCCCGATCCAAGTGTTGCAGCCGACTGGGAAACAGTCAGCTGAAGCGGGCAGTCATCTATCTCGCCAGGAATATCGTCAGCGTCAGGTGTTGCTCACCAAGGTCAAGACATTTTGGGTAGAAGATGTGCTGGAGCGATCGCTGCACGCTAAAGCCCTGATCGAGCTGGGATTAGAGAAACGCTTTGACACCGTGCAGCATCCGTTTGAGTCCTTAGAGTATACGGTAGCCGACTCGGAAAGTGACCCCCTGCCCCCGGGTAGCCAGGTAGAAGAAGTGTTCACCAGTTTGGGGCCTGGCCGGACGCTACTCATTCTGGGAGAACCAGGGTCGGGCAAGACCACCATGCTGCTAAAGCTGACCAAAAACCTGATTGTCCAGGCCGAAACCAATGCCAACTTGCCTATTCCCGTCGTGTTCAACCTGTCCTCTTGGACATCGCCGCAACAGTCCATCGCCGCCTGGCTGTTAGAAGAACTGGCCACCAAGTATCAAGTGTCCAGACCCCTGGCCCAAACCTGGATAGATGACCAGTCAATGTTGCTGCTGCTAGATGGGCTTGATGAGGTAGCCACCGACCTGCAGGACGACTGTGTCAGGGCCATCAACCAGTTTTTGCACCATCATGGTCAGACGGAAACCGTGGTTTGCAGCCGCATTAAAGACTATCTGGCTCTGCCAGAGCGCCTCCAGTTGCGAAGCGCCCTCTACCTACAACCCCTGACGACTGACCAGATTCATCAATATCTCGACGAAGCTGGGTCTCAGCTAGAGGCCATCAAGACCTTGCTTCAAGAGGATGCAGCCCTGCAGGAACTGGCGCGATCGCCGTTGACTCTGAGCATCATGACCCTAGCCTACCAGGGCAAGTCTTTAGCAGATATCCCTCAAACCGGCAGCCTCGAAGAACGGCGGCGGCACCTGCTAGAGGTGTACGTTAAGCGGATGTTCCAACGCAAGGGACTGCGTCGCACTTACCCCGATGACAAGGTAATCCGGTGGCTCACCTGGCTGGCCAAGCAGATGGTGCGCAAGTCCCAAACGGTTTTTTTGATTGAAAGCGTCCAGCCTGACTGGCTGCCGACAAAATTAGATCGTCGTTTTTATGAGATCGGAATCCGCATTGTCCTGATAGTGCTGTGGGGGACTGTTCACGTTGGCCTGCTGGCAGGCCACGGAAATGTCAAAACTACATTTGAGTTCGGCAGCGCTGCCCTAGGGATTCTTGCAGGGGCAGGCGGAGGGATTGCTTGTGGCTTGATTAGCGGCGCTACCTTTGGTCTGCTTCAGGGCATCTGGAGTAGGCTGCTTAACGGGCTGATTCTAGCTGCTATTTACGGTCCGATTTTCGCGCGGGTTTATACCGGGGGAATTGCCTTTGCCTGTATCTATGCCGCCTTGGGCATTTACTTGGTGGCCCCTCTTCAGCAGCCTATTGAACCTGTGGAAATCTCTAAGCTTTCCTGGGGCAAGATCCGCAACTACTTTGCGCTAGGAGTTGTGGTAG
>JBARVU010000048.1:0-14590 GCA_049646425.1 Phormidesmis sp. | reverse complement strand
ATCGGGCTTCGCTGCAAGGACAAAAGCTGGTGATGGCACTTGGCTACAGTCACCCAGTCGAGTTTGACCCACCTGAGGGCATTCAGTTTGCCGTCGAAGGCAACACCAACGTGACGGTGACCGGTATTGACAAAGAAATTGTAGGTAATACCGCAGCGAGAGTCCGTGCTGCTAGGCCACCGGAGCCCTACAAAGGTAAAGGCGTGCGCTACGCCGGTGAACAAGTGAGACGCAAGGCGGGTAAGGCAGGTAAGTAAATCATGAAAACATCACGTAGAGAATCTACCCGTCGCCGACATGCGCGCGTTCGCCGCCGGGTTAAAGGCAGCACTGAGCGACCTAGACTAGCCATTTTTCGCTCTAACCAGCACATTTACGCCCAGGTAATCGACGATAGCGAGCATAAAACGCTGGCAGCGGCCTCCACCTTAGACAAAGAGGCTGACATATCTGCCGGTTCAAATGCCGAGGCCGCCGCTGCAGTTGGTAAGCTGATTGCAGAGCGCGCTTTGGCAAAAGACATTTCGCAGGTCGTCTTTGATCGCGGCGGTAAGCTCTATCACGGTCGGGTAGCGGCTTTAGCTGATGCGGCCCGTGAAGCAGGTCTAAAATTTTAGAGCAGTTGTTCTAACGTACAAGGCAAATCACTCGCGCATACATCTAAGGTTAAACACATGGCAGAGCAGCGTCGGAAGAAAAATAAAAGTCGAGAAAAAGAATCCGAATGGCAGGAGCGCGTCGTTCAGATTCGCCGCGTCACCAAGGTCGTTAAAGGCGGTAAAAAGCTCAGCTTTAGAGCGATTGTTGTCGTCGGCAACGAAAAAGGACAGGTCGGTGTTGGCGTTGGCAAAGCCAGCGACGTGATCGGCGCGGTCAAAAAAGGCGTCGCCGATGGCAAGAAGCACCTGGTAGAAGTGCCCCTGAACAAGGCTTACTCCATTCCTCATCCCTCTACCGGACGAGCTGGCGGCGCCAGAGTATTCATGCGTCCGGCGGCTCCCGGTACAGGCGTAATTGCCGGTGGGGCAGTGCGGATCGTATTGGAACTGGCGGGTATTCGCAATATTCTGGCCAAGCAGCTAGGATCGGACAATCCCCTCAACAATGCTCGGGCGGCGGCTGAGGCACTCGATTCACTCAGGACGCTTTCTGACGTGGCTGAAGAGCGCGGAATTGCGCTCGAAAAACTATACGCCTAAAACGACTAAAAGAACCGCTAACAGTGCGCCGCCAAACAGTAAGGAGACTAGCTAAAAATGAGATTAGAAGATGCCAGGCCGAAGGCGGGCTCTAAAAAGCGTAAAACGCGCAAAGGCCGTGGGATCTCAGCCGGTCAAGGGGCCAGCTGTGGATTCGGGATGCGGGGTCAAAAGTCCCGTTCAGGTAGCGGGACTCGCCCTGGATTTGAAGGGGGCCAGCTGCCGCTCTATCGCCGGGTTCCCAAGCTGAAGCACTTTCCCATTGTCAATCAAAAGGTCTACACCGTGATTAACGTCAAGGGACTGGCCGATTTGCCCGCGAACACTGAAGTGACGATGCAATCTTTGATGGAGGCTGGCATCATTACCTCTAACGATGGCCCGCTTAAAGTGTTGGGCGATGGCGACATCTCAACTGCGCTCACGGTGAAGGCAGCGGCGTTTACCAAATCTGCCCAGGAAAAAATCGAGGCGGCAGGGGGCAGCTGCGAGATCGTTTAGGTAAATTATTCGAAAAGTTGGGAGCAGAGAGACCCTTTTTATCCCCAGGGCTCCCTGCTCCCTTTATTATTAGATAACGGCCCTTAGTTAGGGTGCTATGATCGCTTCGCCAATGCGTACGTTGATAAGGTTTCTGTCTAAGGGTTTTTGAGTATGGTTGTGAGTCAAGGCAAGTCGCCCAGCGCTCAAGAGACGTTTTTACAAATGGCCCAGGCCGCAGGGTTGCGCAGCCGTTTGTTAGTCACGGTGGGCCTGCTGGTGCTGGTGCGGCTGGGCATATATATTCCGGTTCCAGGCATTGATCGAGCGGCATTTTCCGACTTTGTCACGGGCGGCGGCGCGGGCGGGGTGCTTGGCTTCTTAGATATTATTGGTGGTGGCGGTTTGTCGTTGGTGGGTATTTTTGCCCTGGGCATTTTGCCGTTCATCAACGCTTCCATCATCATGCAGCTGCTGACGGCAGCGATTCCGGCCCTGGAGGATTTACAAAAAAATGAGGGCGAGGCTGGACGGCGCAAAATTTCTCAGGTGACGCGCTATGTAGCGTTTGGCTGGACGATTGTACAGAGCACGATGCTGTCCTCCTTTTTGCTGAGAGACTTTGCCTATGACTTTGGCGTGCCGTTTGTCGTTGAAACGGTGCTGGCGCTGACGGCGGGCTCGATGTTTGTGATGTGGGTAGGCGAACTCATTACCGAGCGGGGCCTGGGGAATG
Source organism: Phormidesmis sp. (assembly GCA_049646425.1). Lineage (GTDB taxonomy): Bacteria > Cyanobacteriota > Cyanobacteriia > Phormidesmidales > Phormidesmidaceae > Phormidesmis. The sequence continues at coordinate 12,175 of JBARVU010000048.1, read as the reverse complement.
GGGCATCGCTGCTAATTTTCCTCAACATTGTGTCTTCGCTGCCTCGGGTGCTGGGTGAAACGGTTGACTTGGCGCAGACGGGCGATCGCAGCACCATCGGCGGCATCGTTATCTTATTTCTCGTCTTCATTGCCACGATTATCGGCATTGTCTTTGTCCAGGAGGGCACCCGGCGCATTCCAATCGTTTCGGCGCGGCGTCAGGTCGGCAGAAAGCTGTATTTAGAGAAGAGCAATTATTTGCCGCTGCGGCTCAATCAGGGCGGGGTAATGCCGATTATTTTCGCCTCCTCGATGCTGATTATTCCGCTGTCGCTGGTGCAATACATTCAGAATCCAGCTTTTGCCAATTTCATGGGCCGCAACTTCAGCGCCACATCACCGCTGTATATTTTGGTGTATCTGGTGATGATTGTTTTCTTCAGCTACTTTTATGCGTCACTGGTCGTCAACCCTGAAGATATGTCTCGCAACCTGAAGAAGATGGGTGCGAGTATTCCAGGCATTCGTCCGGGCAGGGCTACGACTGACTACATCAGCAAGGTTTTGAACCGACTGACGTTCTTAGGCGCTATCTTCTTAGGACTAGTGGCGGTCGTCCCGAGTTTGGTGGAAAGTGCGACCCGCGTGCAGACCTTTCAGGGGTTCGGGGCCACGTCGCTGCTGATTTTAGTCGGTGTCGCGATTGATACAGCCAAGCAGATTCAGACCTATGTAATCTCTCAACGCTACGAAGGCATGGTGAAGAACTGATGACAAGGCTGATTTTTCTAGGCCCGCCTGGGGCAGGTAAAGGAACGCAGGCGAAAGTGCTTTCTAAGCACTGTGAGGTGCCTCATATTTCGACCGGCGATATTCTGCGCGGGGCGGTCAAGACGGGAACGGAACTGGGTCAGAAGGCTGAGGAATATATGAGCGCTGGGGAGCTGGTTCCCGATGACCTCATCCTCGATCTGGTTCGTGAGCGGTTGAGCCAGGAAGATACGGCGAATGGCTGGCTATTTGACGGGTTTCCCCGCAATGTGGAGCAGGCCGAATTTTTGAGCAAGCTACTGGCTGAAATAGACCAGACCTGCGAGGTTGTCATTAACCTGGAGGTGCCTGACGATGAGCTCGTCACGCGGATGCTAGCGCGGGGACGCGCAGATGATGAGGAGGCGGTCATTCGCAATCGACTAGAAGTTTACCGGCAGCAGACAGAGCCTTTGATTACCTTCTACCGGGCGCAATCCCTGTTGGCGACGGTCGATGGCAATCAGCCTCCAGATAAGGTGAGTGAAACTCTACATGGAATCGTGCAGAGCAATGGCGCGGCGGCACCCAAACAGGCGTAAGCCCTCAAGGTCAGGGACGGGATTCCGCCATTCGGTGTTTGTCTAAGGATTTGGTAGGCTGGAAGCAACGATGTATACGTCTGAGAAAGAGAGGAACGACTAGTTGTCTAAACAAGATTTGATTGAGATGGAAGGGACGATTACTGAATCGCTTCCAAATGCCATGTTTAGAGTGGATCTCGATAATGGATTCAATGTGCTCGCCCATATTTCGGGTAAGATTCGACGGAACTATATCAAGATTTTGCCGGGCGATCGCGTCAAGGTAGAGCTCACCCCTTATGACCTGACCAAAGGTCGTATTACCTATCGTCTGAAAAAGCCGCGTTAGCACGCTAGCAGAAGAATCAATAAACAGCCCCGACGGCCATGACACTTTCAGACCCGGCAGGCATGTGATAAAGCACTCAAGAACGTGCTGATTGCATGCCTTTTTGCGTTTGGGGAGAAAGCATCAGATGTTGGGAGATGTAGCCCTGGCTACTTTGCCTGCTACGACTGTGATGTTTTATCTCGAAAGTTTGATAGCAGGCCGAGTGAGCAACATAATGCTGGGTATATCGCTAGGGATCGAGCCAATCCATCCCCGGCTTTGGGTGCCGGGCAAATGACAAAGGTAAGGATATAAACGAAGAGGCTTTGTAATGTCTTCAGCGGATCGAGTATCGGTGAGTTTGACAGCGCTACTGTCGGCAGCAGCGATCGCCCCAATCGTCGCGCTCCAAACGTCGCTACCCGCAGAGGCGGCAGGCTTTAGTCAGATATACGCCTTTGGCGACAGCCTCGTCGACACTGGCAACACCTTTGCGAAGACCGGCATTCCCCCAGAACCCTACTTCGCAGGCCGTTTCTCCAATGGGCCAATCTGGAATGAATATCTAGCAAGCGATCTCAACGTCGCCGAAACCAGTCTGGGCTTTGGCGGCGCCCTTTCTAATGAAGCTGGGCTTGTATTGTTTGGGGGAGTTCCTATCGCGCCAGTGCCAGGGACGTTATCTCAGGTGAATAGCTTCGCCGCCAACCCAATGGGCGTCGATCCGAATGCGCTGTATGTTATTTGGGCCGGGGCCAATGACTACTTTTTTGCTGGGCAGACCAATCCCCTAGAACCGGTTGGTAACCTCCAGGAAGCAGTCACCATCCTGAGCGGTGCTGGCGCTGAGAACTTCCTACTCGTTAATTTGCCTGACCTTGGCAGCCTGCCGCTAGTCGGCTTGAGAGGATTACCTCCTGAGACCGTGGCCGGACTCAATGCCCTATCGAGCGCACACAATCAGGCGCTGGCTGCAACAGTCGCCGGGCTCAATGCCGGTGATAATATCAATGTCGACTTGCTCGATGCCAATGGGCTGTTCAAGTCTGCCCTGGCCGGTGATTTGGGATTTACCAATACCACCGATGCCTGTACTTTGAACCCTATTTGTGTCGCCGATCCAACCGTTCAAGACACCTATTTGTTCTGGGATGAAGTTCATCCGACCACCGCAGCTCACCGGGTTTTGGCAGATAGCGCTTTGGCGCTGGTACACCCGGATGTAGCGGCTGTACCGGAGCCCACAGGGGTCATCAGTCTTGTTTTGGTAGGCGGCTTAGGACTCTACCAGCTCAGCCGCAGGCGATCCGCCTCGTGACGAGGGAATTCTTGTGAGCGGTCACTTTGATAGCAGACATGGAGCTGTACTCTAACCCAAATGGGAGAGTTTGGTCTTTTAATATAGGCAGAAGAAAGAAAATAACCCTGGTCAGTCTAATGTTGGTTTTTGATGTAAGAATCGAGAGGCCATGGTCTCTGAGCAGTTGGACGAGATGGGAGATATTGATTCACAGCATTGAAATTCGACTTTATGCAGAGGACGACAGTATTGTTGTTTCTGATGGCTTTGTTCAACGCCTAAGCGTCCAGAGTATCCCTGAGTGAATGATGCGGAAGGGTGAAATGTTGTGAGTGGTTTTGCCGTCGATAAATGAATGTGACGAGTTCACCATGTTACCCGCTAATGGTATACCGGGTAACAGCAAAGAAAAGGGAAAGCATTTAACTGTTAAGGTAGGTTTAGCTTTTTAATGACTCGTCAGTATCGGGTTGAAACTTGTTTTGTGAACTCTCTTCAAAGTTTTTGAGTTCCACAGACAGTCGTTTACCGAGTAAGGGCAGTCAGTTTTTGTTTGGGTTCAGAGATTAGCGTGTTACGGTGGCCCGCTGGTCACTGTGTTGTTTACCCCTATTGTCTGCTATGGAATCTAATGAAAATTATTCAGTTGGGGCGCCAACGCTGAGGAGAACGCCCGGCGATCGCAATCTGGTCAAGATGGGCTTCGACATTCATCCGGAGGTATTTTTCACTTCTGGAGCGCTCATTCTCCTGTTTATTGGTATCACGCTGTTGTTTCAGGCCCAAACTTCAGCCGCGCTCACCGCCATCCAAACGTTTGTCTCGAACGTGATGGGCTGGTTTTTGATTCTGGCAACCAATGTCTATCTAGGCACGATGGTGTTTCTAGCCTTCAGCAAGTTTGGCAGAATTCGCTTAGGAGGGCGCGACGCCCGACCCGATTTTCCGCTGTTTGCCTGGCTGGCGATGCTGTTTAGCGCGGGCATGGGCATTGGGCTGATGTTCTGGAGCGTGGGTGAGCCGGTGTTTCACTTTTTAGCGCCACCGCTCGATGGCGTTGCGCCGGAAACCGCAGCAGCGGCGCAACAGGCAATGGGAATCACCTTCTTTCATTGGGGGCTCCATGCCTGGGGCATTTATGCGTCGGTCGGCTTGGCCCTGGCATTCTTTGCCTTTAACTGGGGCTTGCCGCTGACCATTCGGTCGGTGTTTTATCCTATTTTGGGCGATCGCATCTACGGTTGGGCAGGCAACGCTATCGATATCCTGGCCGTTTGGGCCACCTTGTTTGGCCTGGCCGCCTCTCTCGGATTTGGCGTCGGGCAAATCTCGGCAGGTCTCAACTTTCTGTTTGGCACACCCGATACCACCGCTATGCAGGTCGGTTTGATCTTTATTATCACCGGCTTCGCGACCGCATCAGTCGTCTCTGGTCTAGGGGCTGGCGTACGGCGGCTGAGCGAACTCAACATCTATTTAGCCGCTGCTTTAATGCTGTTTGTGCTGGCGGTGGGGCCAACGCTGTTTATTTTAGGTGGGTTTCTTCAGTCCTTGGGATACTATGTGTCTAGCTTGCCGAGGCTAAGCTTTTGGACAGAGACATTTGAAAATACCCAGTGGCAAAATAGCTGGACGGTCTTTTACTGGGCCTGGTGGATTTCCTGGTCGCCTTTTGTGGGGACTTTCATTGCTCGCATTTCTAAAGGTCGCACCGTTAGGGAATTTGTCCTGGGTGTCCTGCTACTGCCCTCAATGGTGTCGTTTCTGTGGATGTCGGTATTTGGCGGCTCAGCGATGTATCTGGAGCTCAACAATATCGGCAACATCGCCGATGCTGTGAATGAGAACGTGGCCACAGCCCTGTTCGTGATGCTAGAGAATTTCCCACTGTCAAGCATCACCTCGTTTATTGGGATCGTACTGGTTGTGGTGTTCTTCGTCACTTCTTCTGACTCAGGCTCGCTGGTTGTAGACAATCTCACGTCCGGCGGTAAGCTCGAATCTCCCGTGCCGCAGCGGGTTTTCTGGGCAGTCATGGAAGGGGTGATTGCGGCGGTGTTGATGCTCTCAGGAGGACTAGACGCCCTTCAGTCGGCTTCAATCGCTGTCGGTCTCCCCTTTGCCTGCGTTCTACTGGTGATGTGCTTTAGCCTGTACAAAGGGCTCAATCACGAAATGGCCGCTCTCGAAGCTGCCGAGCTGAGAGAACGAGAAACGCTCAGCCGGAGAGAACGATCAGTGCCCATACCAGAGCCGATATTGCGATAGTTGACTTCATCGCTTAACTGAAGTCGCTCGGCAGACGGTAGCTTCTCTCTGCTGGGATTATCTTAGTCTTGGCGGAGATAGGCATGTATCGATCTCAATTTCAGATGCGTAGCAAGTCCAGTCAGAGCGTGAGAGTGTTTTACCACAGACAGCAGGTTGATGGTTACGCTGATAGGCTACATAGTGAAACACCAGCAGTGGCATTCCCAAAGGCGCACGTAGGCGATCGCTCAATTCATACGTCATTGGGGTGCCCTCCAAGCTCACCTTGGCCGCAGTCAGGTGAATGCCGTTGGCCGTTAGCGTACTGTAAGTGAAGCCCTGCTGTAGCGGCTCAGATAGGGAAGCGCCGAGTGGCTCAGGAAAATAATCGATCTCTAGGGCTATCGGAGACTCATCGGCATAGATTATTTTCTCCTGCTGGTAGACAGCCGACTTCGGATGAGGAAGCTGTAGTTTTTTCGCAATCTCTGCTGGCGCTTCAATGAGCTGAAACTTAAGGGATCGAATGTGGGCAGTAAATCCCTGCTGTTGGAGGGCAATGTCAAAGTGCATTAGCGGATTGGACATAGAGAAGCTGATTTTTTGGCGATCGCACACAAAAATTCCTTTCCCTTGCTGAGTCGTCACAATCCCCTGCTGGATAAGGTTGGCGATCGCATGTCTCACCGTCGTCCGACTCACCCCAAACATCTCTCCCAAATCAAACTCACTCGGTAGTCGCTCACCGGGCTCATATTGACCCGAGTCAATCTGTTTTTTGAGCTGCTCAGAAATGGTAATATGCAAGGGTTGTTTGACAGAGCTAAGCATGGGCATACGCTGGCTGAAATCTGGTCACTTTGAACAAGCTAGTATCGTGGGGTGTGCTGCCCTCAACGGCAATATCTGCCAGCATTTTGCCGGTCAGTGTCGTAAATTTGAAGCCGTGGCCCGAAAACCCTGCGCCAACCACGACGTGAGGATAGCCAGGATGGCGATCAACAATAAAATCTTTGTCAGGGGTGAGGGTATATAGGCAGCGACGGGTGCAAATCAGCGGGCCAGCAGCACCCGGAATATACGCTCGGGCAAAATCACGAATGTCCTCTGTCCACCTGTCACTAGGCGTATAATCGACTTCTTCGGGCCTGTTTACCGTATCCCATCCGTAGAAGGTGGTAACTTTCACACCGACGCTAGGATCTTCGTGAGGGATGCCGTAGGGCATTTCGCCATACTGACCGTTCATATGGGCGAAAAAGACTGGGAACTTACCTGGCGTAAAGTCAGCAGGGTTATCAGGCTGGTAAAAGCCTAGCTGACACGGCATGATCTTGAGCGGCAGGTCAATGCCCTGCTTGGCCAAGAGTCCTTTGGCCCAACTGCCGGCGGTGAGAATGATGCGATCGCTGGTAAAAGTCTCTTTAGCCGTTTTCACCACCACCCCGTGCTCACTCGGAATCACCGCGACAGCTGGCGTTTTGTCCATCACCGTAGCCCCTCGTGCCTGCGCCAATCGTAAATGCGCCAAAACGCAACGAGACGCTCGCAGCAGTCCTGAATCGGCATGAAACAATCCAGCCATGCCCTCCTTTAGCGCAAACTGAGGGTAGCGTTCAGAGATGTCGCTTCTACTGAGATACTCGTAGTCCAGCTTTGCCGCGTCCATGCTGGCCTTGAGGGCCAAAAAAGTATCTGTCTCAGGAGAGCCAAAATCCAGCCCCCCAGTTTTCACATAGAGCTGTTCGCCTGCTTCTGCCTGCAGCGCAAACCAGAGCGGATAGGCTGCCCGCATTAAGTCCACGTATATCGGGTTGTCGTAGGTGTAGCGGATGACTCGGGAATGGCCATAGGAGCTTCCCTTTTGGTGATTGATTTCAAACTGCTCTAGCAGCAGAACGCGCTGCCCCGCTTTTGTCAGGTAGTAAGCAGCAGCACTCCCTACGCCACCTGCGCCAATTACAATGGCATCAAAATGCTGTGCCATAGTCCCAAGCCTCCTTAGCTTTTCCCAGTTTTTAAGTGGACATCTTTAGATATAGCCCACAGTATCAAAGATGAAGATAGGCCGAATTCAAATGGCCTTCTGTTTTCAAGTATACAGTTGTCATTACAAGTTTAAATAGCCAGATATAAATCTCATCGTTTCGTGATAAAAACCAAGGTACGTACGCTGCGATCAGACGACTCGAAAGCCTTTCGGGCTAATGGAATTGACGGGCCAAAGAACCTTTTAGAAGGCTGGTGGCAGCTAAAAAAAGATTCAAAAGTGTTGAACCGGTGACACTCTATCCAAAGGAAATAGACCATAATATTTTTCAAACAGGCACTTGTAATTACAAGCAACAGAACAGTCATCAGGCGCATGATTAGTGAGGCAACGTATGAGCCAGAAAAATGTAGCCAGCTCTCGTCCCGATGTATCCACCAGTGGGTTCATTGGCAGCGCTTCTGGCAGTCGTTCCGACAGTCAGAAGCCAGAGCTGCGAGCGGGCACCGCAGCAGTAGCGCCCACATCCATGCTGAAAGCTGGTTTACCAGGAGCGGCCTACACTTGCCCCGACTATTTAGAACGGGAGCGGCAAACGGTATTCGCTCAGCACTGGATCTGTGCGGGGCTCGCCTCAGACATCCCCAACCCTGGCGACGTTTACCCGACTGAGGCTGCCGGGCTGCCGGTTGTGCTGGTACGCGACGGGCGCAGACTCTCTCAGGCAGAGGGTTCTTTGCAGAATGATCGCCAACCCATTACGCTGCGAGCCTTTCACAATATTTGTCGGCATCGGGGGCTTCAGCTCATAGACAAACCCTGTAATACTCAGGGTAATCTTCGCTGTCCCTACCATTCCTGGACATACAAGCTAGACGGCAAGCTGAAAAGCACGCCTCATTTTGGGGGCTATTACAAGGACACTTACGAAGGCTTCGACCGGACCGATAAAGGACTTATTCCCATTCGCTGCCAGCAGTGGCTAGATATGGTCTTTGTCAACTTATCAGGAGATGCGCCACCGCTAGAAACGTACCTGCAGCCTGCGATTGAGCGATGGTCAGGCTATGACCTCAGTTTGCTGCGGCGCGAGCCGCGAGAGATCGCCTTGCAGTGTCGTGCCAACTGGAAGCTGGCCGTGGAAAACTTCTCAGAAAGCTATCACCTGAGCTGGGTACATCCCGCTTTGAACAGTCTTTCTCGCATGGAAGATCACTTTGGCTTCGACGTCGGTGATACGCATGTGGGCCAGGGCAGCTTGGTATATAACAGCGGTGCGATCAAGGGCAAGTCTCTGCCGACTTTTCCAAACCTGGCGGCGACCAATAAGCAAACCATTGCCGAATACATCACGGTTTTTCCGAATCTGATGCTGGGTGTTCATCCCGATTACTTTTTAGTCTTTATTGTAAACCCGCTGAGCGCCGACGAATCGCTAGAGCGCATGGTGTTTTACTTCGTCGGCGATGAGGCAATGACGCCGGAGAATGAAGCTCTGCGTCACCTCCCAATTGATCTATGGAAAGTGACTAACGACGAAGATATTGAGATGATTGAGCGAATGCAGGTGGGCAGAAAATCGCCTGGTTTCGACGGTGGCTACTTTTCGCCAGAATTGGAGAAGACTGTCTATCGCTTTCAGCAAAAGGTGGCTGAAGTGGTCAGCTCGTAATTTCTATCCCTAAAACTCATGGAGACGTTACCGATGCAAACCGATGCGGCTGTTGTTGTAATTGGTGCAGGCATTGTTGGCTGTAGCACCACCTATCATTTAGCTCAGCTAGGCTGGAAAAATATTGTTGTGGTCGAGCAAGGCCCGCTATTTGCGACCGGCGGCTCAACTTCTCACGCACCAGGGCTGGTCTTTCAAACCAATCCATCCAAAACGATGACGCAGCTAGCAAAGTATACCGTCGAGCTATACAGCCAGCTCAGTACGGAGGAAGGCCCTGCCTTTTATCCGGTGGGGGGCATTGAAGTGGCCTACACCGAAGCTCGCATGGCTGAACTCAAGCGCAAGCTAGGCTGGGCAAAATCTTGGGGAATTGAGAATGCCTGCCTGCTGAATCCGGCCGAGGTGAAAGAGAAAGTCCCCTTGATCGACGAAACCAAAATTTTGGGGGCTTACTATGTGCCGACCGATGGTATCGCCAAGGCGCTGCGGGCCTCTGAGGCAATGGCGATCGCTGCCAAAGCAGCAGGTGCGGCTGAGTTTTATAGCCATACGACGGTTATGGATATTGAGGTGGTGGCAGGACAGGTAAAGGCTGTGATTACTGACAAAGGCCGCATTGAGACCGATAAGGTGCTGGTCTGTGCAGGCATTTGGGGACCGCGTATTGGCCGTATGGTCGGAGAGATCATTCCGCTGACGCCCGTGCAGCATCAGTACGTGACCACTGGCCCGATTCCAGCGCTAGCTGGTGAAACCGAAGAAATCAGCCTGCCAATGGTGCGCCATCAGGATCATTCTATGTACTTCCGGCAGCACGGAGAGCGTTGGGGCATTGGCTCCTATCAGCACGAGCCGCTGCTGGTCGATCCTGACAATATTTTGCCCTACGCCGAAGCGCCAGTGATGCCTTCGATAAAGCCGTTTACTGAGGAGCACTTCACCGCTGCCTGGGACTCTACCCAAGAACTCTTTCCGGCTTTGGCCGAGGCTGAGCTGACTTCTAAAATGAACGGCATGTTTTCCTTTACGCCTGACAGCAGCTCGGTGGTGGGAGAATCTGCAAAGGCAAAGGGCTTTTGGGTCGCAGAGGCGGTATGGGTGACGCATGGGGGCGGTGTTGGCAAAGTGGTGGCGGAGCTAATGACCACAGGCACGCCTAGCTTGGACATTCATGAGATGGATATTCATCGGTTTTCAGACGTGTGCAAGAGCGCCAGCTATGTGCTGAAGTCAGGCGCGCAGCAGTATGACGAGGTCTACGACATTATCCATCCGCTCGATCAGCAGACGCATTCGCGAGAGCTGCGGGTCAGTCCGTTTTATCCTCGACTCAAGGCGCTGGGCGCAAAGTTTGTGTTTAGCGCCGGGTGGGAGCGGCCTCAGTGGTTCGAAGCTAATGCAGACTTATTGGAAGCCTATCCAATTCCTCAGCGGCAGGGGTGGGAGGCTCAGAACTGGTCACCGATACAGGGGGCTGAGCATTTGGCGACGCGCGATCGCGCTGCTCTCTACGACCTCACTCCCTTTGCTAAGTTCGAGGTCAGCGGCCCTGGTGTCGTCGCCTACCTGCAAAACCTCTGCGCCAACAATATAGACAAACCCGTTGGCAAAGTCATCTACACCGCCATGCTGGACAACAACGGCGGCATCATGTGTGATTTGACGGTTAGCCGCTTAGATGAGGAAAAATATTGGGTGATCACGGGCGGAGCGGTGCTCGGGCACGACTTGGCCTGGATGCGAGCTCATCTTCCTGAAGACAACTCAGTCCAAATCTTCGATATCTCATCTAGCTATTGCTGCCTGGGACTCTGGGGGCCAAAGGCACCTGCCATATTACAGGCCGTGACGCAAACAGACGTTTCCAAAAACGCCTTTAAGTTTTTCACTCAGCAACGGTTCTATATCGGGGGCATACCGGTACTGGCATCGAGAGTTTCCTATGTAGGCGAAGAGGGCTGGGAAATTTATACGCCGACAGAATCGGGACTCAAGCTGTGGGATTTGCTGTGGGCCGCCGGACAAGAACACAGTCTGATCGCGGCTGGTCTGGGCGCCTTTGAAACGCTGCGTCTCGAAAAGGGATTTTTGTATTGGGGGCAAGATATTCACACTGAGCACGATCCTTGCGAGGCCGGATTGGGATTTGCCGTTGACCTCACCAAAGGAGACTTTATTGGAAAAGACGCGCTGCTACGCCGTCAGGAATATGCCACCCGAAAGCTTTGTTTTTTACTTCTAGACGATCCAACCGCCGTCGTCATGGGCAAAGAACCTGTGTTAGCCGACGATGGCAAGGTATTGGGCTATGCTACTAGCGCAGGGTATGGCTACAGCTTGGGGAGATGTGTTGTTAATGCCTATCTGCCGTTAGGCTATGCGACCCCAAACAACAAGGTCAATGTAGAATATTTTGGTCAGTTGCTCGCCGCTACGATTGTTGAAAAACTGCTTTAGAACTCTTTTTAGAGGATGTTTGAAAGCGCTGAAGTACATAGCATTTTGCAATTTGTGGGCAGCGGATCTTAGTCACCGCTCATTGACGTTGAGCTGCTTGGCTAATAAGACGCCGGTTAGGCTCTAAAAAATCGATTAAAGGCCCAGATGGGACAATACCGCTAGGGTTGAGTTCCAGCAGGCCAGCATAGTAAATTCGCTTGACGTGGTCAAGGTTGCAAACCTCACTCACGCCCGGCTGCTGATAGAGATTGCGGCAGTAAGCCCATAAGTTGGGATAGTCTACTAGCCGCTTGAGATTGCACTTGAATAGACCGTGATAGGCGCCGTCGAAACGAAATAGCGTTGTAAAAAAGCACCAATCCGCCAAAGTGATGTCACTGCCGCAGAGATAGAGAGACTGCCCGAGGGCGTCTTCCCAGTAGTCCAGCGCCTGAAAGAGGTCAGTGACTGCTTTTTCATAGGCGGTTTGACTGCTGGCAAAGCCTGCTTTGTAAACGCCATTGTTAATCGGCTCATAGAGCGCGTCGAGCGTTTGATCGATGCGTGATCGCCTCTCCTCCGGGTAAAAATCGGTAGTGGGATGCGCTGCCCAAGCATCAAACTCACTGTTGAGCATTTGAATGATCTGACGTGACTCATTGTTGACGATTGTCTTCGTCTGCTTGTCCCACAGGACAGGCACCGTAACCCGACCGCTGTAGGTTGGCTCAGCCTTGACATAGAGCTGCCAAAGGTAGTCCAAGCCGTAATTTGAGTCAGGAATGCAGCCAGGGTAGTGAGAGAACCGCCACCCTTGCTCGCTGATCACGGGATCTACAATCGAAAGTCCGATAACTTGCTGCAACCCCTTAAGC
>JBARVU010000047.1:0-19865 GCA_049646425.1 Phormidesmis sp. | reverse complement strand
TTGGATAGTGACTGAATTCGCATCACTCTCAACGATGGTTACACTCATAAGCCCTGCACATCCCTTAAAATAAACCTTTCTTCAAGCTGACGCTTTATTAACTCTACATTAAAAACAGGTCACACCCATTGGAATGAGCTACTCAAAGAGGCGCAAAGCGAAACTGGTCGTTTAGATGAAGCAGTCAAAGCAGAAATTTAATTGGTTAGGAAAACATAGATAAGTAGACGAAATTCCATCTATCTACCTGCACAGAATAGTCAGGCAGAAACATTTCTACCTAATCTGCTATGTAGGGTGATTAGGCAGAAGCTTTCCCCCTTAATAAATATTTGGGTGGCTCAAGCTATCAGTGGGGACGGTAACCGTAAGATTCTGTATGTAGCAACGCACTAGGGTAACTAGAATAGAAAAATGAACTGACGCAACTAGAGTGTTTTATATGGTTTCATCAGAATTAATTTCGACTTTGAAGGGACTGAACCGTTCGGACAAGTTCTATATCATGCAGCTTCTGATCTCAGAATTAGCCCAACAAGAGACAGGTTTAATTAAGCCTGACCAGTCTTACCCAGTGTGGTCGCCCTATCGTGCGGATGAGGCAGCAGATACGATGTTAAAAGTGCTACAGGCTGCCAAAGTTCAAGACCATGCGTAATGCTGAACGATATCCATTTGTTTCGGGTGATACCGCATTAGGAGAAGCTAGTTCTCGCCCGTATTTGCCTTTTACTCTGGTTCATCAGCAGAGCTCTGTTAACACATCTGGTCTGTTGGATACCGGAGCGAGTGTAAACGTACTGCCTTATTCGACCGGGATTGAGCTTGGATATGAATGGGAGCGGCAAACAACATCGCTGAGTTTGACAGGAAATTTGGCTCAGTACGAGGCGCGTGTCGTGCTGGTTCAAGCCGTCGTTGGGCAGTTTGAGCCTGTGCAACTGGTATTTGCTTGGACACAAGCCACAAATGTGCCGCTTATTCTGGGACAGGTGAACTTCTTCATGGAGTTCGATGTTTGCTTTTACCGTTCGCAACTAGAGTTTGCAGTCAAGACCAAAGCTCCTGCCTCGGAGTAGGTTTGTTGCTCTTGCCAGCCACCCAACGACGAGATGCCGCGCCGCGTCAAACCTCAATTCCTTCCAATTCCTGATCGGCCAAATCATATAGAGACTGCAATTTCTCCAACATGTCCTCATCGGTATTCCACAGTCCGCGCCCTTTGGCTTCGATCATTCGGCCAACAAGATTGCGAAAGGCTTCTGGGTTTGCTGCTCGCAGCTTTTGGGCCATCTCGGCATCGAGGGCGTAGGTCTGCGCAGCCTGATCGTAAACCCAGTCGTCTTGAAAGTGAGTCGTGCCGCCCCAGCCAATCAGCGCGGTCATCCGCTGGGAGATTTCGTAAGCGCCCCCAGAGCCCTGGTCGGCCATGGCCTCAGCCCATTTTGGATTGAGCAGCTTGGTGCGGTATTCCATCCGCAGCAGGTCTTCGAGCTTGCGAGGCGTGGTGTCTTTAGAGAAGCTTTCGACAAAGCTGGCGGTGACGCGCTGACCCTGGCGGGTTTCGGCGGCTTGCTTGAGAGCGCCGGTATTGGCGTAGTATTCCTGAATGTCGGTGAGGCCGTATTCGACTGAGTCGATCTGTTGGACAATGCGGCCAGTGCTTTTGAGCAGGCTGTCGAGAATTTCGGGGCGGGCTTGGCCCTGGTCTTTGCGGCCATAGCTAAAGGTGTTGCGATCGCACCACGTCTGCCCGAGCTCATCGCCCGACTCCCAGTTAGAGTCCACCACCCGGTCGTTCACCAGCGAACCATAGTCACCCGCTGGATTAGAAAACAATCGGGCTGAGGCGTTTTCGACTCCCTGAGCCTGAAGTTCCAACACATGCTTCCGAATAAAGTTTTGCTCAATTGGCTCATCGGCGGCGGCAGCGCGAACAAACAGATCATCCAACAGTTCTAGAATGTTCGCAAAGCTATCGCGGAAAATGCCCGACAGATTGGCCAGCACGTCGATCCGAGGGTGAGTGAGCGTCTCCAGCGGGCACAGTTCGTAGCGGACAATCCGCCCGGTGCCTTCTTTCACAGGCGCGGCCCCGGTCAGTTCCAGCAAAATACCGAGAGATTCTCCTTTGGTTTTGATCGCATCTAGCCCCCAGAGCATGACGGCGACCGTTTCGGGGTAGTGGCCGGTTTCTTCCAGGCTTTGGGCCAGAATCTTCTGGCCGATGGCCCTCCCTCTTTCGTAAGCAGCCGGTGACGGCATCCGATAGGGATCTAAGGCGTGAATATTACGGCCTGTGGGCAATACCCCTGGCCCATCGCGCAGCAGATCGCCGCCAGGGGCAGGCGGAATATATTCACCATTCAGCCCGCGCAGAAGATTGGTGAGTTCGTCAGTGGTTTGTTGGAGGCGATCGCGAATTAAACGTGCTTCTTCGAGCTGCTGAGAATCGACAGATGCAGGAGGATCGCCCAGTGAGGAGATCGCGGTGCGAAAGGCTTCGGTGTAGCGATCGCCAAAATAAGCCTCCAAATAGCTCTCCATTTGTTCGTCGGTCGGCGCCGCGCCCAGCACATGCAGCCCAGAAGAAAACAGCCGATTCTCCAACCGTTGCAAATATGGATACAGCACCGCCAAATACTCGTCGAACACTGCCGGACTGAACAATCGCAGCGTTTCTGCTGAAAACTCAAGACCGAGCTGACGCGCCGCCTGAAACGGGCAATCTGCCTCCAAGCCAGAATCAACAATCTGCTTACCAATTGCCTCTCTGAGCACCGCGTTGGCCTCAGGATTTTCTCGATATTCAGCAATCAAATCCCGCAGGCTCAGCAGCTCTTTGTACAGTCCGGCCCGGCCATAGGGCGGCACATTGTGCGAAATCAGCACCCCATACCCACGCCGCTTTGCCAGCATCGACTCCGACGGATTATTAGCTGCATAGACATAGAGATTGGGCAAATTGCTCAGCAAAATATCTGACCAAGAATAGCCCGTATTCCCCAAGGGCGAACCCGGCAACCACTCAACGGTACCGTGCATACCAAAATGCACCACCGCATCGGCCTGAAAGCCGAATTGGATCCAGCGGTAGAAAGCTGCGTACTGCGGATGCGGCGTTAAGTCCCGCTCAAACATCAGCCGCATCGGATCTCCTGCGACCCCCAATGGTGGCTGTAATCCAATCCACACATTCCCCAGCTGCACCCCCCCCAGCAAAAAGTCATCCTTGAACGTTTTAATCCCCGTACCCGTCAAAGACCCCCACTGCCGCTCAACCTTGGCAGTCTGCAAATATCCCAGCCACTCTGCTAACTGCTGCACACTCACCGTCGTCGGCTTTTCTTGCGTGCCCGTCCCCGGCATCCACTCATCCGCCGCCTTCACCCGCGCTACAATCTCTTCTCCCTGCTCCGGCAGCTCTCCCACGTCATAGCCCTCTGCCTTCAGCGCCTGTAGCAACTTCAGCAGCGAAGCAGGCACGTTCAGCAGGGCCGCTGTGCCCGCCGCGCCATATCCCGGCGGGAAACCGTAGAGAATCACCGCTAGCTTTCGCGCTGCCTTGGGCTTTTGCCTGAGCGCAATCCACTGGTTCACCCGCCCGGTGAGCCGCTTGACCCGTTCAGGCACCAGATAAATGCGATTGTCTCCTTGCGCGTCCCCGCCAGCGCTCACCAGCCCGCCCAACGACACCGGATCAATCGCCCCATCTAGCTCGGGCAGTGCGTAGAGCACCACGCTTTGCAAGCCGCCGATCCCTTTGCGCGTCCAGGAGTGAATGTCTTGAATCAGCAAGGGCGCAGCTACAATATAGGGAACATTTTTGGCCTCTAATATGCGCTTGGCAACGGCCACCTGCCGCCCCGCTTCCATCGATCCGGCAGGCCCACCCACCAGCGGAAACCCAATTGTTGAGACAATCGCATCGATCCTGACCGCCTCATCGGAAAGCGACGGCCAAACCTTATTACCCGCCGCCCGCTGGACCTGTTCATCGTCTGTCGTCATCCAGTCACGGACAGCAACATGACCTTCTACCCCGTTGATAAAGATCGGCACGGGCGTAAGATTTGCCTGCTCAAAGTAGTGAATGAGCTGAGGAATATAGGGCTGCTGGGTAATTACATGCTTTCGGTAAAGCAAAATCGCTACCCGAGGCCGACCTCCTCTCCCCTGATCCTTCGCTCTCCCCTCATACCACTCAACATAGCCCCTCGGCGACTCAAAATAGCCCTCATAATCAGGATGCAACAGCCCCATCCCCGGCGTCTCTACCACAGGCGGAATATCACCGACCGGCAGGCCCAGGTACTTCTCAGCCAAGACATTAAACATGGCAGTGACATTCTCAGGGCCGCTGGCATTCCAGTAGCCGTAGATAATCAGCCAGTTGCGCAGATCTTGAACCTTGCGAGCAGGGATGTATTTGAGCAGTTTGGGGCCGACTTTGAGAAAGCTGAGGTAGCCTGCGAGGCGGTCTTCTTCTTGGCCACTGCTGAATTTATCGAGGATAAATTTGATCGGTTTGGGCATCCCTGCTTTCTTCTGAGCATCTTTGGAGCCCATGGAGAACTTACCGAGTTGGGTCAGCGTCATAAGTTCGAGCGCAGACTCGAAGATGAGGCGAACGGGGATGTGCTGGATGCGATCACGCAGCCAAACCACCTGGTCGTAGTCAAAAATCAGGCTGGCAAAAAAGATGTCGGCATCTGCGAGGGCCTGGGCGATCGCCTCAGGTTGGGTAGTGAGGCCGCGATCACAAAACACCCGAATGCTGAGGTCCGGGCGACGAGCAGCCGCAGCTGCCTGTTCGTATAAATTCGTATTGAAAGACTCAAACCCGGCAATCAAAACAATCTGCGGCATTCCTGATAGACCCTTTGCTCAACAGACTTACTCACTCCTAGTCTAGGCAAACTTGGTCAATCATGCTTTGTATCTTGGCAGCGCCTATTGACATCGTTCATTCAGAGCTGAGCTCTCTGATGTGACTTGTTATCAGGCAGTTAGCTTCATGTCGGGCTTCCCCAATAGACGGGTTACCTCTCGATCCGTAACCTGGGCGAAGTTTTCATACCAGAGGCTAATCGCATAAAACGGTGAGGGTGTAGCTAGGCGTACAACTCGATAACCCGACTGTTCCAGGTCTTGGCATACGGCAGGAGGAAGCACCGGTACGGCAATAATGATTGGCCCGGCTTGCTGCGCTTCGAGCAATGAAATAGCCGCCCGCATCGTTGAACCCGTAGCGAGTCCGTCGTCGACCAGGATAATCGTGCGACCCCGCACAGGAAGGGGATAGCGATCACCGCGATATACCCGATCACGCCTTTCCAGCTCTCTGAGTTCTACCGCCGCTACCTGATCGATTAGCGCCTCAGGAACTGTCAGCCTATCGATCAGCGCACGGTTTAGTATCCGCACGCCTGCTGAGGCGATCGCGCCCATCGCCACCTCCGGATATCCGGGCAAGCCCAGCTTTCGCACTAGACAAATGTCAAGTGACAAATTCAGGGTCTGAGCCACTTCGTACGCTACGGGCAAGCCACCTCTAGGCAGGGCCAGCACTAGCGTATCAGGCTGGTTAGCATAGGCTTTGAGCTTTGCTGCCAGAGCCTTACCGGCGGCCGTTCGATCTAGCAGCCGCTGCGGTGAAGAATTGTGAGATTGAGTCGTCATGGAAGGGAGATGGTGAGTGAAATATCCTTGAGTTGTATATGACAGAGCGATCTAATCAGGTGCTTTCCGCTCAATGACTACTGTCAGATGGGCAACCATGGCGCCAATCACCCCAACCGCAGCAACCACTGGGAACAAAGCCGCGCCGATAGTCCCGCCAATTACCCCGACCGTCAGCGGAATCTCGATCAGCGTATTGCCTTCCTCATTCTTGATAATAATGCGGCGAATGTTGCCATGCTGAATCAATGCCTTGATCTGACCGACTAGGGCATCGCCTGAAATCTTAAATTCTTCGACTGTCACCTTTTTATCAGCGTTTTCTTCAGAATGGAGAGTGGTCTCTGATACTGATGGGGTGGTATCTAATACGGGAGTGGTGTCTTCGAGATTCGTATTCATGCTGGTTCTCTCTTGAACAACTACCTTTGTAGCCTACATAAAAGTTATGAGGAAAACGTGAGGTACAACGTCTGCGTAGCGTATCTCGCGAGATAGCCTAAGATGAGCTCTGAGGATCGGAATAGCTCTATACTTTATCCTGCTTACCTAAATATCTACCATGGACGCACTGACAGACAGCCAAATAGATAACCCGGTAAAGAGCCAGACTATAGGGCTACAAAAACTCAATCAGCAGCTGCGCGAAGAGCTCGAAGCGCTTCAGGAGTCAGAAGCCGCGCTTAGAGAAAGTCAGGAACGATACATTTTAGCGATAGAAGGGTCGCGAGATGGGCTGTGGGACTGGAACATTCTAACCGGCGAAGTCTACTACACAGCTCGCTTCGAAGAGATGCTCGGCTATCGAGCGCACGCGATGGAAAATCAGTTCAGCTGGTTCGAATTGCACCTGCATCCAGCGGATCGCGCACATGTCTTAGCCGCGATACAGCGCCACTTGCAGCAGCAGACACCCTATGATGTGGAGTACAGGCTGCGGACAAAGCAGAATAGCTACCTGTGGATGCGAGCTCGGGGTCAAGCAGTTTGGGACGAAGCAGGCCAGCCTACCCGGATGGCGGGCTCCATCTACGATATTACCGAACGTAAGCAGATGGAGGCTCAGCTCAGGGGATCTTTCGAGGAGCTAGCAGGGGTAAAGTTTGCCCTAGATGCCTCTTCGATTGTCGCCATTACTGACCCCCAGGGGCGCATCGTTGAAGTGAACGATAAGTTTTGCGAGATTGCCCAGTACAGCCGCGCCGAAATCATTGGCAAAACCCACCGACTGATCAACTCAGGCCATCATTCGTCTAAGTTTTTCGAAGAAATGTGGCGAACGATTATCGGCGGGCAAGTCTGGCGGGGAGAAATCAAGAATCGAGCCAAGCACGGCAGCTTTTACTGGGTGGATACGACGATTGTGCCGCTGCTAGATGCCTCGGGTCAGCCCTATCAGTTTGTGGCGATTCGCAATGAAATTACTGATCGCAAGCAGGCAGAAGAATCCCTCCGCAAGCTCAACGAAGAATTAGAAACCAAGGTCAAAGAACGCACCCAAGCCTTAGAGCGGCGAGCGCAGGAGCTAGAGCGCTCAAATGAAGAGCTTCAGCAGTTTGCTTACGTCGCCTCTCACGACTTACAGGAGCCGCTGCGAACCATCAGCAGCTTTACCGAGCTATTGGGAGAGGAATACCGCGATCGCCTCGACGATGAAGCCCATGAGTACATCGACTTTATTACCGATGGCGCCGTTCGCATGCAGCAGCTGATCAAAGACCTGCTGGCCTATTCGCGGGTAGGGACGCGGGGCGAAGACTTTTCACCCATGTCCTGCGATGATGCGCTCCAGAGAGTCTTGGGCAATTTGAAACTGGCGATCGGGGAGTGCAATGCTACCGTGACCTATGATCCTCTGCCTGAGCTATTAGCAGATGTCTCGCAGATTCAGCAGCTCTTTCAAAATCTGATTAGCAATGCCCTCAAGTTTCACAGTGAAGCACCAACCCATATTCATATCTCAGCCGTCTTAAAAGGCGATGAGTGGGAATTTTGCGTGCGCGACAATGGCATTGGTATCGATCCTGACTATTTTGCGCAAATCTTTGAGATCTTCCAAAGGCTGCACACCCGCCGGCACTACGCAGGCACCGGCATTGGTCTCGCTATCTGCCGAAAAATTATTCAGCGGCACGGTGGGCGAATTTGGGTGGGCTCTGTGCTGGGGCAGGAAACATCTTTCTACTTCACGCTGCCTGAGCCGGAAGACACTAAACTAGTGAAGCCTTCCACTAAACAAGCCAAGCGCCTCTATGAATATCGCTAATGCTAGCCCCATTGATATTTTGCTAGTAGAAGATTCGCCTAGCGATGCCAAGCTGACTGCCAAAACCTTTGAAAAGGCAAAAGTGATGAACACCTTACACATCGTTGAGGACGGTGTAGAGGCGATGGACTTTCTGAGGCAAACGGGGGCTTATTCAACCGCGCCGCGCCCGGATTTAATTTTGTTAGATCTCAACTTGCCGAGAAAAGACGGCCGCAAGGTTCTCGCAGAAATAAAAGACGATCCGGCCTTGAGTAATATTCCAGTTGTCGTGTTGACTACGTCAGAGGCGGAAGAGGATATTGCCAGAAGCTACGCACTTCGGGCCAACTGCTACATTACCAAGCCGGTCACCCTCAAACAGTTCGTCCGAGTAGTGGAATCGATTGAAGACTTTTGGCTAACGGTGGTCAAGCTGCCCTCTTTTCAGCAATAAGGAAATTTTCAAGATAACAATGTGTCATGCGTTTTTATTTCTTAAGCCGGTCAGTTTGTCATGATGAGTTCCCCTCTCAAAGTCCTTTTAGTTGAAGACAATCCAGCGGATGTTTATCTACTGCGGAAGCTGCTAGCGGCAGGGGAGCCGGTCGAGTTGGTTCACGCTGAGCGGCTTGATGAGGCGATTGGCTACCTCCATGAGACCTCATTTGGGGCTGTCTTGCTAGACTTGTCTCTGCCTGACAGCCAAGGCTTGAATACGGTGAAGAAGACACATCAGGCCAGTCCGGACGTGCCTATTTTGGTGCTGACGATACTGGATGATGAGGAGATTGCGATCGCCGCCCTCCGTGCTGGCGCGCAGGACTATTTAGTCAAAGGCCAAATCAACCGCATTTGGCTGGTTCGAGCTATTCACTACGCCATTGAAAGGCAGCAAACCCTCGATAAGCTTCAGCACTTAAACCAGGAGCTAGCGCGCTCTAACCAGGAGCTAGAACAGTTTGCCCATGTTGTTTCTCACGATCTTCAGCAGCCGCTTCAGAGCATTTTAGGGTTTGCGCAGCTGCTAGAAGTGGGCTATCGCGATCACGCCGCTGATGAGCCTGTGAACCAGTACATTGCGCACATCGTCAAAGCCAGCAGACGCATGTCAGGCTTAATCCAGGACTTGCTAGCCTACTCTCAGGTGAGCCAGTCAGCGCCGAGCCGCGAACCTGTCGACTGCAATCAGGTAATGGCCCAGATCCTTTCGGACTTCAAGCCCGTGATTCGAGAGCGGCAGGCAACGGTAACCACCGATTCGCTGCCCAGGGTCAACGGCAACAAAACCCGCCTCGCCCAGCTCTTTCAAAACCTGCTCAGCAACGCGCTGAAGTACCATCCGCCCGATCAAGCCCCTCAAATCACCGTATCAGTGCAGGCTCAAGAAGCCTTATGGCGCTTTGGCATTCACGACAACGGAATTGGCATAGATCCTGGAGACTTCGACAGAATCTTCCAAATTTTTCGCAGGCTGCACAGCGCCGCAGACTATCCTGGCACCGGCATCGGCCTTGCCATCTGCAAAAAAATCGTTGAAAATCACGGTGGCCGTATTTGGGTCGATTCAGGCCCGACAGCAGGCACCACTTTTTACTTCACCCTGCCCGCCCTAGCAGAGGCGTAAATTTATTGGAATGAGTACAGATAGTCTAACGTCCGGTACAGGTACCGCCGGAGGGATAGCGCTACATTAACTCCCAGTCGTATTTTGGGTAGGACAGATGACATCGCCTCAGACAAAGGAAGCTACACTGTTTGATCGCACCTTTCGGGACAGTGAAGGCAATATTGTAATTGCTCAAGCCCCGAACCTGCCGGTCTTGGTGGGTGTAGCCGCAGCATTCCTTCGGTTCGTACTTTCAGATGGCAAGATCCATACCGCTTTAGGTCTGGTTGCATTCGGCGCACTATTTACCTGGGCCTGGCAGGAACTCTTCGAGGGCGTCAACTACTTCCGCCGAGCCCTCGGCCTGATTGGACTGGTTAGTCTGATTGCACTGGGCCTTAATTCGGTTAGTGTGTAAACCCCTCATCGGTCAGTCTGCTGCCATCCCAAGGGCAGTCTAACCCGCCCTTGGCCGCCGCAAGCAGAGGCGTCGCTATTCTGGCGTTTGTTCCATCGGCTGAAACAACTGCTTAGGAATGACGCCATGGACACCTTTGACGATATCGACAACTTGGGAGACTTCAAAATCAATCGCCGCACTCCCGAGCAGCAGCGCATCCTGCTCAGTGAGATCATATTCACTGTTGACGATGCGTAGGGACTCTCTTACCGACTCTTTCATCGCTTCGTCAAGATCTTCATCTAGCCCTACCGAAATCCAAGCATCTTCAGTCTCACCCATAGGCTGCTCAAGCGCCATATCTTTGTGCAGCACGAGTTCAAAAGTGGGTGTTAGTGAACACTCAATCGCCGTCAGTGCCACTTCTCCATTCCCCTGGGCGCAGTGCGGATCGCCAGAGTAGAACAGTGCTCCCGGCACTTGCACGGGCAAGTAAAGGCTGCTGCCAATGCCCAATCGTTTGATATCCACATTACCGCCGTAGACACCGGGCGGAATAGAATTGACGGCGTCTTCTACATTCGCTGGAACAACGCCCATAATTCCCATAAAAGGTTTCAATGGGATTCCAATGTCAGGTCGACCATTGCTAGGGCGGAAGACGCCGATGTCCTTGGCCATATCGACAGGAATCACTTTGGTGTAGATATCTGCCTCGTTGATCGGGAACTCTCCTGGCAGTGAGCCTTTGCCGTGCCGGTTAGAAATAACGCCGTAGGGTACCCGGTAGGCAATACCTATCGTTTTTATTTCTAGCACATCACCGGGTTCTGCACCTTCTACATAAATGGGGCCGGTGATGACGTGAGGGCCAGGGCCAGTTTTCTCGACGTTCGCTTTTACATCAAGCTGGTCGGGCAAGATGTCTTCTCGTTTAATGCCTCGCTCGGTTAAAAACTTAACCGTGTCGCCCTGATCCGCCAAAATTCCCTCGTGAGAAACGGTTTCCAAGGTCACCTGGTCGCCTGATTGAACCGTCAGGATTGGCTCGCTATCGGGTTTAAAGAGTTCACCCCAGATCACATGGTCGGGCGTTGACTTCACTTCATAGGTTTGACCGGTTGTCTGAGCGATCTCATCTGAGGCCAAAGATCTGAGTGAACTGTTGATAGTCCAAAGAAAAAGCATGGTTGCTAGCGAGAGTGCAAGGGGCTTTCCGTATGGAAGGTTTCGTGATCGCAGCCTTCCGCCCTTAAAGATCTGCCTCTCTCGGAGCCATGCAAGACTTTTCTGAAGTTCCCTTATCACCCCTTCAAACCACATCTGCACAATTCTCATCGCGATTTATCCTTTTGCTCGTCACAGTGCATGAACACGCAATAGTGAACTAGGTTTTGATACACCCGTGTGTAGCCAAAACTACAGAGGAAGTCATTTAATTTGCTTTTCTAACGAACGGCGCAGAAAGCGCAGCTTGCTTTGAGAGTCAGGTGAGCCGCTTTTCACCTGAGAGAACAATTCTGTTTAATTCCTGTCGGTCAATTGGTGAGCCAGGATACAGAACTTACGCAATCAGATCCGTATTCTGCGCTTACTTCAGATTCTGATGACACCAATTCCAATGGCACCGGTCGCCATGCTAATGAGCACTGGCTGCAATGTCGACTGTTGGAGAGCACCGAAATGAGCGATATAAAAAACTTTTTCCTCAAGTACATGCGCCCCTGTCAGTGCTCAGCCGATAACTTGTTGCAGGGTAAGCTACCTGAACCCCCTTCCACCACTCAATACAAAATTCGCACGCTGCGCATTGGGTTGTTTTTGTCGGGCGGATTCTCGCTCTTTGAGTGGACGGCAGGACAGTGGAGCCACAGCCTTACGCTGATGACAGATGCAGGCCATATGCTTTCGGACTGCTTGGCACTAGGCTTAGCGATCAGCGCAGCCTGGATCGCACATCTGGCTACTCAGCGAAAGCATCTATGGGGTGCACAGACGGCAGAAGTTGCGGCTGCGCTGGCGAACGGGGCAGGTCTGCTAGTTCTTGCAGGGTGGGTGGCGTGGGAAGCGGTGAATCGATTTCAGGGAGGGCACCCCGCCGTCGCGAGCGAGGTTGTGCTGGCAACCGCGATTGTGGGCTTGGGCGTCAACATTATGGCCGCGTCAGTTTTACATGACCACAGTCGGCACGATCTCAACGTTCGCGGCGCGTTTCTACATGTGTTGGCAGATACTGTCAGTTCGGCGGGTGTGATTGTCTCGGCTATCCTGATTTGGACATTTCACTGGAACTGGGTCGATGAAATTATGAGTCTCTGCATCGCAGTGATTATCGGCATGGGCTCGCTTCCGCTGATCTTCAATAGCCTTCAATCCCTTCGGCGCACTGTTGGGACTGAATAAGCCATTTCAAATTTAGGAGCTTTGCAGGATGAAACTAAATCTGGTTGCTTTTGGCAGTCTCTTGTTGTGTGGGGCGATCGCAGCAGTAGGCGCGAGTGCTCAAGAAGGCCCCCCTGTCTCCCCGAACGGCGTCAGAGCCCTTACGCCAGCAGGCGGTATCATTCCTACAGCCACGTGGGGACTAGGCACCCGGGCAGGCGACTTTATCTACGTTGCAGGCATGCGAGGCATCGATCCTGAAACGAACGAATTAGTCGCCGATGAGGAAGGCCGAGTTAGGCAGGCTTTTATGAACATGCAGCTAATCGCAGAATCAGAAGGCGCAACGCTGCAAGACAGTGTCCGGCTGATTGTGTATGTGACGGACATGTATCGGTATCGCCCTATCGTGAATCAAATTCAGCAGGAGCTGTGGGGAGAGGGCCCATACCCACCGAGAACGATTGTCGAAGTAGATCGATTGAACCAAGATGATATTGTTGAGGTGGAAGGAACTTTTTACGCCCCTTTAGCAGAGTCAGCAGAGTAGCGAAATCCCGTAGCGCACAATAGCAACAAATCAGTGGAAAAATAGGCTTAGCGCGCTTGGCTACCGTCACGCAATTCGCTTCTCTGCTTTAGCTTTGCTCTCACGGAAGAATCAACACAGCCCACAGATCACCATCTGAGCATAGTCTTCCTAGCTTTTTTACGCTCTCTTTGTAGCTCAGTTTACAACGCTCACTCATTCCTCAGTGATATGGTTCTGTAACATTAGAAACAAGCTTTGTTTGAAAATCAAGATCTGACTGAACTCAAGCCATATACGTAGCGATTGGAGTCTAGTTTCGTTGTCACATTCGTTAAAGCGCTTCGCAGCTGCGGTCACTATCGCAGTCTCTCCGTTCGTGTTTCGTATAGAAGCCTCCAAGGCCGCCTCCTTCGACCTGATTGACGCAACTGTTTCAGATATCAACAGTGCCTTCGACTCCGGTACGCTCACCTCAGAGCAGCTCGTAAATTTATATATTAATCGCATCAACACTTTCGACAAAGCTGGTAGCAAACCTCTGAACTCGATTGTGACGATTAATCCTCAGGCCGTCGAAACTGCCAAAGCGTTAGATATAGAGCGACAAACTACGGGTGCTAGAAGCCCACTGCACGGAATTCCTCTCATTGTTAAAGACAACTATGACACGTTTGACTTGCCGACAACCGGTGGTTCTCTCTCGTTGGCGGGTTCCATTCCACCGGACGATGCCTTTCAGGTACGCAAGTTAAGAGAGGCAGGTGCAATCGTTCTAGCGAAGTCCAACATGGCAGAGTTTGCCTTCAGCCCAAATGTAACGGTTAGTTCTATCTTGGGCACCACTCGCAATCCCTACGATCTAGATCGGGTTCCAGCGGGTTCTAGTGGCGGTACCGCTGCTGCCGTAGCGGCAAACTTTGGCACGCTAGGGCTTGGAACAGATACGGGAAATTCTATCCGAGGGCCTTCTTCTCACACTGCACTGGTTGGCATTCGCTCCACGATTGGCCTGACTAGTCGCGACGGCATTGTTCCGCTATTTCTGCCCCGAGATATTGGCGGCCCGATGGTGAGAACTGTTGCAGATGCAGCGCTTGTATTATCTACTATTGCGGGATATGACCCAGCTGACCCCTCTACAGAAGCTGTGAAGGGCGTTGATCTGCCAGACTACACCGCTTTCTTGAATGCGAAGGGACTAGAAGGGAGTCGTATTGGTGTAGTCGACCAGCTATTTCGCCCTACCGCCGAAAACGACTTTACCTCCACTGCCGACCCAGAAATTAGAAGCTTGATGGATAGGGCCATTACTGACTTAGCTGAGCAAGGTGCTACGGTTGAGTCTGTGGGCATACCCAATCTAACTGATTTGTATAGAGCCTCTTTCGACGGCGGCAATACCTTTAACTACGATATCAACAGGTATCTGGAGAGCCGGGGGCCAGACGTTCCGGTCAAGACGCTTGACGATATTATCGAATCGGGCCTGTTTGATCCCTCTATTGAGGGTGCGTTACTCAATTCTGCTGAAGTAGGTGATGTGCCACCCGAAAGCCGAGATGACTTTTTAGCGGCTGAAGCGGCTAGGCAGAACATGAGAGAGATTGTGCTCTCGATTATGAATTCAGGTGAGTACGATGCATTGATCTACCCGACATGGAGCAATTCACCTCGTTTAATCGGAGATTTGGAAAGCCCTAGCGGTAACAACAGCTTTCAGATAGCACCCCCAACCGGATTCCCGGCGCTGACAGTACCGATGGGCTTTACCGTTGACGATACGCTCCCAGCCGGTCTTCAGTTCCTAGGTCGTCCTTTTGATGAAGGGCGGCTGATCGAGCTTGCATACAGCTATGAACAATCTACTCAATATCGTCGACCTCCCGAGCTGTTCCCGGCGTTAGCAGGGGATAAAATTGAGTCTGAAAGCATTCCTGAACCTGGTGTGGAGCTTGCATTAGTGATATTAGGGGCTGGGTTAATCGTCGCCGGAACTACAAAGAAAAAGCAGGTTACAGTTTGTAATGACTGAAACTGCGATCAAAACCATCCGCTACAATCAGCAGGAAACGCGCTTTAGTCGGCGCGGACAGGGTGCAATTATCACCCTGCAATGTCCTTCTCTCGTTTTATAGAGGCCGTTCGTTTTATGCCTGTAGAAACTGTCGGAAGCCCGCCGCCCGAGGCCGATCAGCTGCGCGCTGATATCGAGAAGCAGCTGCCAGATATCATTGCTAGCTTTAGTCAGGTCTTGCAGAGGCAGTTTGGGTTTGAAAACCTGCGAGTAGGCGGGTTCACTATTGTGCCAGCAGAAGCAACCGCCGACAGCATATCCTGCGACGAAGAGAGCTGCTCTATTGATTGATAGGCGTCCTAGTACTCTCACTTTGTACTTTTAAGCATCTTATCCCTCTCCCCTGGGTCTATTAAGCTAGGGTGTGTGCTCAGGCGCAGGCTGGCAGCAAGGTATCCTGACTCCATGACCATCGGCGGTAGCTGGTGCCGATGGAGCACAGACTGAATTCGCCGAAAGGCTTCAGGCAGCTGGTAATAAGGAATTTGCGGGAAAGCATGATGCACAGAATGATAGGGCAGTCCTCCCATCAGCCAGTTAACCCACCCAGCCGCCTTGACGTTGCGGCAGGCGTAGAGCTGTGTGAGCTGGTAATTGCTGGCTTGTTGCCATAGACCGTAGTGCTCTAAGTGATCTCTCGTTTCGATAATGACG
Source organism: Phormidesmis sp. (assembly GCA_049646425.1). Taxonomy (GTDB): domain Bacteria; phylum Cyanobacteriota; class Cyanobacteriia; order Phormidesmidales; family Phormidesmidaceae; genus Phormidesmis. The sequence continues at coordinate 4,287 of JBARVU010000047.1, read as the reverse complement.
CTGATACCGCGCTCCAACAACAGCCAAAATAAGAGATACTTCCCAAGGCTGATCTTCTGGAGATAGAGGAAGCTGAGGATTGCGGTCTGTACCACTATTATGCCAACCGCATCGATGCTCATCTGTGCTGGCAGGTGAGGCGCGTTGTCTCGCAGCTTCAGCCCATTGGCAAAGGTTTTAAAGATTGCGCCAAGGCCACCGAGAATGAAGATGTCAACGACCCATTGATAGCGGACATAGCCCCGTTGCCAAGCGGGCGCTGACTGATAGTCTGCTGCTGTCCACTGGATTCTTTCAGGGTCGCGCAGGTCGCTGCCATTCCAGCCGTGGTGGAGCCGGTGAAGCTGGTTGTAGGTACCTACGGGCCACAGCATGGGCCAGGAGATCAGCCGGGGCATGAGGGTGTCGTACCAGGCCCAACCGGTGAGACTGCGATGGGTGGCATCGTGGGTACAGATGAGCCAGAAGGCGTAGGGAATGCTGGTGGCGATCGCCCCCAATACAAACCCGCTAAGATGACTGGCGTGCCAGGTAAGCACGGCCAGGCCGACGGTGACACAGCCCAAGCTGGTAAATCTGAAAAACCCGGCCCATGGATTTATCGCTTTGAGATCAGCAACGGCTGCCCTCAGGTCGTGTAGAAGGTCATCGTTAGAGGAATGATCGGACTGCTCGCCGGGCTGATGCGGACGATCAGCTGGAATAATACGTTTCATGATATTCACATCCTCAGGGCACTGTCTCGCGGCCTGCTAGCACCACTGCTGCCTTCACAGGGCAAGTGAACCACAGTCATCTCAGCCATGCCGCGATGGGGTGACAGGGTTTGTGGGTGGTAGGATTTGCGAATAGTCGATTCCTGGTCAGTGTTGTAAGTGACCAGGCACCGAGCATTCACGCTCTATTTATAGAACATTATTTTGAGGAAACTGTGAGGGAATGCGCTCAGCCAATGGCATGAAGGCTGGGGTGAAACGTTTGATTGATACCGGCAGCGATCGCCCCAAACACCTGCGAAAGGGGCGCTGTTTTATCCATCAGCGGCAGGGGCTTGCCGGTATCGCCGCCCTGACACACCTGAGGATCGATGGGCACCTGACCCAGCAAAGGCACTTCCAGCTCGTGGGCCATTTGCTCACCGCCCCCCGTGCCGAAAATAGAGGTGCGATCACCACAGCACCCACAGACCCAATAGCTCATATTCTCAACTAGCCCCAGCACCGGCACCCCAACCTGACGAAACATATGGATGCTGCGCCGCACGTCAGACACCGCTACCTGCTGAGGAGTCGTCACCATCACCACGCCGCAAATCGGGCTCTCTTGAACAATCGTAATTTGGGCATCGCCTGTTCCCGGCGGCAGATCGATCAGCAAATAGTCCAGCGTGCCCCAGTCGACTTCTTGAATAAACTGCGTGATAATCTTGTGCAGCACCGGGCCACGCCACGCCAGCGGATGGTCAGGCTCCGCCAGTAGCCCCACCGACATGACCTTGATACCATGCGCTACCAACGGCTTAAACCTGGAGCCATCGGCAGTTTCAACCACCTCTACCGCTGCCTGAGTGAGTCCCAACATTTGCGGTACGTTGGGGCCATAGATATCGGCATCGAGAATGCCTACTTTTGCCCCGGTTTGGCTAAGTGCCGCAGCCAGATTGACAGCAGTCGTCGATTTGCCGACGCCGCCTTTGCCGCTGGAGACGGCCAGCGTTGTCCGCACGCCCGGAATCGTGCAAAGCTGAATGTAGGCTTTTTGGCACCAGCTTAAATCTCCCAAGGCTAGCTGGGCCTGATCTTTCAGAGCCTGCTGGTGAACGCCAATGTACAGTCGCAGATAGACGTAGTTGTCGACGACGCGCAGATTGCGCACCATGCCCAGATCGACGATGTTGTTATTTAGGGTCGGTTCGACAACTTGTTTCAGGCAGTGAATAACCGATTGTTTTCGCGCGGCTACTGCTGGGCTGGTAGGCGAGCTATCACCAGAGCGATGTTGAGACTGATGCTGAGGGCGAAAGGGAGACTCGTGGCTAGGCATGGCGGGTCTCTGCTAGCTGCTCCTGGATTTTTTGGATAGCGCGCTGAGAGAAGATTTGCACATCTCGATCCGGGTCGTCCAGGGTTTGCTTGAGGGCAGGCAGGACGTCTGGGTTGCCAATGTTGCCAAGGGCGATCGCCGCATCTCGCCGCACGTCAGAAAACTCATCTGAAAGCGCCTTGATCAGAGCGGGAATGGCCGTTTCGTCAGCCACGCTCTGTAGGGCTCGGGCAGTGAACTTACGCACCTGCCAATGATCGTCATCCAGAGCAGTCATCAGAGCAGACAGGGCATCTGTTGTCGCGTGCAAATCTAAAGACTGAGCAGCGTTACGGCGACATTGCCAGTCAGGGTCAGCGATCAGCACCTCACAGAGGAGGGGCACTACCGCCTGATCGCTCAGGTGCCCCAGGGTGAGAATGGCGGCTCGGCGAACGGCCTCGACCGGATCTTTTACCAGGGCTAGGGCAGGTTCAAACCGGACTACCTGATTGAGGTAGCGCAGGGTAACCACGGAGGCTTCTCGGAGGGCTGGATTCGGCGAGGTGAAGAAGGGCACAATGTACGGCAATGCTTGCGCGTCGTGAATTTTGCGCAGCAAGATCAGCACATTTAGCTGCACGCTTTCGTCTTCTATCTGCACTGCGTCTAGCAGCGTCAGCAGGTCATCGGGAGAAACCATCTCCTTGAGTGCAGACAGGGCTTCTGTGCGAACGGCTTCTGTGTGGGCAGCGCTCAAGCAGGCGAGTAAGGGCGGAATCGCCACCGGGTTTGCCATTTCCCAAAGGGCAGTGACGGCAATCTCCTGAACTTTGGGGCTTTCATCTTTGAGGGCGATAATCAGGGTGTCGATGGCATCTTCATCGCCCAGGTGCTGGAGCGCTTTGGCGGCGACAAGGCGGTCGTTGAGGTCGGGCGATCGCAGCATTTCTACCCACTGCACCACTTCTGGATCAATATTTGGCTGAGACATCACTTAGAAGGCTCCCTAACGCAACAAAAATGGAATCTGAACGGTGATTGCATTGGTAGGGCATTCCTTTTCACAAGGAAGACAGAACCAACACTCGTCGTACTTCATATAGGCTTTGCCGGTCTCCGGATTTTTAACCAAAACGTCTAGCGGGCAAACCTCAATGCAGGCCGTGCATTTTTCGAGGCATTTGGATTCATCGACAATTACAGGAACGTCAACACGCTGGGTTGTTAGAGCCATTAGGAAATCTCCAGTGAAGAACAAATTGTTTGTCAGGGAGGAGGACTTTTACCTTACGGCTACGTCGTAAGTCTCTTTCTTCAAGTCCACATCCACAATGTACGGGGCGACCGGGCGCTTGAACATTTCCATTTCGCCGCGCTCACTTTTCTTCAAGTTTGCATGGCAGAACCATTCCTCATCGTTTTTATCAGGATAGTCCAGGCGATAGTGATAGAGGCCCCAGCGACTCTCTTTTCTGTAGAGTGAGGCCCTAGCAGCCATCTCTGCGCAGTCGCGGATAAAGTGAACCTCCATACAGCGCATCAGCTCGTGAGGATCTCTAGCGCCCATAATGTCTAAAGTTTCGTGATACTGCTCGAAAGCCCCTAGGCCGATGTCCATGTGTGTCGGTGATTTGGGCGGCTGGAGATAGTCGTTCACATACCGGCGAAGCTTGTACTCTACCTGGGTATGGGGGACGCCATCGGGCCGATCAAGAGGCGCGTAAATGCGCGCTTGTTCAGCCGCTAAAAAGGCTTCGTCGGGGTCTACATGCTCTACATCTTGAATGTATTCCATCGCATTAATCCCCGACAGTCGTCCGGAGACAAATGCGCCAATCATGTAGTTGTGAGGAACGCTGGCCATATCGCCCGCTGCATAGAGACCTGGGATAGTTGTCTCTGCTTTTTCATTAACCCAGACGCCGCTCGCACTGTGGCCGCTACAGAGGCCGATTTCAGAGATGTTCATCTCTACGCCGTGGGTGCGGTAGTTTTGTTTGCGGCCTTTGTGAAACCGCTCTCGGCTAGGCCGCTCGTTTGCCCATAGCACCTGCTCAATTTCCGAAATGGTGTCGTCGTCCAGGTGATACATTTTCAGATGCACCGGCCCTTTTCCTGAGTTCAGCTCTTTCCAGGTTTCCAACATCATCTGACCGCTCCAGTAGTCGCAGTTAATGAAGCGATTGCCTTCGGCGTTTGCGGTGTAGGCCCCAAATGGGCTGGCACCATAGGCGCAGGCAGGACCGTGGTAGTCTTTAATCA
>JBARVU010000046.1:0-2372 GCA_049646425.1 Phormidesmis sp. | reverse complement strand
TGACTACTGACTACTGACTACTGACTACTGACTACTGACTACTGACTACTGACTACTGACTACTGACTACTGACTACCTAATAGACAGGGCGTTGAGCAGTACAGACAGTAGACCAGCTCTCATAGTCAGTGCGGGCATCTAGCAAGCCTCCAATCTCCCCGCGCCGACCCGTCAAGCGCTCTCGGTCAAGAGAGTTGGGAGTGGTGTAAGTCGTCAGCTGATCAATCGTCGTTGCCGCACAGATCCAGTCTTTTTGAGCGGTCGCTCTAGCTAAGCGTGACTCTAGCTGATCGATAGCCCGCTGCCGGGTGGCGACCCGTTCGTACTGGATGTAGTAAGCCATATTATCGGCGGCTGCGGCTGCATAGGGATTGTTTGGCCGCATTGTCAGAGCCCTGCGAAAGTTGATCAAGGCGGTATTGAAATCTCCTTGGCGGGAGGCTGCGTAGCCGACGTTCATAGTCTGCGCAAAGGTGAGACCGCCAACAGTTTGGGCCGCGACGGGCGGACTCGAACTAGCTACTATGATCGCGGTCGTCAGCCCGAGTGCGCAAAGGTGGTGAAGCGATCGCTTGAACTGAACAGAGAACCGGTGTCGGGCAGATGAGGAGGGCAGCATGAAGGTACTCGGCGGCTAGTGCTGCTGGTAGCGTAGGCCACTGAGCGACTTGATAGCATGGGTGAAATCGACCAACTTTGGTTGTTATATGCAGGGTCGACTGCCAGAGAATGTGTGAATTTACGCAGGGGGCGATCGCCCGTTCGAGCAAGCGTTTCAAGCCACGCTATAACGCTATACATGATTAAAGCTTTGAGGATTAGGAAATTTACCACGCATTTTTAATAATCCAGTCAGGCTTTGCAAAAGGCACGATCACCAGCGACTTCATCCTCCGAGCCGGTCAGCAACCTAAAAGTCATCCCCGAACGCCTCAAAGTCTCCCGCGCCGTCATCAAGGAAAGTCTACAGACAGAGCGCGACCGATAGAATAGAACTCTGGCGTATTCAGCCATATCTAGCCACCAATGGAGCTAACCTCATGCAATCTGCCCTGCACATCACCACCAAGGTACTCCCTGGCAATCGGCTAGAAGTACAGCTCCCCCCAGGCTCAGAAGGCAAAGACGTAAACGTATTTATCGTACTGCCCGCCCAAGCGCCAGATACCCAGGCCCGACTTTCTGAGCTAGGCCAAATGGCTGCCGATCCAGACATTCAAAGAGAGCTGGCCGCCATCAGTGCTGAATTTGCGGTTACCGAAATGGATGGATTGAAATAGTATCTTCGATTAAAAAGAGGCACAGACTATAGAAAGGCCGTCGTCAGCTCGCTTTAACTATTCAATTTCTGCAAAATCAAAAGAATTCCATGCCTTTCATCGTCCAACACCTCATCCCAGAAAAGCAAAACCTAATCACCGTCACCGAAAGCGACTCCGCCCAACACACCCCATCGCTAATGATCAAACACGACTTTACCAAACGACTGTACAGTCGTACTGCTGAAAAATGCGATCGCCACTCACGAGCGAAACTGATTCAACACGGCTTTGGGCAATGAGTAGCCGATCAAAAGGATCTTTGTGATGGTAAGGCAGCTCATCGATATCCAAAACATGAGCCAGCGAAACAGGCAATAGCTCAATACCATTAGTAGTCTGCTGCTGCTGAACGATATCTTTTAGGTCATTTCTCAATGTCAGTTTGCCAAGCTGAACTTTGATCTGCATTTCCCAAACACTGACAAGACTCAACAAGAGTTCGTTCTTAGGTTGCTTAAGCAGCGTAAAAGTCTCTTCTGGAATTTTGTCTGGGTCGCTGTCCCACCACATAAAAGCGTGCGTATCCAACAATAGCCTCATTCTTCACCCAACCAAAAGCTATCAGGAAGCGGGTCGTCAAAGTCATCACCCACAACAAAAGCACCTGGATGCAAACCTGGCTTACGTTCAATAGTTAAACTGTTAGAAACTGGTGGCTTCGCTTTCTTAAATTGTAAGAAGTCTAAAAAATCAGATAGCAAGTTGAGCTGGTCAGGCAGAAGCTGGTCAACCTGCTGGTGTAGCTTTTTCCGGATCTCAAAACCTGTCACAGCTCGCGCTAACCTCCGAACGTATAAAATACAATCGTAGCCTGACTACAGTAAAGAATCATCTCATGTTCAATTCTAAGCTGTGATGCCTATCACAGTCCTTCCTCAGAACTCAGTTCTACCTAGCGCCACCGACAGGTGCGATTACGCCAATGCTATTCGGCTCACCCAGTGCCGTACAGTCCACCATCCGTCTGCTATAAAGAATTCCATGCCTTTCATCGTCCAACACCTCATCCCAGAAAAGCAAAACCTAATCACCGTCACCGAAAGCGACTC
>JBARVU010000045.1:0-15262 GCA_049646425.1 Phormidesmis sp. | reverse complement strand
AAGATGGTGGGCCAGGCTGGATTCGAACCAGCGTAAGCATAGCTAGTGGATTTACAGTCCACCCCCATTAACCACTCGGGCACTGACCCCCGCCATCTACGGCTTATAAAATGTAGCATACGATGCGCACTGGTGGGCAAGGGGTATCAGGGCTGAAATTAGGCTTCCGGAGCGTTGCTAAACTTAGCGCATCTGTTTAGGCTAGCAGTGCCGAAAACTCTCGATTGCAATGCCTTCCTTTGATATCGACGATGCCTTCATCCGCCTCACAGATTTTATGCAAAGTTACCCACGCGCGGCGATGTTTCAGCTCGCTGAGGAGGGCTATACTTCGCCGTTTGAGCAGCTTGTTTCCTGCATAATTTCGATCCGCACTTATGATGAGGTGAGTTTGCCGGTGTCGCGGCAGCTGTTTGCCAGGGCAAATACTCCGCAGGCGATGAGCGAGCTGTCGGTAGCGGAAATTGAGAGGCTGATTGCCAAGAGTACGTACGCAGAGCGGAAGGCAGGGCAGATTTGGGTGATCGCTCAGACCCTCGTCGAAAGCTACGGCGGCGAACTCCCTTGTGACGAAGCGGTAATGCTCGGCTTCAAAGGGGTCGGCCCTAAGTGTGCTCACCTGGCGCTGGGCATTGCTTGCATGCAGCCTTACATCAGTGTAGATGTACATGTGCATCGGGTGATGAATCGGTGGGGCTATGTGGCGACCAAAACACCGGAGAAAACGACCAAGGCGCTGGAAGAGAAGCTGCCAGAAAAGTATCGGATTGAGACGAACCGGCTGCTGATGCCGTTTGGTAAGCACCTGTGTAAGGGGCAGTATGCAGAGTGCGCAAGCTGCCCGCTAGCAGATATGTGTCCCAAGGTTGGCTTATAGATTTCTCTTGCCAGCCATACGTGCTAGCTGATGAAACGGCCCATTAGCCGTAATAGTCTCGGTACCACTCGACGAACTTTTGAATGCCGATAGATAGTGGGGTATCAGGTTTGAAGCCAACATCGTCCATCAGGTCCTGGACGTCGGCGTAAGTGGCGGGCACATCGCCAGGCTGCATCGGCATCATGTTTTTCTCGGCTTTTTTGCCCATCACCTGCTCAATGGTGGTGATGAAGTCCATCAGCGTCACCGGGCTGTGGTTGCCGATGTTATAGATTTTGTAGGGGGCGGCGGTGGAGGCGGCTTCTGCGCTTAGCCTTTGCGGGGGCTTGTTCATCACTCGCACAATGCCTTCGACGACATCGTCTATATAAGTAAAGTCGCGCTTCATTTGGCCGTGGTTGTAAACGTCGATAGGGCGTCCCTGAGCGATCGCCTCGACAAATTTGAAGTAGGCCATATCTGGTCGTCCCCAAGGGCCATACACGGTAAAAAACCGCAGTCCGGTAACCGGCAGTTCGTAGAGGTGACTGTAGGAATGTGCCATCAGCTCATTGGCTTTTTTAGTGGCGGCATATAGGGAAACCGGATGGTCTACCCGATCTTCGGTAGCGAAGGGAACCTTGCGATTTTGACCATATACCGAGCTTGAAGAGGCAAATACTAGATGACCGATATGGCTATGGCGGCAGCCTTCTAGAATATTGATAAAGCCGAGTAAGTTGCTATCAGCGTAGGCAAGCGGATTCTCCAGAGAGTAGCGAACTCCTGCTTGAGCGGCAAGATTGACAACACAGCTAAAGGAGTTTTGGGCGAATAGCTGAGTGATGGCGGGGCGATCACTCAAATCTATCTGCTCGAACGTGAAATGTTCAAACGCTTTTAGCTGGGCCAGTCGGCCTTTCTTCAGTCCGACATCGTAGTAGTCATTTAGCGAATCAATCCCGTAAACCTGCGTCCCTGACTCCAGTAATCGCAGAGATAGGAAATAGCCAATAAACCCGGCAGCGCCGGTGACGAGAATTGCCATAGTGCTGAGAAGGAATAGAAGACGTCAAGAACCATGCGTCAAACGCTACCTTGCTAACAGTGCGAGTGAATAACAGCGGGTATTGGGCCTACATTAGCCTGAATTTACTGATATTTTCATCAGCCCATATTTTCATCACACTATTCGCCAGCATTGTGAGCATTCCATATAGACATTCCAGCAAGGGCCAAACCCTGGTGAGAAGACGTTTGAAAAGTAGCTTTCGCTTTTGATCGCTAGCCATACAAGGGTTCGTCATCAGTGATACGATTGCCACAGCACAAAATGAGAAAACTAAAAAGAGTAAGGACTCCTCAATGCAAGAAATTGATAAGTCGATTTCCATCGACGGCCGAGAGATTCACCTGAAAGTGGGGCTGTTGGCTCCCCAGGCCGGTGGCTCGGTACTTGTAAGTTCTGGCGATACGGCTGTATTGGTCACAGCTACGCGATCTTCTGGTAGAGAAGGCATCGACTTTCTGCCCCTGCTGGTTGATTATGAAGAGCGTCTATATGCAGCTGGACGCATTCCTGGTGGCTTCCTCCGGCGAGAAGGCCGACCACCCGAGCGCGCTACCCTCACCAGCCGACTGATTGACCGCCCGATGCGACCTCTGTTCCCTCAATGGATTCGCGACGACATTCAAATTGTGGCCACTACGGTCTCAATGGACGAAGACGTCCCCCCTGACGTACTAGCCGCAACCGGCGCGTCAATTGCCGTACTGCTAGCCGAAATTCCGTTTTATGGCCCTATGGCAACCGTACGCGTTGGCCTAGTGGGTGACGATTTTATTATCAACCCTACCTACGCCGAAATCGAAGAAGGGGATCTCGATTTGATCGTCGCTGGTTCTCCCGATGGCGTAATTATGGTCGAAGCGGGGGCAAACCAGCTGCCTGAGCAGGACATCATCGAAGCGATTGACTTTGGCTACGAAGTTGTGCGTGACCTGATCAAAGCGCAGCTAGATCTGGTGGAAGAAATGGGACTGGAGCGTCCGACTGAGCCACCGCCTGAAGTTGATCCCACGCTGGAGACTTTTTTGAGCGATCGCGCCACCCAATCCATGCAAGAAGTCCTCAAACAGTTCGACCAAACCAAAGCCGAGCGCGACGACAAGCTGGATGCGATTAAGGCTGAAATCGCCACCGAGATTGAAGGAATGGAAGAGGGCAACGCCGTTCGCACAGCGGTTGCCAGCAATAAAAAGGCGCTGGGTAAGTCTTTCAAGAGCCTGACTAAAAAGCTGATGCGAGCTCAGATCCTCGAAGAAGGCGTCAGAGTCGATGGCCGTAAGCTCGACCAAGTGCGTGAAATCACCTGTCGCACGGGCATTTTGCCTAAGCGAGTCCACGGTACTGGCCTCTTCCGTAGGGGGCTCACCCAGGTACTGTCGATTACGACGCTGGGTACCCCCGGAGACGCGCAGATGATGGACGATCTGCATCCCAGTGATGACAAGAAGTATCTGCACCACTACAACTTTCCGCCCTATTCGGTGGGTGAGACCCGACCTATGCGATCGCCCGGTCGCCGGGAGATTGGTCATGGCGCCCTGGCAGAACGTGCCCTCCTCCCGGTACTTCCCTCGCAGGAAGACTTTCCCTACATCATTCGAGTGGTCTCCGAGGTGCTTTCCTCGAACGGCTCGACTTCGATGGGATCAGTCTGTGGCTCGACCCTATCGCTGATGGACGCAGGCGTGCCGATTACGCAGCCGGTTAGTGGCGCGGCTATGGGCCTGATCCGCGAAGGTGATGAAGTTCGGATCTTGACTGACATTCAAGGTATCGAAGACTTTCTAGGCGACATGGACTTTAAAGTGGCCGGTACCGACAGCGGGATCACTGCTCTACAAATGGACATGAAGATCACTGGCCTGCCCATGGAAGTGATTGGCGAGGCGATCAATCAGGCTCGACCGGCCCGTTTGCACATCTTAGAAAAGATGCTGGAAGCCATCGAAAAGCCCCGAACTGAGGTTTCGCCGTTTGCCCCGCGTCTGATGACCATGCAGATCAATCCCGACCAAATCGGCATGGTGATTGGCCCAGGGGGTAAGCAAATCAAGGCAATTACCGAGAAAACAGGTGCCAAAGTCGATATTCAAGACGATGGTACGGTGACGATTTCAGCCGTTGATTCAGACAAGGCCAAAGAAGCTCAGAAGATGATCGAGGGCATTACTCACGTCGCTGAAGCAGGCAACGTATACATGGGTAAGGTGACTCGCGTGATTCCTATCGGGGCTTTTGTCGAGTTCATGCCTGGGAAAGAAGGCATGATTCACATCTCTCAGCTTGCTGACTACCGGGTCAACAAAGTCGAGGATGAAGTGAATGTCGATGACGAAGTGCTGGTGAAAGTGCGTGAAATTGACAGCCGAGGCCGGGTCAACCTGACCCGCCTCGGCATTCACCCCGATGAAGCCGCAGAGGCAAAATCGGCGGCAGGCGTCGAATAGAAAGTCAGAAGTAGGAAGGATGAAGTTGACTGGGCGTGTCTAAGCTCATCGTTCATCCTTCCTCGCTCATCCTTTCCTTAGTCCTGGTTTACCTGTACGATTCAGGATGCTGCACCTATAAGATATCCCCGTGCGAAAAGTTGTCATTGCTGGTAATTGGAAAATGCACAAAACTCAGGCAGAAGCCTTGGCGTTTGTGCAAAAGTTGGTCTCCTCACTCGAGGAGATTCCGGAAGAGCGAGAGCTGGTTCTCTGCGTTCCTTTTACAGCGCTGGGGGTGCTGGCTGATAAGCTTCAGGGTAGCCGGATCAAGATCGGCGCGCAAAATATTCACTGGGAACGGTCAGGGGCATACACAGGTGAAATTTCTGGCCCAATGCTGTGTGAGCTAGGAATTCGCTATGTAATTGTGGGTCATAGTGAGCGCAGGCAGTACTTTGGCGAAACCGATGAAACGGTGAATGCTCGGCTAAAAGCGGCTCAAGCGGCTGGGCTGACGCCTATACTATGTGTCGGTGAAACCAAGCAGCAGCGCGACGCCAATGAGACAGAAGCCATCATCGCTGACCAGGTCGGCAAGGCCCTAGTTGGTGTAAATCAATATAATTTGGTCATTGCTTATGAGCCGATTTGGGCGATCGGCACGGGCGATACCTGTGCTAGCAACGAAGCCAACCGAGTGATTGGCCTGATTCGCTCACTGCTAGACAATCAGGAGGTCTCTATTCAGTACGGGGGGTCGGTGAAACCAGATAATGTGGATGAAATCATGGCCCAAAGTGAGATTGATGGGGCTCTGGTGGGCGGCGCTAGCCTAGAAGCAGAGAGCTTTGCGCGGCTAGTAGGCTATCGCCATCTCCACTAGAGAACTCAAGACTGGGAAAGCAACCCTTTAAGATAGGGTAGAGCTTTCTGTTGAAAGGATAACTTGCGGCTGAGAGCCGTCACCCGCATTGAGCGCAGCGCTATCTACCGTATTGTAGATAGCGTGGACGTAAGTGCGATTGCGCCCATGCTGTTTGGCATGATAAAGCGCTAGGTCTGCAGCCTGCACCAGCAGCTGAGCGGTGCTGTCGTGACTGGGAACTACAGTAGAGATGCCCATCGTCACCGTGACGTAGGGTTCTTCGCTGTGAGGGGCGTGGGCAATTTCGAGGTCACGGATATTGCCATGAATTTTTCGAGCAATGCGCCATGCCCCATGGGTGTCAGTATTGGGCAGGATAATAGCAAACTCTTCGCCGCCATAGCGTGCAACCAGATCGGCGGGACGCTGAGGGCCGTTAAGAAGGGCTCTAGCAATACGAATTAAGCAGTGATCGCCGGCGGGATGCCCGAACGCATCGTTATAGCGTTTGAAGTGGTCAAGGTCGCACAAAATCAGCGATAGCGGCTGCTGGTCTCTTGCTAAACGCTGCCACTCATCGGCCAAGTGCTCGTCAAAGCGCCGCCGATTGGCCAGAGAGGTCAGGCTGTCAGAAAGGGCAAGCTTTTGCAGTTCCTGGTTGGCTGTAATCAGTTCTTGATATTGGCGCGCTTGCTCCAAGGCCAGCGCCAGCTCTAAGGCGATGCTTTGGGCAGCAGCGATCGCCCCATCTACCCAACTTTTCTGTTCAGGCAGCGCCAGCGCGATCACGCCCCAGTGCTTATTGATATCATCGCTGCGCTCTGCCAGGGTCTTTTCGTCTGATAGCGCTTCAGCGCGCGCTGCGGTTTCCAAATTTTCTGAGAGCAGCCTCGAACCAGCAGTCACAGGCGAACCATTTAAAAAGTAGGTTGTCAGGCGGCTATTTCTAACGGGTACGAGCAACCAGTTACCCGGCCAAGCATCAAGCCACTGGCGGATCTCATTCGGTGGCAGAGTATCTGGCTCAGGCTCAGCTGCGGCTATGAGCTGACCGGCAAAGATTTGCAGCGGTCGTCCCTGGTACAATTGCTTAATTAAACTGGGAAACTGTATCGGCGTGACGGTCAACGGTGGCTGCCATGCTAGCGTCCGATCTTGACAGTACTGGGCCATCTGCCGCCAGCACTGTGAGGCGGCGCCGTATTGCAGCAGGCTCACCTGCCTAGCCTTAAATAGATGCGCTGTTTCCACCACCGTAGCGCCATAGATAGCCTCAGGATCGAGCGAATTGCGAAGCTGTCGCTCAGCCTGCCGTAGCCGTCGCTGCAGACAGATGTGCTGCTGCATCTGGAAGACATCCTCGTCTAAGGCTGAAACAGACTGGTCAACAGGGCTCACATCAGGGTTCGGTACACGACAGTGGGTCTGACGGTCGTCAGCAGATTCGGAACTAGCGGTATTAATAGGATTTACAGAACAGCTCACACGGGCTGAAAGGCTGGTGGTCCCTTGGGGGTCGGACAGCTTAACTAAGGGCTGCTTATCTGCTTCGTTGATCGGTTGGCGGCATCCTACAGTCGGATGAATAGCCGGAACCAACGCTTTGCGCGCGAGACCGGAGCCGCTGAACGTTGTCTCAGCAGCGTTTAACAAGCTGCCGCTGCACCTGTGAAAAGGAGAATGGCCAGGGAGAAAAGGAAGTTTGATGAGGCGATTGAGCATGTCAGACTCTCCGCGTAAACAGGAAGGGAAGCTTGGAAATGGCCGCATGAACAGCGTTGAGCATCATTCATACGTTGAATCTAAGAGCGTCCCTCCCGGTATAGGCACAAACTGGATAGAAGCTCAGGAGTGCAGCCATGGTAGCCTGCTCCGTATCTGCTTAGATCCGTGTATATCCTGATACTTAGCAGAAAATTTATATTGCTAAGTCGAAACCCTCTGAAAGTATAATTTACCACCTTGCTTTATCAACTTATCGATATTTTATCTTGCTTAAAAATGCTTTTGACCGGCGCTTGAAGTATAGAGCACTCAAGCGAAGCGTTCGGCAAGCTGGAGGAGTTAATTTAGGGCTCGATGGCTCCATATCGAATGAAATTGTTCGTAATAAAAGCGCTAAGCTAATTGACAAAATTACTTAGAGAGGGAGTGAGACACTGATGAACGACACTTCAAGACGGCTAAAATGAACGGAAACTGAGGGTGCTGAGATTAAAATCGCAGAGGGATTAGAGGCTTCTGGGGCGATCAGAGGGTGAGAAACTGTTCTAAAGCGCTCACCATTTTTGGTGGCCAGCGCCTGATACTTTTGACCCAGTTGATGTCTTTATAGCGGCTGTCTAAACCAACGACGGCAACCCAATTACTTTCAGCCTCGCCGCCTTTTCCCTGAACCCATAGGGCGGCAGTGAGGGCCGCGCGCATGTCGGCAAAGTTCGGGTATTTACGGACAAGGCTTTTCATGATCTGTATCGCTTGATCTGTATCGCCAGCTTGATAGAGCGCGAGCGCGTAGTTGCCATAGGCTGTTGAAAAGCTAGGCTGGAGTGTAATCGCAGCTTGATAGTCGGCGATCGCCAGAACCCATTCTCCCATGCCGGCTTCAGCATTAGCCCGGTTATTATAGGCAGCCGGATCGTCTGGATCAATTCGCAAGACTTGATTGTAGTCGTCAATGGCTTTTTGCCACTGGCCCATGGCTTCCCACACTGCGCCTCGATTGAGATAGGGGTTGGGTTGATGGGGGGCTAGCTTGATAGCTCGGCTGTAGTCATCTAGGGCACCATCGAGGTTATTTCGACGGACTCGTACGTTGCCTCGATTGCTCCAGACGGCGGCCTCTGCTGGCAGCTGCTCAATCAGAGCTGTCCATTGAACTTCGGCCAAGTCGAACTGCCCCGACTGAGTCATTTCAAAAGCAGCTTTGCGAAGCTTGCTAACTGTCTCGATCTTCTGAGCGCTCATTGGCGATCGCTCTACCTCAGAGAGACCTACGGCAAAGCTGGCGTTCGGGCTGCGCCAGGATAGTCCTCCTAGACTCATCAGTATGCCGAGCATGATTGTGATCGCCCACCGCCCCAAACCGACCATCTTGATGCCTCCGTGCTGAATCCTTTTCTCTAGCCTAAAGGTAAACTTGCCTAGTTACGGAGAAGGATCAGGCGGTTGCGGGGTGCTCATCAAGTTAAATAAAGGGGCATCCGGCAAGGCAAATCGACTATAGATAGCTTCGTAACCCAAGTGACGACAGGCGGCAGGGGTGACAATACGACCCCTTGGCGTGCGCTGTAAGTAGCCAATTTGCAGCAGATAGGGCTCGTACACTTCCTCAATCGTCTGCGGATCTTCTCCAGTAGAAGCCGCCATGGTATCTAAACCCACCGGCCCGCCGTTGAAGTTTTCAATCATCAGCGTCAGCAGCCTTCGGTCTGTCCAGTCAAGGCCGCAGGGGTCTACGTTAAAGAGTTCCAAGGCTTCAGCGGCAGTGGCCTGATCGATGGGGCCAAGTTTTTTGACCTGGACATAGTCGCGGACGCGCTTGAGCAGGCGGTTGGCAATTCGGGGTGTGCCTCTCGACCGGCGGGCGATTTCGGTAGCACCATCAGCGACCACAGTGGTCTTAAGTACATCGGCTGTCCGCAAAACAATTTGGGTGAGCTCGTCGATTTCGTAAAAGCGGAGACGCTGGACTAGGCCAAAGCGATCGCGCAAAGGCGACGCCAGCGCTCCGACCCGGGTAGTCGCACCAACGAGGGTGAACGGCTGGAGCGGAATGCTGCGGGTTCGAGCACTCTGCCCTTTGCCAATCGTAATATCGAGCCGAGAATCTTCCATTGCCGGGTACAGAATCTCTTCAGTCACCCGTGAGAGCCGGTGAATCTCGTCGATGAACAGGACATCGCCTGCTTTAAGATTAACCAGCAGTCCGGCAATGTCACGAGGCCGCTCCAAGGCGGGGGCAGTGGTGATCTTGCAGTCTACCTCCATCTCCTGGGCCAAAATCAGCGCCATAGTCGTTTTCCCCAGTCCGGGCGGGCCATAGAGCAGCAGGTGATCGAGCGGCTCTTGGCGGGACTTTGCGGCCTGAATGGCGATCATTAGCACTTCTTTGAGCGCTCTTTGACCGATGTAGTCGTTAATGGCGGTCGGCCTGAGCCCTTCTTCATTGCGAGAAAGCTCGGCAGGCTTAGCGTTTGCCTCTAGCAGGTCAGTTTTTTGGGGCGCATTGCTGACTGCTGCTAGCGGATTGTTTTCTTGAGCGCTGCCTTTTTTAGCACTGTTCTTCTTAACACTTCCTCTCTCAGCACCATCGTCAGCGGCGGATTGTTTGGAAGAGATAATCGCCATGAGGGTTCTGGGCTGAGTGGGGTCGCTGAGCGCGGCTACTAGACAAATGTACTATAGCAGCTAAGACTTAGGCACAACACCCGCTGACCGAAACACGTCTGGCACGGTGGGATAGCTATCAGTTAGGCCATAGGTAGACGGGGTAACCGGATTTTCGTAGGTGAAGTGGCGGTAGTTCATGCAGAACCTGTCCCAGTCGGCCATGCGGATATTGAAGATTTTGATGATGGCTTTGGCCAGTCCGGCAGAGAGCGGAACTTGAAAATACTGTCTCTTTCCTAAGTAAGTACTGATTTCTCGAACGACCTGATCGGCGGTTCTAGCTGGGTTGCCAATGACGATTTCTCTAGCGTCTTGATCGCCGGGAGGATGATCAACCAGATGGCGAACGACTTCAGCGATATCTTGGGCGTGAATGAAGTGAAAGCTGCCGTCGGCAGAGAGAAAGCGGATGATGCCGATGTATTTGACGACTTCGCTGAGGCCACTGGAGATGTGGGAGTAGGGCTTGGTGTCGCTGCCGCCGAAGACGAGCGTGGGGAAGACGGTGGTGATGCGGGGGGCGATCGCCAACTCACTCAGCTTTTCATGGCAAATATACTTGGTGCGCACATAGTCAGTACCGATCTCCCCGGCTTCCTTAAGCGGCGTATTGTCCCGGTCTAAAATGCTGGCGGTAGAAAAATAGATCACCTGCTGACAGCGCTCAGGATCGAGCAGAGACATCGTTTCTAAGGTTTTCTCTACATTGATCTCATAGCTCTCCTGCGGGTCGCCCCAGGAAGTCGCCGTCAAAATCGCTGTGTCTATCGTCTTCAGCAGGTCAGCATACTGATCAATATCCCGTAGGTCGCCCTTCAGCACCTGTACGCCTGCTCGCTGGTTCACCGATACCCTCAGCTTAGCCGGATCGCGCATTAGCAAAAACAGCTCGTGGTCAGTATTCTTGATGAGCGTTTCCACCAGGTAATGGCCAATGCAGCCACTTGCGCCGGTCATGAAGATACGCATAGTCATCTCGCAGAGAAAGCCCAATTATTCTGACATAAAGCTACCCCAGCCACAGAATCGCCCTGGGCCAGTTGTTTGAATGGAAATTGTTAATCGATGAAGATTCTCAATCGAGGATATTGGTCAACTTACTCAGAAAATCAGGGCACGACGTACTGACCGTCAACGATGTTGGTATTGCTGTTCGCCTGACGACGAAATTCTAGAATATGCCAGTTAATATGACCGGGTGGTGCTCACTCACAACTGTGACGACTTTGATATGCTTCACAGCAGTAGCCCTGCCCATTCTGGAATTTTCGCAGTCTACGAAGACAAGTATCAGAGCAAGAATATAAGCCGTAAAGCTATCGTGCGTGCGATCGCCAACATGAAAAGTACGAATCTTCTCACCCTACCCGATGATCGACGGTTAGCCTATGCAGAGTACGGCGACCCCAACGGGCATCCCGTTTTCTATTTTCATGGTGGCGGAACTTCTCGTTTAGAGCCGTTGTTGTTAGGCGATGAAGTATTTATCCAATTGGGCTTACGGCTGATTG
This sequence comes from Phormidesmis sp., assembly GCA_049646425.1. GTDB lineage: Bacteria > Cyanobacteriota > Cyanobacteriia > Phormidesmidales > Phormidesmidaceae > Phormidesmis. The sequence goes on along the minus strand of JBARVU010000045.1, from coordinate 4,137 downwards.
CGCCAGATCGTCCGGGAATAGGACGCTCAGACTTTCAACCGAATCGCGGATTTTCTGATTGGACGAAGGATGTCACATTTCTTGCCGATACCTTAGGGTTAGACAAATTTTCAGTGTTGGGTGTTTCGTCGGGCGGCGGCTATACGGCTGCCTGTGCCGCAAAGATTCCTGATCGATTACAGTCAGCCGTGATCGTTTCAGGCGCATGGGAATTTACAACGGCGGATCTACTGAAACACAAGCGTTGGGGTTTGATTCTAATCAGGTATTTTCCCTGGCTGTATCAAGCCTCAATGAAATTGACGCAGCGATCGCTGAATAGTCCTCCAGACAAACTATTAGGAACCCTCAAAAAAACACTTCCGGCAGCAGATTACGCGATATTAAAATCGCCCGGTCGAATAGAGAAAAGCTGTGAGGCTTTAAACGAAGGACTTCGTCCAGGAACACGAGGAACTGCCTATGATCTTCAGCTTTACTCCAGAAAGTGGGACTTTAGTTTAGATGAGATTCGGATGCCGCTGACACTGTTCTACGGTGAAGAGGATAGGAATGTTCCGCTTGAGCTAGTAAAGCGGACTGCTGCGACTCTTCCAACAGCTAAGCTGGTGATGTATCTAAACGAAGGACATATCTCAGTGGTGGTGAATCAGATTGAAGCGATCGCCAAAGCGCTCCTAAGTGAATAAGAACCTTGCATTTGCAAAGATCAGAAGCAAATTTTGAAGGATCCCATAAGGGTAAAACCTTGAATTCAAACTTAGTAGCCTATTTCGACTTGGAGACCAGCAACTACTGCCTCGTTCATTGGTGTGCTTAGTACGATGCACCGGGGCACGACTAGATCCTCAAATGGTCTTATATCTCAGTTAAAATTGAAGCTATAACAATTCATGAGAAACAATGTTACAAACACTATGGGCTACGATTCGTGAAGGAAAGATTGAACTTTTGGAAACGGTGGAGCTTCCTGAAGGAACGAAAGTCTTCGTCACCTTTCTACCTGATGACGAAGCTGGGTTTTGGCTACAGGCGAGCCAGCCATCGTTAGATGCCATATGGGACAACACTGAGGATGGTATGTATGCACAACTACTCTAAGTTTGACGTTGTCTTGGTTCGCTATCCGTTCTCGGATTTATCGAATGCTAAAGTCAGACCTGCGATCAATCTGCTTCATTTGAATCAGCAGTCTGTACCCTCGACATACAGCGATGCGGCAGTTTATCTGAAACTTTTGTCAGTCAATCAGCTTCTCAGATCTTCACGAATCAAAATTGCTAAGTCAAAATTGCGCCGCCCATAAGCTTTTGATAGCGCCGCGCCAGCTCTTTTTCCATGAGTGGCCAGCGAGTCAGGCCGTCTTCTCCCGGTTTACTTTCGGCTTCTAAAATGTTTGTCGCGGCCGTCCGAGCCAGTTCCAACACTTCTTGATCTTCTACCAGACTGGCCAAGGCAAAGTCTGGCAAACCCGACTGGCGTGTCCCTAGCACCTGCCCCGGTCCGCGAAAGCGCATGTCCATCTCCGAGATGAAGAAGCCATCTTGAGATTGTTCTAATACTTTCAGCCGCTGCATGGCCGGTTCGCTTTTGCTGCTGCTCATGAGCAAACAGTAAGACTGATCGCCGCCTCGACCCACGCGCCCTCTAAGCTGGTGTAGCTGAGACAGACCGAACCGCTCGGCATGTTCTATCAGCATGACGCTGGCATTGGGGACATCTACCCCCACTTCTACAACTGTCGTGGAAACCAATATTTGCGTGGTCTGATCTCGAAAGGCGCTGATCGCCGCGTCTTTATCGGCAGAACTCATGCGGCCATGCAGCAGCCCCACCTCGAATTCTGGAAAGATAGTTTCTTGCAAGCGCTGGTATTCTTCCATGGCTGAGCGCAGATCCAGCTTTTCTGACTCTTCCACGAGGGGCAGCACGACGTAGACCTGACGGCCTTTGGCAATTTCCCGGCGGATCAAATCGTAGGCGTCAGCTCGCTCCCGGCCTCCTAGCACTGTGGTCTGAATGGCCTTGCGACCGGGCGGCAGTTCGTCAATTTGGCTCACGTCCAAGTCGCCGTGAATCGTTAGGGCCAGCGTCCGAGGAATAGGCGTTGCGGTCAGTGTGAGGACGTGCGGATTGTCCCCTTTCTGCTGAAGCCTGGCCCGCTGTGCGACCCCAAAGCGGTGCTGCTCGTCGATTGCAACCAGTCCCAGATTGCTGAACTTTACCGGGTCTTCGATCAGGGCGTGCGTGCCTACGAGCACCGGCAGTTCACCGGTTATCAGCTCCTGATGAATTTGTCTGCGCTTGGCCGCTTTGGTTGAGCCGGTCAGCAGCTCTACCGGCAGATGCAGCAGGTTGAACCATTCCACCAGCTTGCGGTAATGCTGTTCGGCCAAGACCTCTGTGGGGGCCATCAGCGCGGCCTGATAGCCTGCCTGGATGGCCGCCAATATACCGACGACCGCGACCACGGTTTTGCCAGAGCCAACATCGCCCTGCACCAGTCGGTTCATCGGTGCAGTAGACTGCAAATCATTCAGAATTTCCTGTGCAACTCGCTGCTGTGCGCCGGTAAATTTGAAGGGCAGCACTTTGTAAAAGGCGTCGATCAGTTCGCCAGTGGGGGCCATTTGGATATTGGTTTGTTCCTGCTGCTGCTCGCGGCGACGGCGCAGGAGACCAAGCTGCAGGTAAAAGAATTCGTCGAAGACGAGGCGGCGGCGGGCTAAAGTAAGTTCTTCGGTGCTAGGGGGGAAATGGATGTGGGCGATCGCCACCGGCAAATCCACCAGCTCATATTTTTCACGCAGCCCCTTCGGCAGCGGATCACGTAACTCCACCACCGCAGGCAGCGCCGCCACCACCGCCTTCCGCACCAGATCGGCCCCCACCCCTTCGGTGAGCGGATACACCGGCACCACCCGGCCTACGGTCAGCGACTCAATCGGATCGCCGGCACCACCCAAGACTTCGATCTCCGGGCTATCGATGTTCATACCGTATTTCGTCTGCTTCACCAGGCCCGAAATTGCCACCACCGTTCCTAGCGAATACAGCCGCTTTTGCCGCTCCTGCCAGCCCCGCGAGCGAAAATGAGTGCCCGCCAAAAATCGGCTGATTTTCAGGCGAGAGCTACTGTCATACACCGTCAGCTCAAAAATAGTCAGCTTGCTATTGCGCGGGCTATTGAAGCAGTTGCAGCGCTTCACCGTCGCCACAATCGTCACCGTTTCTCCCGGCACCAGATCTTTGATTTTGACCTGACGGGCATAGTCAATGTAGTCGCGCGGGTAGTAAAACAGCGCATCGCGCAGGCTGAGCAATCCCAACCGGGCAAGCTTTTCAGCCTTGTGAGCGCCGATCCCTTTGAGATACGTCAGCGGTTTGTCTAAAGGATGATTAGAATTTGGACGATTCGCTAAACCAGTCACGTCAGTGGTTTTGGGTGACTTAGTCTTTTTTGCGGCTCGACGAGCCTGAGACGATTTGGGCTGTTTACCTACGCTGTCACCACCGACGTAGGTCGCGCCATTTTCAGCTAGCAGCGGTAGCGCTTCCACCGCCTGTCTAGCCCGATGCAAAAAGCGCCGGGTATCGGCCACTAGGTGCTGCCGCTGGGAAAAAGAAAGGTCGCCGTACTGATTGAACCGTTCGGCGAGCGATGTCCACTTATCGCGATCGCCCATCTGCCCTGCAAAATTCTCACTCAGCGCCTTCAGCCCATCCACCAAGCTACTAGAGATAAACTCACTGAAAAGCTGCTGATGTCCCTCAATATTGTTAAAGCCCCGCTCAGACTCCACACTGAGCGCCTTTTGCAACCGCACCCAATCAGGCATTGCCAGTTGCGGCTCAGTCGGCCCTTCTGGCGCACCCTGATCCAGAGCTAATTGGTTGCCAGTCGCTTGCTCCATCACCCGTCAACCGCTAGTTAGCCTTTCCTTCAATCTCACAGTGCCACCCCCTTCCCCCTTCCCTATTCCCCCTCATCCTGCCTTACCGTCCAGCTAGATCTCCACGCATCCTCCGCCTGAGCCGTCTCCAATGCCTTCTGAGTCTTTTTGTAGCGCAGTCCCAGCTTCTTCAACTCAAGCAGCTTATGCCGCAGCCGACTTCGCCAAGCCGACACGGTGGGGT
>JBARVU010000044.1:0-15797 GCA_049646425.1 Phormidesmis sp. | reverse complement strand
CTCTCGACTCGCGATCGCCGCTTGCTGAGCCAGTTCTTCCTCTCGGGCACTCAGTTCCTGCCTGAGACTTGCTTCCCGTTGGTCGAGCGTTTCCTCTCGGACACTCAGTTCCGCTCTCAAGCTGGCTTCCCGTTGGGCGAGCTCTTCCTGCCGAGCGCTCAGTTCCTGCCTTGTAATCGCTTCCTGCCGGACGACTGCTTCCTGCCGGGTACTCAATTCCTGCCTGAGACTCGCCTCCTGGCGGGCCAGCGCTTCCTGTCGTTCGCTGGCCTCCCGATTTGCTTCTAGGGCAGCCTCTAGCTCAGCCCGCTGTCGCTCTGCTAAAGCCTGACGCTGCTCTGTTAAAGCCTGCACCTCCTGCTGTAAACCGTCGCGCGATTCCCGCAGACTATCCATCTCTCGCCGCAGCGGCTCAAGCGCGCTCGACTTCAAAAAGCTCATTTCAGTCAGCAGCGACTGAAACAAATTTTCCGCCGACTCCCCCGAGAGCAAGGCCGACTCGAGGTCCGCGCTTCGAGATACATTTTGAGGGACAATTTGCCCTGTATTGGGGTCGACCGGACCCCAACCACCCGGAGCATCGAAGGCTTGCTGCAAAGACTTCAAATAGTCTTGCACTTTGGCTAGAGCCTGCCGCTGTGGCTCGACTTCACTCGCTTTAATCCAGGGCTTTCGGGGCTTTGGGGCACCCAGAACCTGTTCTATGTCAGCAATGAGTGATTGAATTTGATCCTTCTGGGAAGTCACGATGAATGCCTGTAATAGTCAGCGATGGATTGCCCGGTTGTCTTTCTATACAGGGTAAGTGCACCAATGGCAAGTGCACAAAGTTTAAGCTAGCGGCGTGAAAAAACACAGCCCAAAATTAGTAAGTTTCTGGTAAAAACCTCTGACTAAGGCCAGAAAATCCCTCAGGAATCTAGCATTAGCTGTCTTTTTTTGCCAGGTGCATCACTATTAAAGAGCCTTCTGAAAAGCCTTTTGCAGATCGCCCGGAAAGAAGTTCAGTAGTATTGACGCATCTTCGGTGCTAGAGTTAGCGTGCCTTACAGCAATCAGTAAAACACTCTTAGGAATCGCTGCGGAATCACTGCAGCGCCGATAACGGTTACTCTGTGAAAAAATTGCCCCCGATGAGCGTAATCCCACGCGCACGGCCCTTGATTTAGCTCTTACCCATTGCCAATGGATGCGCACCCTCTCGACAAAAGCGAACTGATCCGCAGAATCCCGTTGTTCACAGAGCTGAGCTCCGAAGCCGCTGACCAGGCTGCGGATCAAATAGCGACGCGCTGCCACCCGGCTAATCAGGTGATTTTGCTGGAGAATGATTGGGGTAATTCTGTCTATTTTATTTTGGAAGGCTGGGTCAAAATTCGCACCTACAATCTAGATGGCAAAGAGGTCACGCTGAATATCTTGGGAAGGGGAGAAGTTTTTGGCGAAATGGCCCCTTTAGAAGAGATACCTCGCTCCACAGATGTGATTACCCTGGTGTCTACGGTGATAGGCACGATGCCAGCTCAGCATTTTGTCAATTTACTCAATACTGAACCATTGGCCGGACTTCATCTCGTCCGGCTGATGGCCCGGCGGCTGCGGCAGGTAAATCGACGGCTGCGACTACGTGAGTCAGACAGTCAGTCGCGGGTGGCCGATGTGCTTTTGTTTTTGGCGGATGGTCAGGGTAAGGCAACCGGTCAGGGGATGGAGATTCCTAACCTGCCGCATCGTGAGCTCAGTGGCTTAAGCGGCTTGGCGCGCGAGACGGTCACGCGAGTTTTGAGTAAGTTAGAGAAGAACGGGTTGATTGAGCGCGATCGCGACATTCTCAAAATCATCAATCTCGCAGCCCTTGAAAATCTTCTGGTGTAGCTTGTATCTATGAGCATTTCCCCGCCGCCGCCCGACGATGACACCCCACTTATTGAGGACGATGCGCCCTGGATATCGGACGAGCCTGCGCGCCCCCAAAAGCACTCAGCCCAGCTTTTCCCAATTCCGCCCGAGCAGGCAGCCTCAGAGAAAATGGCGTTAGAAGAGGCGAGGCGGCAGGCGGTTGGCCCGCTACCTCTCGTAGAGACGGCTTTTTTGGCTAGCGCAGCGAGCCTGATGTGGCTAGTTAATACCTATTTCCCCCCGGGCCCGCTGCTGCGAATTTTATTCCCACTGCCGATCGCTTTGGTCTATCTACGGTGGAATCTGCGCTCAGCTTGGATGGCAGCAACGGTTTCCGGCTTGCTGCTGACCATTTTGCTAGGGCCCACTCGCAGCATTTTCTTTGTCATGCCCTATGGTTTTCTGGGCGTGCAGCTGGGCTGCTTGTGGCGGCGGCGAGTCCGGTGGGAGTTTTCGATTCTGACAGGGGCAGTACTCGTCGCGTTGGGAACGTTTTTCCGCATTTGGCTGCTGTCGCTGCTGGCTGGGGAAGATCTGTGGGGCTACCTGATTGCGCAAATGACTCAGTTTATTGACTGGCTAGTGCGCCTGCTGACAAACTGGGGCTGGATTGGTCTGGGGGCTTGGGGCCAGCCCAGCATGGAAGTGGTGGCGATCGCCGCCGTTCTGATGGTGCTCTTTACCAGTGTGGTCTATCTCTTTACTGTCCATCTAGCCGCATGGCTGGTGCTGGAGCGGTTAGGCATAGCCATGCCAGAGCCGCCCGGTTGGGTGCAGGTTCTGCTCGAAGAATAGTGCTGCAACCGCACCAGCATCTCTGACATGATCCATCTCTGTGCTGGGAACCCGGGTGATTGGCTAGCCCGACATCGAGGCAAGCAGCCTATCTTTGCCTGTGTGCTCAGCTTTACTGAAACCGGGCTGATTCCCCATATTTCGGCGGCGGGTATGACCCCTCAAGCTCGCCAGTACACAGCGCTAGCTGATGCCGAATTTCTTTTCAGCGGCGCGGCCTCGGAACGCTATCCACTACCACCTTTAGCGGCGGGCGTTTCTCCAGCAGTGATTAGCCGGGCCATACTCACCCGGCAAGCAATCCCGCTTTACCTGCTCAGTACAGGTTTGCCCGATAGGCTCACGGTTCCTCACATTCAGCTGCCCGTGGTGATTGCCAAGGCGGTTCAAACTGGGCAGGCAATGACTTTAGACCAAGCCTCTCGGCTCTTGCAAAGCGGTTTGCAGTGGGGACAGCGGCTGTCACACCCTGATAGATACTTGATTATTGGTGAATGCGTGGTTGGCGGCACGACCACAGCCCAAGCCGTGCTGAGTGCACTTGGCTATGCCGTATCGGGGCGTATGGGCAGCAGTCACCGGCGTGCCAATCACAGCCAGAAGCAGGCGCTGGTTGAACAAGGTCTCGCAGTCTGGCGACAGTGTGGCGATCTGTCATCTTTAGCAGCAGCAGCAGCAGTAGGCGATCCTATGCAGCTTGTCGCTGCCGGAATGCTGCTGGCAGCTAGCGCACAGGGGGGTGTACTGCTAGCAGGCGGTGCTCAGATGCTGGCAGTGTATGCACTGGCTCAGGCGATCGCCCAGTGCCAACAGCTCTCTTGGCATCCTACCCAGGTGGTCGTAGGTACCACGCGCTGGGTAATAGAAGATCAGAGTGCGGATACAGTGGTGATCGCCCAAACCATCGGCGTCCCTTACCTAGCCAGCCAGATCGACTTTAGCCAGTCACCCTATGCTCAGCTACGGGCTTATGAGCGCGGCTTTGTCAAAGAAGGGATGGGCGCAGGCGGCTGTGCGATCGCCGCGCACCTTTATCGAGGGTGGACACAAACACAGCTAAGACACGCCGTCGAAGCGGAGTTGCGGCGGTGTCTCTAATATAAATACTGGAAAAATCATTAAGCGATCACAGCCAGCGACGGCCAATATCCAACCCTGTCACCTTTATAGACAGTTCTCAGCTACTGAAACCGACAGGCCAGAATTTGCTCCTCTAAGGCAGCCATCCGGTTATAAGCAGCCGTCAGCTGCGCCGTCAGTCGCTGAATTTGAATTTCAGGGGACAAATTGTGAGCCGCACTCGACTTATCTGATTCAAAGCAAGACTCGTCGCTCAACACATCTTTGTGTGTCATTGACGGGTCAGCCATGCGATAGACGGGAACCGGAGGCAAATTGATAGCGCCCACATCAGGCCCCAAATCACCACTGTGGAAGCGGTCTTGAGTAGTAGCAATATCCGTTACTTTAACCGTTAGTTCCTCTACTAAGTGGTGGAGCGTATCGACCTTGTCACTTAGCTCCAGCACCTGCTTATGTACAATATCCATAGCTATTGGCATATATTCAAGCCATTAAGTTTCTTTAATCTTATAGAAAAATTCAGCCATTTAGTGATGAAGTACTTAATCATTTAACGTTTGGCGACAGATACCCCTAGAGCCCTGTCAATAGTTATCAGCAATCGTACTTAATGGTGACCTTTGACTTGACTGCGACTTTACAAGCCAAGCTTAGACAATTGAGAGGCGTGAAGGCGGGTTTTACGAAAGTGACAGGTCGTCAAATCCGAACCCCTGCGCTGATGAAACGTTCACAGAGCGATCTATAATTCTCAGCAAGTGTAAAGAGACTACACACGTTTAGCTGTTAAGAGGTTTTATGAAATCATTTGCTAGCGCTTTTCGCAAGTTGGGTACCGCCTTCATGATGGCGATCCTAATCTTCAGTAGCTGTGCCTTTTTGGCCGCCCCTGCTTTCGCTGCCGATCACACTGTCAAAATGGGCTCTGATGGCGGTTTGCTGGTTTACGAACCGGCTACGCTCACTATCTCTAAAGGTGACACTGTGACCTGGGAAAACAACAAAATGGCTCCTCACAATGTCGTTTTTGACAGTAATAATGTCCCTGGTGGTAAGGAAGTTGCCGATAAGCTTTCCAACTCAAAGCTCACATTTTCTCCGGGTGAGTCTTACAGCAGTACATTCGATGTTGATCCAGGTGAGTATACCTATTACTGCGCACCGCACCGAGGCGCTGGCATGGTAGGCAAGGTCGTCGTCAAATAGATTTTGACAGATATCCGACTGTTTAAACGCAGGAAGGACAGGATTGAGGTAAGGTGCGGTAGCCGTTTTTCCGCGCTTTGCCTTTCTTCTTTGCTACTGAAAAATGACTCGACTCTTACGCCCAGAGAGGTCAGATAGGCTTTAGCTACCTTCCTAAGCTATCGTTGACAGCAGTGATATAAACGCTTTTTGGAACGACGCTCTAAAAAGAGCTATATCAGGTGCTACACTTTGCGCGCGCCTCTTTTTTCTCACTGAAGAACTTCTAATCACACTGTGATAGTCTTTAGCTGAGAAGTTTTTGTTTTGGGGTGTTGGAGCGTTGGGAGAAGATGACAGTCACTATTTTCTCACCCCGGCCAACGCGCTCATTGTCAATAACTTGTTTAGAAACTGATATTGCATAGCGCTAATGATTTCAGGCATCAGGCTCCAGTACAGTCAGCAACCGGTAGGAACCGGTCGGCTTGAAGCGCCTGTTGTTTACGGGACAGGGCGATGAGCGATACAACAGCGTATTTAGCGGGCTGTGCTACGACGGGTGTTGCGGCTCTGGTGCTTTTGGTAGCTCGAATCGGGATGGTCTCGACGAGTGTAGAGGGCGATCGCGCCAATCAGTTGAAGGAGCAGCGCGATCGCATCGAAGCCGCTGCCGTGCTCACCAGTCAGCCGCTAGACGCCGAAATCCGCCGCGAGCTAGACAAGCAGCGCGGCCTGACCGAGAAGCTTGAAGCGCAGCTCACCCAGCAAGAGGCACTTTCAGGTGCTCTGGAAGATCAGATCAAAGCCCAAGAAGAAAAAACGCAGGATCTGCTCGCTCAGATTCAAAACTATCAGCGCTCTGTTGAAGATATGGAGCTGCAGGACAAGATTGCCGCTGCGGCTCGTCCTGCTGTAGAGCCGGTAAGATCTGGCCCGTCGTCTTCGCTCATCTGGCTAGGGGCAGGGGTGGTCGTGGTGCTTATTTTGGGCGGTGGTGGTCTTATTCTTTGCGCAGTTCTGCTAATTGTGCAGTCTCAGCGCCGATCTGCACGGCCAGCGCCAATGCCGCCGCCGATGCCGATGTCGCCCGCTTACCGCTACTACGATCAGACCTTTCTACCGCCTGCTCAAATGCGGTCTCAGCGACCTTCCTACTACGACTATCCGCCGTCTCCCTACGATTATCCCCAATAGTCAGTCAGTTCTCGTTTATCATTTTTTATAGGTCTTGGGCTTTATAAACCTCTCTGCCCTTACCTGTTTTTTTATTAGCTGAAGATAAAAGAAATCAGGTGCTCACTGCAATCAGTCACCTAAACAAAGGCGGCACCCAGATTCGAACTGGGGATAAAGGATTTGCAATCCTCTGCCTTACCACTTGGCCATGCCGCCGCTGAAGCCTCAATATATCAAACTTTTGAGACTTAAAGGGAGCGCTCAGGCTAAAAAAATCAGCCTAGGATTTGATCGATCATGCGGTTGGCCTGACTGGCATAGCTACCGCCAAAAAGATTGAAGTGATTGAGAATGTGATACAGGTTGTAGAGTACTTTGCGCTGGGCGTAGCCTTCGTTCAATGGGGTCACAGACCGATACGCCTGGTAAAACTCAGGAGAGAGGCGGCCAAATAGCTCAGTCATCGCTAAGTCGGCTTCCAGATCGCCGTAGTAGGTCGCCGGGTCAAGAATGACCGGCTCTCCGTCAGCAGTAATCGCGGCATTGCCAGACCACAAATCTCCGTGAAGCAGAGAAGCCTTTGGGGTATGCCCTTTAAGCAGGCGCGGAATGGCGCTCATCAGCTCATCGCGGCGGGGGAAATGGCCCCGGCGGCTGTGGGCAAGTTCAAACTGGGGGCCGAGGCGGCGATCGCGCCAAAAAGCCGCCCAATCCGGCCACCAGCCATTTTGCTGAGGCGTTGAGCCGATAGTATTGTCCCGGTGCCAGCCAAATCCTTGATCACTGGTCGTCTGATGCATCGCCGCAAGCTGCTTGCCCATTTGCTGCCAGGCAGCATCAGCGCCCCGAGAGCCCAGCGCAATCCACTCCATAACGATATAGCTCAGCTCGCCTGCCACACCGCAGCACAGCGGCTGCGGCACCCGAATTGTCTGACTCTCGTACATGGCTCTGAGACCATCATACTCCGCCTCAAACATGGCGAGCTGCGCTGCCTGGTTGGTCTTGACAAAAAAAGTACGCTGCTGGTCGGCCACCGCTACCGCCTGATTGATGCAGCCGCCGCCAATAGAGCGCTGAGTCTCGATCTGAAAAGACTGGCCGCTCATCTCAGATATCTGTTCGGCAATGCTTTGGGCAACGGGATCGGCTAGAGGCTGAGGCATAACGCAATGGACTTTGATGTCGACAGGTTTCAGGTCTGAAGTCTAGTCTTGGGCTTGGGCGGGTTTGAGCGTTACAACACCGTATGCATCCAAAGGCAGGTATTGCTGTACTGCCGCGCGGACATCTTCAGCAGTGACCTGACGGATCCACTCAGGGTAGTCAAGCGCATGGCGAATATCGCCGGTCATCGCCTGATAGTAGCCGTAGAGGCCAGCGCGATCACTCGGCGTTTCGCTGCCAAAGATATAGTGGTTGGCCACCTGAGTTTGCACCCTGCGAAGCTCAGCCGCCGTCACCGGGGCTTCATGTAGCCGCTGAATATGCTCCAGAATAGCGGCTTCTACAGCCGCCAGATGCGCCACGGCCACCTGCGCTGAAATATAAAACACGCCCTGATGGCCAAAGGTCATATTGCTCGCTGAAATACTGTCGACCAAATGCCGCCCTTCCAACAGGTCGTCAATCAGCCGCGCCGTGCGTCCCCGGCTCAAAATAGAAGCCGCAACATCGAGGGGATAGGTCTGCTCGAGATCTCGCATGCCCGGCACCCGCCAGCCCAGCACTAACCGGGCCTGCTGCAAGGCTTCATCGACATATTCAGATCGATGAATAGCGGTAAAAGGACGCTCCGGCTGAGTAGAAGGAACTTGTAAAATCTGCTCAGGATTGCAGTGGTCTCGGTTGCCACGAGCCAGCGCCTGATCAAAACTCTCTTCGACTACGCGCACCAGCACGTCGGCAGGTAAGTTACCCACAGCTACCGCCGTCATATTCTGGGGCTGATACCAGGTGTGGTGAAAAGCGCGCATTTGTTCGGCGGTGAGACCCGCGACTACCTCACCAGGGCCGAGCACAGGTCGCCGGTAGGGAAGACTCTCGAAGCTCATCTTCATAGCGCGATAAAAGGTGCGTCGTTGAGGGCTGTCTTCGGCTCGACGAATCTCTTCTAAGATTACCGGTCGCTCGCGGTCGAAGTGGTCATCTTGCAAGCTAGGGTTCATCACCAGTTCGACCTGCAGAGGTGCGAGCGTTGCAAAATCCTGTGGCGCAGTGGTGATGTAATAGTGCGTGTAGTCCTGACTGGTGGCCGCATTTGTCACCGCCCCTCGCGATTCGATCAGCCGCTCAAATTCGCCACAGTTAATTTGAGGGGTTCCTTTGAAGATCATATGCTCCAAAAAGTGGGCCATCCCGTTGATGGCGTCAGACTCGACCCGAGAGCCAACATTGAGCCAGAGGCTGAGGTTGACAGCATCAATGGGCATCTGCTCTGCAATGATGGTGAGACCATTCGGCAAGCGGCGGATAGTTGGCGAGGTGAGTTGACCGGAAGCGCGCGCTGGTTGGGCCTCACGGGCAGTTACAGAAGAAGCCATATGGTGATTTTTAACTCATTGTAAGGAGCGAATAGGCCAGAAAGAAGGCGCCGCGAGACGCACAACATGCTCAATCGCCTCTGCAAGATAGCGGAAACATACGTCAATTGTGCCACAGGTATAATCAAATACCTCGGGTTCAAAAATCGCCATAATGAGGTATATAGTGCTTGATACCGAGGTTAGGGGTAGCGAGTAATGGGAACGTGGATAAAAGAAACAGAGGCCGCGTTTTATCTGATGGAGGGCGGTCACTATATTTCAAAAATTTCAAAGTATCCTTCTCAAAATAACCCCAATGAGCAAGTGGTCAATATCACCGGCATGAAATCCTGGTTTGAGCGACCAGATGCCCCCCGAGGCATGACCGTTTCGACCAAGGGTGGCATTGAGCCGCTGCCTCAACCAGTGGCTACACCTGACATACCCACTACGCCCCCCATAGCGCCGACACCCGTCGTCGTGAGTGGCCCTAAGCGGACTAACGCCAATGGACTTTTGTTGATCAAGTCTTTTGAGGGGCTGCGGCTGCATGCTTATCGCGATGCGGTTGGGATCTGGACGATTGGCTATGGCACTACTAGAGGCGTGCGGCCAGGGATGCAGATTTCTGAAGCTGAGGCTGAAAAGTTCTTACAGCAGGATTTAACCCGGTTTGAGCAGTCAATTAATGAGGCGGTGGAGGTACCTATCAACGACAATCAGTTTTCAGCGCTGGTGTCGTTTACCTACAATGTGGGCTCTGGGGCGTTTCGCAGCTCTACGCTTTTGCGGCTGCTGAACCAGCGTCAGAATTTGCGCACGGTTGCCGATCAGTTTCCGCGTTGGAATCGAGCAGGCGGTCGAGTGCTAGCTGGTCTTACTAGGCGGCGCAATGCAGAACGGGCGCTTTTCCTAGGAGAAGACTTCCATGAGTTTTTGTAAGCGAGTTTTTAACTGGGCTGAGCGTAGTCGAAGTCCACTCGTGCTCAGCATTCACTCAGCTCGCTGTATGGTGTCTTCATGAATACCCGCTCCAAGGCTTTATTAACGCCCTATTTATTTCTGGCACCGGCACTGATTGTACTGGTGCTGGTGGTATTTTGGCCGGCGCTTCAGGCTTTTCGGCTGAGCTTCATGGAGTATGGCTACGATGTGACGCAGCCACCGGAGTGGGTGGGCTTCGACAACTTTCAGCGGCTGATGCGCGATCAGACGTTTTGGAAAACGCTGAATAATACGGTGGTATATCTGGTGTGCGTCGTGCCAGTGCTGGCGATCGCCCCCCTCTTCCTAGCCATCTTAGTCAACCAAAAACTCCGAGGCATGAACTGGTTTCGGGTTGCTTACTATACGCCCGTCGTGGTTTCGATGGTGGTGGCGGGCATTGCCTGGCGGTGGCTCTACGCGGAGAACGGCTTGCTTAATCAGGTATTCTCTAGCCTGGCGCAGCGCAGTATCAGCATTCCCTGGCTGACCAGTCCCAACTGGGTGCTCTTCAGCGTCATGGCGGTCACCATCTGGAAAGGGCTGGGCTATTACATGGTGATTTATTTAGCGGGGTTGCAGAGCCTGCCTGCCGACCTGTACGAGGCAGCAGCAATCGATGGGTCAGATGGCTGGCGCAAACACTGGGATATTACGTTGCCGCTGATGAAGCCCTACATTTTTCTGGTGGCGGTGATTAGTGCGATCGCCGCCACTAAAGTCTTTGAGGAAGTTTTCATCATGACCCAGGGCGGTCCGCGCAATGCTTCTAAGACGGTGGTTTACTACGTTTACGAATCTGCCTTCAAAGACCTGGATATGAGCTATGCCTGCACAATTGGCCTCGTACTCTTCTTGATTATCCTCGCCCTATCATTTGTTCGCCTGGCCCTGTCCAATCCGGCAGAGTCCGGCACACCGCTGTAATCAGCTAGCCCATCATTCGCAAGAGCCCTTGCTGTCCGACTAGAATCTCTCGCAAAAAGCTGACAATCCCGACCCAAATCACCGGCGAGATATCGACGCCGCCAATCGGTGGCACCAACTTGCGCATAGGGACAAGAAAAGGTTCTGTCGGCCAGGCGGCGATCGCAAAGGGCAGCTTGTTGAGGTCGACCTCGGGGTACCAGGTCAAGATGATCCGAAAGAGAAATAGCAGCGTATAAAGGCTCAGAAGCGGGCCTAAAATCCAGGCGGCAATCACAGCGTTAGACATAATTTTTTGATAGGTTAGCTTCGAAATATTGGCTGAAAGCGGATTTTCTTCGCAGCTAGCTTAATAGACGTTCGCTCATCAGCTTAATGCCTCGTTACCTTTCCAAGAGAGACAACTCTCGATATTATAAAAGGTAACTAATTGCCTGCTGCTCTTAATCATTTTGTTTACTCTTGCGCCTAGGCCAAGATCTGTACCCATGACACCTTCTCTAACTAACTTTCTGCTCAGCCTGCTGGCAGGACTTGCAATCATCGTGATCCCAGCAACCATTGCGCTTATCTTTATCAGCCAGCGTGATCAAATTACCCGCAGCTAAGGTCAGAGATTCAGCCTTTTAGCTGAATATTCTCGCTGGGAGAGCAGATACAATGCGCTCCCAGTTTTTGTATGGGCGTTTCTTGCTCTGATAATCTTCCGTACCTGAACAGTCTCACCCTGTCAAGGTTAGAATAGGGACTGATCGCCTTTAGGAAGGCGCAGTCAACAGCTGTGTCAACGCTACTATCGCGTATCTGAACGGCCATTCTGTGCGCTGGCTGACAAATGTTGTAAAGGACGGCGAGCTGCCGTCACTTAAGAGGATTCGGTTGTGAATTTCGGTACCCCCGTCCCACTGCTAATTGGAATTATTTTAATTCTCGGTGCGCTGGCGCTGTTCTTTTTAGAAAAGTTCAGGCCGGGCTACGAGCGAGATTCTGACAAGGTTTACGCAGTGTTGCTGCTCGTTTCTGGTCTCTTTCTGCTGGCGCATTTAGATATGGAGCTACTGGCCTCGTTTCAGCAGCTGCTGATGGCCGGAATGCTGACTGCGCTGCTGATCGAGAGCATTCGCAACCGCCTGCCCAGAACCGAGCAAGCGCCCCCTATCGACAGCCGCCCCCCGCGTCCCCGGTATGACAACCGCCCGCCCAGTCGCCGGGTGTATAGGGCCGAGCTAGATGACCGGGGCATGCCTTTGCGCGATCGCCCCTACGCCGCGCCGCGCATGGCACCGGCTCCCGATCCGCGGATGGCTGCCGCAAGAGACGACTACCGCCGAAATGACTACAGCAGCGAGCGCCCTCGTCAGCCCTACGAAGAATTCCGTGGCCCCGCTGGCCGCTTGCAGCCGAGCGACGAAGGGGAGTTTCGCAATGATCGCTACGCCGATGGGAATGGCCGCTATGGTGAAAGGCCCCCAGCTCGCCCAGCAGACCGCCCATCCGAACGACCCAGCCGCCCGCCCCAAAACAACCCCCAAGGCAATCTCCAGAGCAATCCTAGAAGAGACCTTGAAAGGGAGTCTGAACGCTATTCAGGCGGGCCCCCCGAAAACTTTCAAAGTCGCCCAGCCGAAAGGCCCCCTGAGCGCCCTCCAGAGAACACCTCAGGCCCGGATCAGCGCTCTGATTTCCGCGATCGCCCGGCCAATGGAGAGCGTGCCCTGAACGTGCGCCCTTACAGCGAAGCGCCCAAGGTTGATCTACCAGGAGACGAATACCGGCCTCCTAACCGGCCCGAGGGAGCGCCCTCTTAGCGCCAGTGTCTGCCTGAGCGCAAAAAGCGACGAGTTTGAAGGGGATATACCAAAGCCATACCGCTGAGCGATATCCTGTAAGATATCTGACCTTTTTGCCACCATGCAGATATACCTGGACTACAGCGCTACAACCCCGCCTCGAACAGCGGTCATAGCTGCCATGCAAACGGCCATGACAGAGCAATGGGGGAATGCCTCTAGTCTTCACCAGTGGGGCAACCGGGCGGCGACTGTGCTAGAGCGATCGCGCCTCCAGGTCGCTAGCTTGATCAACGCGCCAACCGCTGACTCTATTATCTTCACCGCTGGCGGCAGCGAAGCTGACAATCTAGCGATACTGGGTGTGGCCGGTCGATCCCGGCCTCAGCACCTGATTATTTCAGCAGTAGAGCATTCCGCAGTCGCTGAGCCTGCCCGTCAGTTAGAGCATCAAGGCTGGCAGGTGACCCGTCTGCCGGTTGACCGGCGGGGTGCGGTGGGCGTAGGACAGCTCAGGGCGGCGCTGCGAGCGAATACGGTGCTCGTTTCCATTATCTATGGCCAGAGTGAGATTGGAACGCTACAGCCCATTGCCGAGCTTGGGGCGGTCGCCCGAGCCCACGGCGCGCTATTTCATACGGACGCGGTTCAAGTCGCGGGGCGTCTACCAATAGATGTTCAGCAGATACCAGTCGATCTGCTCTCGCTCTCTAGTCACAAGATCTACGGCCCTCAAGGCGCAGGCGCTCTGTACGTCAGGCCAGGAAGTATCGAACAGCCCAACCCGCTGCCGTCAGCAATTATCTTTGGTGGCGGGCAAGAAAGGGGATTGCGCTCGGGGACTCAGGCGATCGCCAATATTGCAGGCTTTGGCGTAGCGGCGGAGATGGCGGCGGCCGAAATGCCTGCTGAGACGCTGCGGCTGATTCACTTGCGCGATCGCTTTTTCGCCCTGCTGGCCGATACGCCTGTGCTGGTGCCGACTGGCGATCCTCGCCACCGACTGCCGCATCACGTCAGCTTTTGTCTGCCCGGTACGAACATCACCGGCAAAGCGCTGGTGCGACAGATGAACCTGGCTGGGATTGGCATCAGCGCGGGGTCAGCCTGTCATAGCGGTCAGCTGACGCCCAGCCCAATTTTGCAGGCGATGGGCTATACCGATCGCGCGGCCAAAAGCGGCATTCGCCTGACGCTGGGCCGTCAAACTACCGAAGCCGACGTTGACTGGTGCGCGCTGGTGCTCAAGCAGGTGCTTGCCCGAACGCTACCAGCCCCTTCTGCGCTACCCGCCTGATTTTCCTTTCCGCCAAGTCTTATGTCTTCTATTCCTCAAACCCTTCCCGACGCCACAGAGCAAGCCAAAGCTGCCGTGCAAGCCGCAATTCAAGACGGCTACACCCGCATTCAGGTAGAAATGGCCATCCCTGAGCTCAAGCATCAGCCGATTGCCGAACAGTTTTTAGAGAGTTTCGCCTCGCAGCAGTTCAAGGTGTTTTTTCCAGATGCAGGGGCGGCAGCGCTGGCCCGCCGAGATTGGGGTAATCCTGACTTTGTGATTCGCGGACTGGGGGAACTGGTCGATCCGATTGATGCTGATGACGATCTTTACCTCGTGGTCAACCCGTCTTCGATTGAGGTGGCGACGGTGGAGGCGCTGTGTAATGAATCGGGCGATCGCCCTGTCATCCTACTCAACCCGGCGCTGGAAGATGTTGCCGTCGTTGGCATCGGCTACGCGGCCCGTCAGCTCCGCGATCGCTTCCTCAGCCGGATAGAATCGTGCTACTACCTGCGACCCATCGAGGAAGCAGCTATTTACCGCTGCTATCCGGGACCCTGGCAAATCTGGCGAGAAACTGCCCCCGACGAGTATCAGCTTGTGAAAGCGCTACCGCAGCGGCCCTCAGGTGAAGATATTGAGCGCATTCTCTACGGGGAGGCCGACGAGGCGGAGGGTGAGGCCAGCGCAGGCAAACCGGGCAGTGCCAAGAAAAAAGGGCTTTTAAGTGAACTCCAGCAGTTCATCCGCGCACTCACTCAATAGCGGCTGGATTCTTTTAGACTGGGTGTTATCTGTTCACCGCTTTCTAACTTTCGCGGCTTATGACACTTTTTGTTCTCTATTGGATTTTGGTGGCGGTGATGCTGGTGGGCATCATCGGGGCTTTTGTCCCTGCTTTACCGGGCATCAGTCTGATTGTCGGGGCAATTTTGGTCTGGTCGCTGGTGACCGGATTTGCCAGCACTAGCTGGGCGCTGATCACAGCAGTCGTCATCTTGATCTTGAGCCTTGGGATTAATTATCTGGCCACTTACCTGGGCGCTCGGCGAGTAGGCGCGAGCAGCTGGGGCCAGGCCGGTTCAATCATCGGTCTGATTGTAGGCTTTTTGGGACTCTTGCCTGCCTTGCCATTAGGCGGGCCGCTGCTGGGTATTTTGTTTGGCACGATGCTGGGCGCTTTTGTGGGCGAGTTTTTGTACCGCAAAGAGCTGAAGATGGCGGCTAGACTTCAGTTTTCAGGTAAGGTCAGCCTGGCAGTGGTCGTTAGCTCGCTGGTGGGCAACGTTCTCGAAGGACTGCTGGCGCTAGCGGCGGTAGTCGTGTTCTTGCTAACGACCTGGAAGACGGTAGGCTTGCCGGGTTAGGGGTTAGAAACCTTCTACACTTCAGCCGGAACGTTGTGATAGCGAATATTGGCTCTCCTCAGCCGCTCGATGGCTTCTGCGAGGCGATCGCAATCCGCAATCAAACTGATGCGCACATAGCCCTCGCCCCCTTCGCCAAAGGCCGTTCCCGGCGTCACCACAATGCCTGTCTTTTGCAGCAGCAAAAAGGCAAAGTCGGTGGCCCCGATTCCGGGCGGACAGGGCACCCATAGATACATCGCCGCCGTCGGCTTAGCCACCTGCCAGCCCAGCGTTGCCAGCGCCTGCACTAAGAAGTCGCGGCGAATGCGGTAGCGCTGTTGGACTTCTTCTAAGTAGTGATCGGGCAGCTCCAGCGCAGCTTCTGCGGCTTTTTGCAGGGCCGAGAATATGCCGTAGTCGAGGTTGGTCTTGAGCGTACGCAGTCCCTGAATGACGTGACGATTGCCCACTACAAAGCCCACCCGCCAGCCCGCCATGTTGTAGGTCTTCGAGAGGGTGTGGAACTCGACGCTGATATCTTTTGCACCCGGGATTTCTAGCAGGCTGGTAGGCTGATAGCCATCAAAAGCCAGCTCCGCGTAGCACAGATCGTGAATCAGCAAAATCTGATGGCGGCGGCCAAAGGCAACCATCTCTTCAAAAAATTCCCGAGGCGCGACGGCCCCGGTGGGGTTGTTGGGATAGTTGAAGTAGATCACCTTAGCTTTTTTAGCCAGCGCTTCTGGAATATCGTTGAAGTCAATAATCCAGTCGTTTTCAGCCCTGAGCGGAATGGTGT
>JBARVU010000043.1:0-10178 GCA_049646425.1 Phormidesmis sp. | reverse complement strand
GGCCTGGCGCTGCTAGAAGGGATTCAAAGCGCTGTACCGACGGGCAGCACCTACCACATTGGTCTAGCTCGCAATGAAGAAACGCTAGAGCCGAGCTGGTATCTCAATAAGCTACCTGAGCGATTTGAGTCGAACACTCGCGTTATGATCAGCGAGCCGATGCTTGCGACAGGCGGCACTATGATAGCCACGATGGCCGAACTAACTCAGCGTGGCGTTGACCCCTCTCTAGTGCGCATTGTCTCGGTGGTAGCAGCGCCCCCGGCCCTGCAAAAGTTAGCAGACAGCTATCCCGCTCTCAATATCTATACGGCTACCATTGACGAAGGCTTAGATGAAAATGGATTTATTGTACCGGGACTGGGGGATGCGGGCGATCGCACCTTTGATACGTAACGGGCTCGCCACTAACCCCGCCCCAAAACTTGCCAGAAGAACCCAAGGAGAACCTATGAGTCAACATAATTTTGCCGGTGGTTTTGTTGCCGGCGCCCTAGTGGGTGGAATTATCGGCAGCGTCGTCGGCGTCTTGGCCAGCAATCGTCTGCGGACTCGAGAGACCCCCGAAGACTTTAGCCAGCTTTCTGAAGAAGAGCGCCGCCGCCTGGAAAATGCCACCACAGAAGAGCGAATGGAAATTGCCCGACGCGGCCTAGAAGACAAAATCGCTCAGCTCAACCTCGCCATCGAAGATGTCAGAGTCCAAATGGGCAACGTACACAATGGCCATCCGCCCGCAGACTTTGCCGCCTCCACCCCCCCTTACTCACCAGAACTAGACAACTAACCCCATCCCCTCTCTCCCCCTTCCCCTTCTCCTAAACCCGCCCCGACACCCGGAAGCCGATCACCGCTCGCTTTATAATAAAGTTAATATTCATTTACAGAATCAACTCAAGGTCAGCTTGAGCTCCCTGCTGCTATGTACTATTCTCAAACGCCCCCCTACTTTTTACTGGTGGCGGGCTTACTAATTGCGATCGCCTCTGGCGCTGCCTTTTCTGGCGTCCTCAAAGAATCCGTCGGAGACTGGTACAAAAACCGCTCTACCCGCTCTATTTCAAAGATGCAAGGATTTGATTTGCAGCTTCCTTTCGCTGGCATCTGTCTGGGTAGCTGCGTGTTTTTAGCCTCCGGCATGAGCATCTTCGGGTTTCCGGTATTGATTTCCTACGGCATGGCTTTGCCGCTAGTTTTGCTTAGTGCTGGCCTGGTTTGGTATCAGCTCAGAAAAAACCTAGAAGCCCTAGAAAGCGGAAATACTCGCGCCTTTGAGCTAGATAGCTTTTAAAGATATCTGCCAGCCAATTGGGCGTTGAAATGGCTGTAATGCCAAAACTTCGTTGAAATCATCTAGCAGCCCTACTCAGTATCCCTGTACTTTACGTCAAGTGCTATCCCATATTCAGCCTCAAGCCGGTCAAGCTGTTGCTGAATAGGGATTAGATACTCATCGTATCTTGTTGTCAGGACTTGCTGTACGCAAGCTGTAGGTAACGATAGCGGCAAGAATGCAGAGGAGGGCGAGCGATCGCAACAACCAGGCTACCCCAATCGTCTCCTGCAACACCGGTAGAGCCAGAGCTCCAAGCACCGCGCCCGCTTTTGCAATCCCACCAGCCAGGCCAGCGCCACTGGCCCGAATCGCCGCCGGAAACACCTCCCCAGACAGTAAAAACGTCGTAGAATTCGGCCCCAGGTTCATCGTTAGATTAAACAAAATAAAGCCAATAAAGAGTGAAGCCAGGTGAGACGCCCCGGCAAAAGAGAGAATGCAAAGTCCCACTGCCATCCCCCCAAATCCAATGATTTGTAGCGGAATGCGGCCCACCCGGTCGATCAGTAAAATGGCTAGCAAAAAACCAACCACCAGGAATACGTTGACAATGGCCGCTCCCCGAGCGGAAGCCATCTCCTGAGTCAGCAAATTTTCGCCTTGAGTAAAGGCCAACGCCGCAATGATGGTCGGGGTAAAAATGCCAATGCCATAGGTGGCAATATCTTGCAGGAACCACGGGATAGAGGCGAGTGCCGTTTGCCGAAGATAAACCGGTGAAAACAGGTCGCTATATCCGAGTGAAATAGACATCTCTGCTTGTACTGCTTCATCTGGCCCGGCAGGCTCAAGGTAAACAGGTTTTCCTAGCAGCTCGGAAGCCGCTTTAGACGCTTCCTCATACTTTTCCTTGGCCAGATAATAGCTGGGGCTCTCCAGCAAAAACAACAGTCGCAGCCCGCCTACTAGTGCAGATAGAACAATACCCACGCCCAGCATCCACCGCCAAGCGTAGCCAACTGCCAAAGTGGGCGCAACCTGCTGAAATCCCCAAATGGTCACCCAGCCCACCAGCGCGCCTAGCAAAGCCCCCACCGACTGAAAGCTAAAGGCACCAATCACCATCCGACCTCTCAGTCGAGCAGGCATATTCTCCGTAATGTAGGCCACGCTGATCGGATAGTCTGCGCCGATGCCCACCCCGACCAAAAAGCGAAAAGCCAGCAGCGACCAGGCATTCCACGCTAGCGCAGTAGCCGCTGAAGCCACGATGAATAGGCCAATATCCACCACCAGCATGCGCTGACGGCCCACTCTATCTGTGATCGGGCCCAGGGTAAGCGAGCCGACCAAGGCACCCGCTAAGGCAGCAGTTGCGATCGCCCCCACCCAGCCCGCACTCAGGCCAAAGTCCCGCTGAATAAACGGCATTGCCACGCCGATAATAAAAAAGTCGAATCCATCTAGCGCAATCAGCCCTGCCGATAGAATCCACAGCATCCACATCGGACGGGTCAGTGCCGATGCATCTAGCTCGGCCTGAAAGCGAGCTTCTGGAGACGTTTCCAATTCAGACAGAGCAGACGGGTTTAGGCTGGCAGCAGAAGATTCGGAAGGCGACATCGCAAGCTAAAACATTTAGAGCCTTTCTAGCATAGATTGGGACGCTGCCACCTGCTTATAGCCCTTAGAAAGATGACACTTGACCCAGGTTACGGACCTTGCACAGGCAGTCTAGCGGCAATCTCTGCTACGGGATCTGGCTGCTCAGTCGCTGGCGTCGTCGCCGGTACCATAGTCGGATAAACCGCTAGCTCACTGCCGTCTACCCAGCCAGAGTAATAGCGTACCTGGGTGCTTTCCGCAGTCAGGTCGAGCAGGTCAACGTCCCCTCGAATTGCCTGATGGTCAAAGGCTAGACGGCGATCGCTCATCTCCGAATACAGTCCGTAGGGGCCACCGCCTACTAAGTTGAGTGCGACTTCATCGAGACCGCGTACGAAGCGATCGCCCTCCCAGTGCCACTGCCATCCCGGCCAAAAAACCGGCTCTCCTCCCACGGCTCGCTTAGCTACTGCATTGGCTACCCGGTACCCTCCCTGAGGCAGTAGTGCTTCGAAGCCCGGCTCATAGGCCACTTCATAGCGAATCATGCCCGGTTCGGGAGCGGCGGTCTGTTCAGCGTCCCACTCGGGCTGTTCTTGGCTGGCCCACAGAACTTCTACCGTTGGGTTGGTTAAGGTTGCAGCCGCTTCTGTGGCGAGAAAGGTTGGGTAAATATCGACGCCGCTTGGGGGTAGGGTTGCCGTCGTGGTCAATCGCCAGCAGTCCCAGCTATTAGCCTGATTAGCAGACTGCCACTGTACCTGACAGGTGCCGTTACCTGTGGCGACCCAGAGCGAGTCATCGGCTACGGCTAGCTGGTAAGGGATTGCCCCTACGATAGGGCTATTGGTGATAGTGTAGCTGTTGAGTGTTTTGGTGGCAGGCTGGTAGGCGACCAGCCCGCTAGCTGGGAGGTAAGGATTGCCTTCTCCGCTAAGCTGAGTGCCTAGCCACAGGGTGAGAGTGTCAGTATTTGAGCTGCCGGTGGCGGCGATCGTCGTAATCTGGTCGCCCTGAATCTCTTCTGGCCGATCAACCCTGAGTTCGCCAGTGTCAGGACTGTAGCTCAGCAAACTTGCAAAGCCGTTATCTCCTTCGCCCTGGCTAGTAGTGGCGGCAAACCACAGCGCATTGTCTGCAACCACAGCACCTGCAATTCTAGGAACGCCCAAACTCGCCCCAAGCTGCGAGTCCTGCACTTCTGCCAGCGTGTAAAGCTGATGAATTGTCTCCTCGCCATCAGGTGCGATTAGCTCAAAGTACACGGCTGTTTCGGTTTCAGCCACCTGCTCATCTAGCCAATTGGCTTCTAGTCGGATTCGATACTGATACGACTCGCCATTGACTTCAATAGTCTCGTAAGCCGGGTCTGCGACGTCAGCTAAAAACTGACCGTAGTCAAAGTCTTCTACAGGCGGTTTGCTAGAGACAATAGACCAGGTGCGATCACCTTTACAGAAAGAGAACGTGTAGTAGGGCGTCTGGATCGACACAGTCTTTTCAGACACGTCAATCTCAGACGGCTGAAAGTTGAACTGCTCAAAAATCGGCGCGTTTTCCGGGGCAGCCATCGGACTGGGCTGAACGTCTAGCACTTCGCAGGCTTCTGCGGCAGCCACTGGCTCGGTACTGCGAGCTGTCTGCGGTAAGCCCGTGTCCGGTGTTACAGTCACCGCGCAGGCGCTGAGGCCGTAGAGCAATCCTCCAATCGCCAATAGGTTTTGAGATCTCATCCGTTGCACAAACCACCGTCGCCGCTAGCAGGCTTGATCACTGCCGCAGTGTGGCTCCTTCTTACTTCGTATCTCAATCATATCAATCGGTTTAGCTATCGTGAGAAGATGAGATGCCACCTTAGCGACTGGGTTAGGCTCAAGTTCTCCTTGCCAAGGAAGTTAAGGAAGATTGACACTGAGTTTTGATACAGTGCCAAACCTCTGTAAAAAATAGATGTTTAGTGGTCGGTCGCTGTTTAGTCAGAACCTCGATACACATTGAAGAATGGGTAATGGCAATACAAGTGCCGAAATATACGCTTGCTTAGCTGCGTAAGGGCATCTATGAAGAAGTCGGCTATTCTATTGAAGAATCGTTGATGTGCCTCCTATTGCCTATGGCCGAGCAATTTTTTGAGCAGCCTATTCTCAACTCACCTTACGAGTACCCAGCGCTTCATTGGGAGCTAGATGAGGAGGGTCAGCCGACGAATAAGCTGGTCGAATCCAGGCGTCCTTCTAAGTTTTTAACGCCGATTCCTAAGCCGAAAAAGCGGCGAAAGGCTCAAGATGATATGCAGCAGGCACTTCCTCTTTTCGATACGGAGGGAATTTCTGACGAGTCGCAGGCTTACGACCTATCGCTGTTTATTAACAGCGTGCGGGAGAAGGTAAATGCTTGGCGGCAGTTGCCGAATCCGGCTGATTGGAAGGTAACGCCTGAGACGGCGCGGCTGCTTCAGCATTGGCGGCATCATCAGTTTCAGTCGCTGCGGCCTTTCTTTTGTCAGGTGGAGGCGGCGGAGACGGCGATTTGGCTGGCGGAGGTAGCACCAAAGGGAAAGTCGTTCCTAGCGCATATTGCTAGTGTGAATGAGGAGGCAAACCCTGAGCTGATGCGGATTGCGCTGAAGCTGGCGACGGGGGCAGGTAAGACGACGGTGATGGCGATGCTGATCGCCTGGCAGACGGTGAATGCGGTGCGCCATCCGCAGAGTAAGCGCTTTACGCGGGGCTTTTTGATTGTGACGCCGGGGATTACGATTCGCGATCGCCTCCGCGTACTCCAACCCAATGACCCCGAAAGCTACTACGCTGAGCGCGAGCTGCTGCCCAGCGACATGCTGCCCGATCTGCAAAAGGCCAAGATTGTGATTACGAACTATCACGCCTTTAAGCTGCGCGAGCGGATGCAGATTGCGTCTGGGACAAGGAAGCTGGTGCAGGGACGCGGGCCGGAGCTAGATACGCTAGAAACTGAAGGGCAAATGCTTCAGCGGGTGATGCCTGAGCTGATGGGGATGAAGAGTGTTTTGGTGATCAACGATGAGGCGCATCATTGTTACCGGGAGAAGCCAGATACGGATGATGTGTCCGATCTCAAGGGAGACGATAAGGACGAAGCCAAGCAGAATAACGAAGCGGCACGGCTTTGGATCTCGGGGATTGAAGTTGTGAAGCGTAAGCTGGGTGTGCAGAGGGTGTATGACCTTTCGGCGACGCCATTTTTCTTGCGCGGATCGGGCTATGCGGAGGGGACGCTGTTTCCCTGGACGGTGAGTGATTTTTCGCTAATGGATGCGATTGAGTGTGGCATTGTGAAGCTGCCTCGGGTGCCGGTGGCGGACAATGTGCCGGGGGGCGAGATGCCGAAGTTTCGCAACCTGTGGGAGCACATCGGTAAGAAGATGCCGAAGAAGGGACGGGGGAAGGCAAAGGCGTTAGATCCGCTGAGTTTGCCTGCGGAGCTTCAAACCGCGCTGAATGCGCTGTATGGCCACTATGAGAAAACTTACGAGCTGTGGCAGGCGCAGCAAATCGGCGTGC
Organism: Phormidesmis sp.; assembly: GCA_049646425.1. GTDB lineage: Bacteria > Cyanobacteriota > Cyanobacteriia > Phormidesmidales > Phormidesmidaceae > Phormidesmis. The sequence goes on along the minus strand of JBARVU010000043.1, from coordinate 3,755 downwards.
CGCCTGTGTTTATTGTGGTGTGTAACAACACCTCTACTTCCAAGCTGGTGTATGACTTTATCTCTGGTTTTGTGCGGGTCGATGACGATGGCAAAGAGACTCCTTACGAGGGCCGACTGGCGCTATTCCGCAATACCGATACGTTTGGCAATGCCCTAGCGCTGCCGAATACGCTGCTGATCGATAGCGAGCAGTTGGAGTCGGGTGAGGCGTTAGATAGCAAGTTTCGGGAAATAGCGTCGGATGAGATTGAGAAATTTCGGCGGGACGTGGTGCAGCGCAGTGGCGACCAGTCGGCAGGGCAGAGCATTAGCGATCAGGATTTGCTGCGCGAAGTGATGAACACGGTGGGCAAGGCAGGGAAGCTAGGGGCTTCTATTCGCTGTGTGGTGTCGGTGTCGATGCTGACGGAGGGTTGGGATGCGAATACGGTGACGCATGTGCTGGGTGTGCGGGCGTTTGGGACGCAGTTGCTGTGTGAGCAGGTGATTGGACGGGCGCTGCGGCGGCAGTCTTACGAGCTGAATGAAGACGGTAAATTCAACGTGGAGTATGCCGATGTGCTGGGCATTCCATTTGACTTTACGGCAGAGCCAGTGGTGGTGAAGCCGGTGCCGCCTCGAAAGACGGTGAATGTGAAGGCGGTGCGGCCTGATCGGGATGCACTGGAAATTGAATTTCCTCGGGTGGTGGGCTATCGGGTGGAGCTGCCAGATACACGGCTGACGGCGAAGTTTGGGGAGGATTCTTTGCTGGAGCTAACGCCTGATTTGGTGGGGCCTTCGGTAACGCGCAATGAGGGCATTGTCGGGGAAGGGATCGATCTGGACGTGAAGCATATGGATACGCGCGACTCTACGATTTTGTTTCACCTGACTAAGCATTTGCTGTATCACCAGTATCGAAATCCGGGGGAGGAGCCGAAGGTGAATTTGTTTGGGCAGCTCAAGCGGATTACGCGGCAGTGGATGAAGGATTATTTGCGCTGTACGGGCGGCACGTTTCCGGCTCAGGTGCTTTATCAAGATATGGCGAATATGGCCTGTGAGCGGATTCGCAAGGCGATAACGGAGGCTAGTGTGGGCGATAAGCCGATTAAGGCGGTTTTAGATGCCTATAATCCGGTGAGTTCTACGGCGCATGTGAGCTTTAATACTTCAAAGACGGATTTATGGAAGACGGATGCGCGGCGCTGCCATATTAATTGGGTGGTGCTTGATAGCGACTGGGAGGCGGAGTTTTGCCGGGTGGCAGAGTCGCATGAGCGGGTGCGGGCCTATGTGAAAAACCAAAACTTGGGTTTGGAAGTGCCCTATTTGTATGGGTCTACGCCGAGGAAGTATTTACCTGACTTTATTGTGCGAGTGGATGATGGGCACGGAGACGATGATTTGCTGAATTTGATTGTGGAAATTAAGGGCTATCGAGGGGAAGATGCGAAGGATAAGGCGAGTACAATGCGGAATTATTGGGTGCCAGGAGTGAATAATTTGGGGAGCTATGGGCGGTGGGCGTTTGCTGAGTTTACGGAGGTGTATGAGATAGAGGCAGACTTTAGCAAGCTGATAGAGGCTGGATTTAAGACAGTAATAGCGCAAGCAATGAACGAATCTGTGGCACAGGCATAGAATTATAGAAAAGACGAAGCGCGTACAGAAACACAGAGAAGACTTAGCGAGGATTTAGCTGATGACTGTTGCTGCATCTATAACCAAGCTCTACACTGCTGAGGAATATTTGGCTCTAGAAGTAGAGTCTGAGATTCGCAGCGAGTTTCGTAACGGAGAGATCGTTGAGATGACTGGCGGCACGCCTGCGCACAATGAGATTACAGCAACCTTCATTTTTTTGCTCAAATCTGCGTTGCGAAAACAGCCATACAGTATTTTTGTGACCGATCAAAGGCTTTGGCTACCTGAAGCAAATCGTTATACCTACCCGGATGTGATGGTAACACCACGTCCTGCGGAGCTACAGCCTAATCGCCAAGACACGGTAATGAATCCCATTTTGATTGCAGAAACGCTTTCTAGCTCTACCGAGGCGTATGACCGGGGAGATAAGTTTACTTACTATCGCACCGTTGAAGCGTTTCAGGAATATGTACTGATAGAGCAGTATCGTCCGCATGTGGAGCATTACGTAAAGCAGGGAGAGAATGAATGGTTGTTTAGAGACTACAGTGGGCTGGAGAGTAGCTTTGTACTGTCGTCAGTAGGGGTAGAAATTGCGCTGGCGGATTTATACGAGGCGGTTGAGTTTGATGAGGTGTGAGCGATATCTGAAGTGATTTTGCTGAATAGAGGGTTTTAGGCTGAGTAGACAGATTAGGAGTATTAAAAAGATGGTGGTTAGAGCTGTTTTGGAATGGGATGAACAGGCACAGGTTTATTCAGCGACTTGTCCTGAGTTGAACTTTGTGTCTTCTTTTGGGGATAGTCGAGATGAGGCGATCGCACATCTTAGAGACGCTATTCGGCTGGCGCTAGAGTCAATCCCTAAATATTTACTAGAAGCAAGTAGTCACCATTGAAACTATTTCGGTGGAATGCAAGTAAGGATCGTCAGCTAGAAGCTGAGCGAGGCGTCACATTTGATCGAGTTGTAAAAGCTATTCAAAGCGGAGAGGTTTTAGATGTTATTGAGCACCCTAATCAAACAAAATATCCATCGCAGAAGATCTTCATCATCGTGCTAGATGAGTACGTTTACCTTGTTCCGTTTGTAGAGAATGAACAGGATATCTTTTTGAAGACAATTATTCCGAGCCGGAAGATGAAGAAGCGATATTTGGGAGATTAAAGAAATGGCTGGTTTGAGTTCTGATTTGACGGTGGAAGAGCAGGCAATTTTAGAGTCTGTAGAGCGAGGGGAATGGAAATCTATTCCGAATTTGGCTCAGGCTATTGAGCGATATCGGCAATATGCTCAGCAGCAGATCAACGCATTAGAAGCGGTCAGTATAAATTTGTCTGCTGACGACTTGCAGGTATTTCGTCAAATGGCGGAGCGTTTAGATACGCCGGTTTCTTTGTTGATAGCCAGTGTGCTGCACCAATATGTTGCGAGTCAACCTTTACCGTAAAGGTTGACTCGATGAGTCCAATCCAATTCCCCCTTTCCCAAGGGGGGCCAGGGGGGATCTCGATAACTCAAGCGCAAGAGGATCCCCCTCAGTCCCCCTTGGGAAGGGGGAGGTAGGAGGTACATGACATTGTTTTTTATTTCATACGACTAACTCATGGCTAAACGCTCAGCTCAGCAACCGAAGAAAGTGGAAACCCTCAAGCATGATGAGGCTACGCGCAAGAATATTCCGACGGCGGAGTATCAGTCGGTGATGGCTGAGGATGAGAAGAATCCGGTGCAGGTGGCTTATGAGCGGCGAAATCGGGATTTAGACCCGCAGCTTGTGTGGCGAGGGAAGGATGAGCAGGACTGGAGTGATTTGGTGGTGAGTGCGCCGCCGCTGTACATTCAGGAGAAGGTGCATCCGAAGGTACTGGTGGATGATTTGTTGCGGCAGTCTCAGGTGCGGGCAGAGGCAGAGGCAGATCAGCAGATTGACCTGTTTTCAGATTTTAATGGGTTGCCAGAAGACGCGACGGGGACAGATTTTTATCAGCACGATGCCCACTGGACGAATCGGATGATTTTGGGCGATAGCTTGCAGGTGATGGCGAGCTTGGCGGAGCGGGAAGGGTTGCAAGGGAAGGTGCAGTGTATTTATCTTGATCCGCCGTATGGGATTAAGT
>JBARVU010000042.1:0-2538 GCA_049646425.1 Phormidesmis sp. | reverse complement strand
AAAGCCAGTCAGGCTTTGCAGGAGGCGCGATCTATTCTTCAGTTCCGCGTAGTTCATTTTCATTGGTCGGCCTCCTGGTTAATGACGCTTTCCCTATTCTAGCGACCTATTTCCGATTAAGTCTAATAATTGCTCTCACACGGGGTTCTCTCAGTCGCTCTGCCAGACTATCGAGGTGAGTGTCCTGTCGTTGAATCAAGATCTCCTTAGCCGCTTCTACATGATCTGAAGTCAGCGAGATCGAAGGATCTAGAACAATTTGTTCTACCATCTGTCGCGCTAGCGCATTCACTAACCAGGGCTGACCCTGTGTCAAGTCAAAGGCCAGCTGCACGGCTTCTGGAGTAAACGCTTGGCCCGTATCAGCCGTATGCTGACCGTAGAGACTCGCTACTTCTGCCAAGGTGAAGTTCCGCAGCGTCAGCGATTCAACCTTGATATTAAAAGGACTGGCCGTTCCCAGCCGCTGACTTCCGCCAGCCGCCACTTTGTAATCTCTCACATCTCTCAACCCAACCAGTGCGAGAGACTGAGGAAACCCAGTGGGACGTCGGGGATAGCCATCTCGCAGCTGACGCAGCACAGAAATCAGCGCGTCATCTTGCAAAGCATCGATTTCGTCTATAAATAGAACAATTGGACGAAGACATTCCTCAGACCATCGCTTCAGTGCCTGTCCTATAGAGGCACAGTCAGACCAATCCGAGGGATGAAGTTCTAGCGGCAACCAGAAGGTCGCTGCGTCTAACCAGGCGCGTAAGATGGCGACCTCTGCCTTTTCAGGCGACTGAGGGTAAGCTGCCCCTACTTCTACCGAAACCATCAGCGCTGCATATTTGCCTTGCGCAGTTAGCTGCTGCGCCAGGGTCAGCATGGCCGTTGTCTTACCCGTCTGGCGAGGAGCATGAATGACAAAACAGCATTGCTGCGAAACTAATCGCGCTACAGAAGGCAGCCGCTCTATGGAAGGTAGCATGTAGTGAATTTCGGGCTGGCAGGGGCCAGCCGTATTAAACCAACGAGACATGAACTCCACACCGGACATGCGGCGTGCTGAAATACCCTTAGCGCCACAGCCATAGCATACCGCGCAGATTGTACCTTGCTTGGCTGACAATAGTTTCCCTGTTCGGAACTAGCGTTGACTCACTATAATCAGCTAACCCCCTCTACAGACGCATTGCCTAACCCTATGAAACTACAAGCAAAAGTTCTGCTGGGCTATAGCATCAGTCTGACGCTGGTTGTATTAGTCGGGCTGTGGGGCGTTTTTAACCTGCGGCGGTTGGGGCAGGCCAGCGAAGAAATCCTTCAGGAAAACTACCGCAGTATTCAGGCTGCCGACAGCATGATCGATGCGTTGGAGCGGCAAGATAGTGCAACGTTAATCTTGCTATTAGACGATGCGGAGTCTGGGCGATCGCTCTTTCGCGAACACCAGGTCGAGTTTTCGCAGTGGCTCGCTCGCGCTAAAGACAACGTTACCCTGCCTAACGAAACAGAGACGCTGACTCAGTTGGAGACAGGCTATCAGGCATACTTAGCGAGCGTAGATCAGCTGATAACCTCACCCAATGCTGAAATCGATACCTACGAACAGACGGTGCGGCCTTCGTTTCGGGTGGTGCGAGAGGCGGCTACCGAGCTGCGGGAGATCAATCAGGTCGCCATGACTGAAGCCTCAGATCGGGCAGCGGAGACCTCGCAGCAGGCCATCATTTCGGTAGCGCTTGCCGGACTAAGTGCCGCCGCCATTGGCTTTGTTATTAGCTGGATTCTCTCGCGGCAGTTAGTCAAACCCATCCAGGCAATTCGGGGCGCAACTGAGCAAATCGCTGACGGTAACTATGACGTGCAGCTGGCGATCGCCTCCCAAGACGAACTCGGTCAGCTTGCCGACGAAGTCAACATCATGAGCCAGCGGCTTCAGGCATTCAAAGCGCTCAACCTCGACAAGATTGTCGCCGAAAAGCAGCGTAGCGAAGCCATCATCAACAGCCTGAGCGATGGCATTGTGGTCGTCGATGACCAGCTTCATATCGTCGCGATCAATCCTGTCGCTGCCATGCTTTTTGGCACCAAGCCCAAGCTAGCACAGGGCCGTCACTGCCTGGAGATTATCGATAATCGTCCGCTCTACGAGCAAATCCAAGCTGTGGTGGACTCTCAAACACCCGCTAGCCCTCCCGATGCAGATAATCAGCGGGCTGAACTGACGATTGAGAGAGGGAGCGTTGAACACTATCAATATCTGGCGACCCCAGTTACCACCGAAGACAACCGGCGCTTAGGGGTGGTGCTGCTGCTGCAAAACGTCACCAGCCTCAAGCAGCTCGATCAGCTCAAGAGTGAATTTGTCATGACCGCCTCCCACGAGCTGCGTACACCGCTGACGGGCATGGCCATGAGTATAGATCTATTGACAGAGACCGCTGAAGCCAAACTGTCCGAAGGTGAGCAGGAACTTTTAAAAACTGCCCAAGAAGACGTTCAGCGGCTGCGAGACTTGGTTAACGACCTGTTGGATCTCTCTAAGAT
>JBARVU010000041.1:0-1983 GCA_049646425.1 Phormidesmis sp. | reverse complement strand
GTGGCACCGTTAGTGCTAACAATCGGATTGCCCGAATTGCTAAGGCATTTGGCGCAGTGGCGATTACGCGACCTACCCCTGACTGGATGGCTACTCGGGGTTGGAGCCCGGTCGAATGGCAGGTCACAAGAGAACAGTGGGAGAAAACCCGTCTCTATTTTTGATTCGGTACTCAACGACTCGGGCATAACGTCGGTCGCCTGTTCGGAACGAATGTAGATTACCGTTATCGTGAAGTAGCCTAACGTTCGAGTTCACCAAGCTCAGAGGTGAATAAACTAACCCTTTCGCCTGGTTGACTGACGAGTACCTGGTTCAATGTATTGTGCTTTTCTTGGAATACAACAATCTGCCCCCTTAACTGTATAAATCTAGCAACGAACAACAGCTAGCTCGTCCCAAGCCGTCGTGTAGCGGGGAGATCGCCACTTCGCCTGAGTTTTCCAAGACTGTCGTATACCCTGCGAAGCAAAGAAAAGCGTATCTCTTCCCCAACGTTCGTTCAGCTTGTCTACTACGTCCATCAGCTCATCACTTTTATCAGCAGTAGACGGAGCAAATAAGTGTCCTTGCTCAAGCTCAGCAGGAATAAGTTCGAGAAAAAGAACGCCTGCTTTTTTGTACTGAAATCCTTCCCGGTAGAGCGCGTCCACACTGCGCCGAGCGGCGCTGATTAATTGACGGTTATCGCTGGTCGGAATCTCGAAATAATGGACAGCACTTGCGGAGTATTGGGGCTGCTTTTCCTGGAAGCGGTTCGTCGCAACGAATGTGGAAATTGCTGCTGCCCTACTGCGCTGAGCGCGAAGCTTTCTCGCCGCTGTCACCGCATGGAAGCTCACAGCTTCTTTTAGATGGGCCTTCGTGTACACCGGCTGGCCAAACGAGCGTGAGCAAGCAATCGATTGCTTAGGTTGCGGCTGCTCCAGATCCAGGCAGGCTATCCCTCTCAGTTCAAAAACGATACGTTCAGCCGTTACGTTGAACTGCTGGCGAATAATTTTGGGTTCTGCGTCGCGCAGTTCCAGGGCGTTTGTGATGCCCATACTCTTTAGTCGCGCCGCCCATCTATGCCCAATCCCCCAGACATCAACAACGTCAATGGTGGGCAATACTGCCGTTTGCCTGATGCGATCGCTCAGATCATAAACCCCTTTTCTTGTGCGCTTTTTAGCAATATGATTGGCAATCTTCGCCAAAGTTTTGGTAGGGCCGACGCCGACGCATACCGGCAATCCCGTCCATTGGTTAATAGACTGCCGAATCTTTCTGGCATAGTTTTCTAGATCTAGATGGTCAAAGCCATCCAGTCTTAGAAAGGCTTCATCGATTGAGTACACTTCTAGCTCAGGCGTGAACTCTTCCAAGCAGCGCATCACCCGCTGAGACATATCCCCATACAGCGTGTAGTTTGATGAAAACACAGCAACCTGGTGGCGATTGCACAGAGGCTTGATCTGATGCCACGGAGCGCCCATCTTGATCCCGAGTGCCTTGGCTTCATTCGAGCGGGCGATCGCGCAGCCATCATTATTGGAAAGTACGATTACTGGCCTGCCATTTAAAGAGGGATCGAAAACTCTCTCGCAGCTAGCATAGAAGTTATTGCAATCTACCAAAGCAAAAGTGGTCATAGAATACCGCCTACCACTGCGACGCACGGACGGTAGAAACGCTGATTCGGTGAACCGCCGTCGTCACAACGCCCCAGAAGATAATCTGTTGGCTCTCATCTAGCTCGATGATGGGATAGCTTCTATTCGCCGCCACTAAGAAGGTACCGCTAGCCTGCTCACGGTATATCTTCACCAACAGCTCGCCGTCTATGGCCACAATTACGACACGGTTGTCTCTTGGTGGGATAGGCCATTGAGTAGTAATGGAACAGGATCGTACGCTAAGGCTGAAACCTTTGTCGTGCAGGGCTTTCAAGGTGGTAAAAATGAACTATAGCTAAGACCCTATTTCTGTACCAGTTAATCC
>JBARVU010000040.1:0-7001 GCA_049646425.1 Phormidesmis sp. | reverse complement strand
CCCCACTGACAAATGCTGACCACCCCCTGGAAGCCTCTACGAGTCGCCCTCTTCGGCACCAGCGCCGATCCCCCCCACCGAGGCCACCAAAGCATTCTGACCTGGCTAGCCGAGGAATTTGACCAGGTAGCAGTCTGGGCTGCCGAAAATCCTTATAAGTCGAATCAGTCTCCTTTGGGCGATCGCGCTGAAATGCTGCGGCTACTGATCAAAACGCTGCCAGACGCGAGCAAGGTAAATGTGTATCAGAGCTTAAGCGATCGCTACACCATTCACTCCATCGCTCGCGCCCGCCAGATTTGGCCTCGGGCGAAGTTCACCTTTGTCGTCGGCGCTGACCTAGTGCCTCAGCTGCCCCAGTGGTACAAGGCTCCAGAGATATTTGCCCAGGTAGATATCCTGGTTTTCCCGCGCCCTGGCCACCCAATTCAAGAGAGGGCGCTATCGGCTTTGCGGCAGCAGGCGACGGTGGCGATCGCCCATCCTCCTACCCAGTACAACATTGCCTCCAGCCGCTATCGTCAAAGTGAATGTAGCCAGGTGCCCGACGATTTGCCCGATATTATCCGCGACTATGTTACCGCTCGAGATCTCTACCCATGTCTTCAAACACCCCAGGCCAAAATATCGACGCGCCGATGAAGTCTGTCGCTCAGCCAGCGCCGATCAGAACAGCCGCCTCGCCAGCTCAAGCGGGCTCAATCGAGCTTGCCGACTTTAAAGTGGGGGTAGACACCGTTATTTTCTCGGTAGATATTGTTCAAAACCGCCTGCTGGTGCTGCTGGTGATGCGAAATGATCCACCCTACAGTGGCTACTGGAGCCTGCCGGGAACCCTCGTGCGCATTGGCGAATCTCTAGAAGCCGCCGCTGACCGTGTCCTCACCGAAAAAATCCGCGTTAATAATCTCTATCTGGAGCAGCTATTCACCTTTGGTGGCCCCGACCGCGATCCTCGCGAGGACGAAGACGCTTACAACATTCGATACCTGTCAGTCAGCTACTTTGCCCTGGTGCGCTACGAAGATACGGCGCTGATTGCCGATGGCGTTAGCGGCATCGCCTGGTATCCGCTGAGCCGGGTGCCGAAGCTGGCTTTTGACCACAATCAGATTTTGACCTACGGCTATCAGCGGCTGCGCAACAAGCTCGAATACAGCCCTGTCGCGTTCGACGTGCTGCCAGAGACCTTTACGCTCAGCGATGTTTATCAGCTCTATGCGACGGTGCTGGGAGAAGAGTTCTCTGACTACTCCAACTTTCGCACGCGGCTGCTGAAACTCGGCATTTTGCAGGATACCAAGGTTAAGACCTCTCGCGGGGCGGGGCGCCCGGCTAGCTTATATCGGTTTGACGCAGAGGCGTTTGAGCCGCTGAAAGATAAGCCGATGGTCTTTCTATAGCGTTGATGCGCTAACTGTTCTTTTATCTTGTTGCTTTTATGAAGATTGCGATCGCTCAAATCAACCCCACCATTGGAGACCTGACTGGCAATGCTCAGCGAATTTTAGCGATCGCTCAGCAGGCGAGTAGCCTCAGCGCAAATTTACTCCTGACCCCAGAACTTTCGCTCTGCGGCTATCCGCCGCGAGATTTGCTGATGCGAGCCAGCTTCATTCAACAGATGCAGCAGCAGGTCGCGCGACTCGCTCAATCCTTGCCGGACAATCTGACCGTTTTAGTCGGCATTGCAGCACACAACAGTGCGGCAGCGAGCAAAGGCGAAAAGCCTATCTTCAACAGCATGGCGCTCTTGCAAGCAGGCCAGGTCAAAGCCATTTTTCACAAGCGACTGCTGCCTACCTACGACGTGTTCGATGAAGATCGCTATTTTGAATCGGGGACAGAAGCGAGCAGCTTTATCTGCGAAGTAGGAGAGGAATCTGTTCATGTTGGCGTCACCATTTGCGAAGACCTTTGGAACAACGAGACTTTTTGGGGTAAGCGGGCCTATCCGATTAATCCTACTGAGGAGCTCGTTGCTCAGGGCGTAAATTTGGTGGTTAACCTGTCGGCTTCGCCGTTTGTCTGCGGCAAACAGGTTATCAGAGAGAGCATGATCGCCCACGAAGCCGCTCAGCATCACTGCCCGATTGTGTATGTCAATCAGGTCGGCGGCAATGACGATTTGATCTTCGATGGGCTCAGCGTCGCCTTTAACCAGCGGGGACAGCTGGTCAGTCGGGCGGCGGCATTCGCTGAAGATTTTCAGATAGTGGAATTCGACCCGGCTTCTCAAGATTTGCAGACAGGCAAAATTCAGCCGATGCCTGCGGCGGGAGAGGCCGAAATTTGGTCGGCGCTGGTGCTCGGCGTGAAAGACTATGCGCGCAAGTGTGGCTTTAGCAAGGCGGTGATTGGGCTGAGCGGGGGAGTGGATTCGGCTTTGGTGGGGGCGATCGCCTCCACGGCCCTCGGCCCCGAAAACGTACTGGGCATCCTCATGCCCTCTCCCTATAGCTCTGCTCACTCCATCAGCGACGCCGAACAGCTCGCTAGCAACCTGGGCATCACCACCCAAACCCTGCCAATTGGCACCCTGATGGCAGGCTACAACGAAACTCTGAGCGACCTATTTGCGGGTACCGAAAGCAACGTCACCGAAGAAAACCTCCAGTCTCGCATTCGCGGCAACCTGCTGATGGCTGTTTCCAACAAGTTCGGCCATCTGCTGCTTTCTACCGGCAACAAGTCAGAAATGGCCGTCGGCTATACCACGCTCTACGGCGACATGAATGGTGGCCTAGCCGTCATTGCCGACCTGCCGAAAACTCGCGTTTACTCCCTATGCCGCTGGCTCAATCGCGATTCAGAAACGATTCCCAGCAACATCATCACCAAGCCCCCGAGCGCTGAACTTAAACCCGGCCAGATCGACCAAGATTCTTTACCAGACTACGATACGCTAGACGACATCTTAGAGCGCTTGGTACAAAAACAGCAGGGCGCAGATGAAATTGTTGCCGCTGGGCATTCGGCAGCAGTGGTGGAACGAGTTGTCCGCCTCGTCACCCGCGCAGAGTTTAAGCGGCGGCAGGCACCCCCGGTACTCAAAGTCACTGACCGGGCCTTTGGGATGGGCTGGCGAATGCCGATTGCTAGTCGCTGGGCGCTGGAAATTTCTGAGCCGACGGGAGTGGTGGTGGATCAGCCGGTTGCGGTTGGTACGACGTGAGGGGGAGGGGGAGCAAGGGTGAGGGCTGAGCATATCTGATACTCTATAAATGCACCTCACTCCCCAAAAGCGAGACTGATGAACGTGAGCCCAAAGACTGCTAAAAAACTGCTCTACGACTTTATGTTTGAAAGCGAGGATGCGAAAGAGTGGATCGATGACGTGTGGGGACTCAGTCCATTTCTGGGACAGGGCGCGGCCAATGCAGCAGAAGTACTGGGCGCTTTTATTGAAACCTGCTCAGAGAGGCAGCTTAACGCGATTTTAGCCAGCCTGTACGCCGCCCATAGAGAGACTATTCACCAGTTAGGCTCGGCAGATGAATGGAAGAAGGCTTATGCAGCAGGCGTTGAATAGTAGGAGAAGGGAGCGACGGGGCTAGATGAGATCGCCGAATAGGACTTGAGAGGCTGATAGCTGCAAAGTTGGGAATGTGGCTGATTGAAGGGTGTCGGCATTGCAGTAGCGGTGTTCTGCATAGATACCTTCTGTCAGGGTGAATACAACGACCTGCTGTCTGTGGCGATCAATAATCCAGTACTCGAGAATTTGCCACCATTCGTATTGCTGGCGTTTCCATTCGTAGTCGCGGCGGTAGTTGGCGCTACTCTCTCTACCTTCGGGCGGCAACTCAATGACTTCTCCATTACTCAGCAATCGAAAGTTGCCATCCGAGCCCAGATCGGCCGCTAGATAGTCTTCCCTGAAGAGATATTAGAAGCGAAGATCATCTCGGTCTCTGGGTTTACATGGAAAAAGTCATAGCCGATAGTGGCTTTGTTATAGTTGTGAAGACAGGAACAAGCCTTAGCTCCGACTATCCACGAATGAGCGTAATCTCTTTACCTTGTGCTGTTGTCACCTGCTGCGTTGTTGTTCTTTCTGCAATCGGCGCTAGCCCAATCCGCCTGTCAAAAATTACCAGCCAGCCCTGATTTAAGCCCAAACCAGCTAGATACTTATCTAGCTGCTGAAGCCCAGCGGCTAATGGGTCAGGTCGATTCTCGTGCCATACCTTCAGCTCTATTGCCAGCGTCATATCGCCATAGCGCAAGCACAAATCCATCCGACCGCTGCCGATGGCATACTCCCGCTCTAGCGTGCCGCCCCCATTGATCACCCGATGCAAAAACGCCATCATCACCAGGTGAGGTGCAATCTCGTGGTATGGCGCACTCTTTAGCAGCGGTTTGCCATGCTGCCGCCAAAAGTCTAAGAACGTCGCGAGCAATTTTTCGCGATCAAGCTGACCTGTTTCGGTGAGCCAACTGGGTTTAATCATCGGTAGCCCAGATTGAGGGCCACGGGCGAGTACGCGTGGCAGCACTTCTCGGTAGATGGGGTTGGCGATCGCAAGTCCCCCCGCCGGATTCCATGCGACCAGTCCTAGATCAATCAAAAACTGGATATCGTCATCAGGCACGATCCCCAGCGGCTCGCCTGCCAGCATCGGTTCTATCACAGCGCGCACCCGAGATTCTCTGAGCCGTTCGGCGAGGCTATCGAGGTGGGTATCTTGCCGCTGAATGAGGATTTCTTTGGCCTGATTAATGTGCGGTACTTCAATCGGCTGTGAGGTATCGGTGACCAGTTCTTCGACAATTTCTTTGGCCAAGGCATTGACCAGCCAGGGCTGTCCTTGGGTCAGTTCAAACGCTCGCTGCACCGCTTTAGCCGTAAAGCGCTGCCCAATCTCTGCGGTGTGCTGCCCGTATAGCTGCTCAACCTCAGCTAAGGTAAAGCTTCGTAGCGTCAGCGATTTTACTTTGATATTGAACGGGCTTGCAGTGTTTAATCGGTCACTGCCACCTGAGGCTACTTTGTAGTCGCGGACATCTCGCAGTCCGACTAACGCCAAAGCATGAGGGAAGCCTTTGGGCCGACTTGGATAGCCACTCCGTAGCTGCCTCAGTACAGAAATGAGCAGATCGTTTTTAAGGGCATCAATCTCATCGATGAATACCACTAAGGGCTCAAGTGACTGCTGTGCCCATACGCTCAGTGCAGATCCTATTCGCCAACCTGATGGGGCTTCGGGCCATGGCGGCGGTTGCAACCTGGGCGGTAACCGAAATTGTGCATCGGTTTTCCAGGCACCTAAAATCGCGGATTCACCGGCCTCCGGATTGTTTGAAAAAGCAGCGCCGACTTCAACGGAGACCATTACCGCCGCGTACTGTCCACTTTCAGTTAGCGTTTGAGCCAGGGAGAGCATGGCGGTCGTTTTGCCGGTTTGCCGGGGGGCGTGCAGTACGAAGTATCCTTGCTGATCGATGATTCGCTGAAGCTGGGGGAGGCGCTCCATCGGCGATAGCATGTAGTGAATATCGGGCTTGCAGGGGCCAGCCGTGTTGAACCAACGAGCCATAGGATTGCCACAATCAGAAAGCTTTACTTTAGCTTGCTAGCGGTGCGTACAGCCTACGCTGCTTTGATTAAAACCAAATCGTCTTCTACCTTAGCTTCGTAGGTACCCAATGATGCAGTGGCGGGGCCACTAGTGACCGCGCCACTTGTATCGTATTTTGAACCGTGGCAGGGACAGGCAAATTCTGTCTCGGCCCACTCAACGCTACAGCCATTGTGAGTACACATGGAGTCGAAGGCGACGATGCTGTCTGCATTGGCAGGGTCGGGAATGGCAATCACCGGCCCGGCGATAAAGCCTTTTTTGGCGAGAAATCCGGCAGACTTGAGTTCGCTGACGGTACCGAGAGCGGCGAATCCATCTTCACGAATGCTGTCATCTACTTCAGCAGCGGGCGCATCTGTGCTGCTTGTGTCCGCTTCGGGGTTGGCGGTTTCTTCGGGTTCGTTAGGCGTGCAGGCAGCGATCGCCACTGGCAAAGAAGTCGCCACTAACCCCAGACCAACAAAGTTCAACAATTCACGACGTTTCATCAATACTCTCCTTCTAATGGCTGGATGGATTGGAGCTGACGGCAACGGCTTCAGCGATCGCCCCCTTCGCAAACCACCCTTTGTACCGAGCAGTCGCCGCCAGCACAAAGAGCAAATCCGCACCAACGACACCGGCAATCATCCACTCAGAGCCGCCTGTGCCAAAGCCATAGCTATGTAGGCCAGTTCCTAGCACAAAGTTCACCCCATACCAGGCCATCAGCACTGCGTTAAATGAAACCACGCTAGCGACGCTGATGCCAAAGTTGCCAATCCAGCCGACCAGCCGACCGTGCAGCGGTACCAGGTAGCACAGCAGCGCAATCAGCGCCCAGGTCTCTTTGGGATCCCAGCCCCAGAATCGGCCCCAGGAAAAGTGCGCCCAGATCCCGCCCAAAATAATCCCGGCGGTAAGCAGCAATACACCCACTTGCAGCACGCTGTAGTTGAGCTGAGAGAGGAGCTGAATTCTGGACTTTGCCTGCGGCGTGAATAAATAGCTGCCTAAAGCCACATGGCCGATGCCCAGTGCCAGGGCAAAGCTGGCGTAGCTGAGAGCAATCGTAGGGACGTGGATGCTCAGCCAAAAGTTGTCGCGCAGTACCGGCACCAGCGGCGAAATGCCTGGGTCTAAGACGGCAGGGAGACTGTCGGCCAAGATTAAGCACATGACTGAAAGCGGGGCAGCAGCGAGCAAGTAGTATTTAGCCCGGTAGATAAGTTCAAAGGTGAGAGCGATTGCCGAAATTCCAAAGCCAACCCACACCACCGACTCATACATATTTGTTACAGGCGGACGACCGGCGATTTGCATTCTCAGCCAAAAGCCATAGCTCTGCACAGTCACGCCCGCGACAAACAGGCCAATCGAGCCCCAGTAAAGCTCCAACGGCTTTATCCACAGCGTAAACAGCATTACCACAAA
>JBARVU010000039.1:0-2039 GCA_049646425.1 Phormidesmis sp. | reverse complement strand
CTCTCAAACCCCTATCTCCCTACGAGCAATATCACCTAGCTCCGTCGTTTACGCCGCCGAGACCATCACTGAATCGCCTTCAACCTTGGCTGTGTATTTCGCGAGCGGTGCATCGGCTGGGCCAGCCGATACAGTGCCGTCAGGATTAAATTTGGAGCCGTGACAAGGGCAGGCAAAGAGATCTTCCTGCCAGGCGACGGTGCAGCCAGCATGCGTACATTTGGCGCTCAGGGCGATCAGCGCTTCTGGATCGGCGGGATCTTGGATCACGACGACTGGCTCGCTGAATGCATCTTCGCTGGTCAGAGAGCCCTGCGCTTCGAGTTCGGCAGTGGTTCCGAGGGCAATAAAGCCGTCCGCCGAGGCGCTGTCGGTCGGAGGTGCTGCTGTATCTGCTTCTGAAGGGGCTGCGTCCTCTTCTATAGTTGTAGTCTCGTCAGCTTCGGGGGTACAGGCAGCGATCGCCACTGGTAAAGAGGCGGCGATCGCGCCTACCCCAATCCAGTTCATAAAGTCACGGCGTTTCATTCAATGTCCTCTTAAGTTGACCACTGAGCAATCTCTTCCCGAAATTCTACAAGCTGCTCTGCACTAAATACTTTGAAGAAAAAGCAAAGATCGGTCAAAAAATGAGCGAAAGTGCAGTCAAAAGCCTATAAAACACTGACGGAAGACTGAAGAAGTTGCCAGCACTCACCGTCTGAAAATGTGCTCTTTGAGACAAACAGCAATAGTTCTTAATACTTTTTAACTCTTAGAGGTAGAATAAAAAAACTTAAGAATCTTTTCCCTTTCACGCCCCATTTTTCAACGGGTTTCTCTCAATTCAGTACACCTTCAGTCAGCCACAGCAATGAACTTCTCTGCTCAGCAGCTTTCATCTGGAAAATGGGGTATCTACCATGGGACTTGTCTGCTAGCGACCACTGCTAGCAAAGACACCTGTGAGACCGTCTTACTGAACCTTGCTAAGGGACGAGATGCCCTTGCTAGTAGTATTAAGCCGCTACCGCAAGGGCCAAGTCTGCGCATGTCCGCTCGCCATGAGGCTTCCCCAACCGACCAGCCGGCAGGCAGTAGAAAGTTGACTCGCTCGTCGAAAGCAAAGCGCAAGACTGACCGGCCAGACATTGTCTCAGTTGAGACTCAAAAGCGTCATACAGTCGCTTCAGAAGAAGCCGCAGCGGCCTGTAGATTGGAGTTTCCAACGGTGAGTCGTGCCTAGAGCGGTCGTCAGCAGACGCTCTACAGGGGGTAGTTCTGCGGTCAGGCGCTGGCTATGGGGCGGAGCGCTGGGGGTGGCACTACTCACAGGTTCTCTGTCAGTATCCGGCAGTAATAGGGCGATCACCCAAGCGACACCGCCACTACCCTGCGCCCGGCAAATTGCTCAAGGGACCGGCGAGCCGCCCGCTCAAGCGGACGTTTTACAGGCGATCGCCTCAGCTCAGGTGGTGTATCTAGCCGAAACCCATACCGATGAGGCCGACCATGCGGCTCAGCTAGCGATTGTGCAGGCCCTGCGTGAGCAAGGAGATATTGCGATCGCGCTGGAAATGTTTCAGCGCCCTTTTCAGCCTGCGCTAGAAGCTTACTTAGCCGGCAGACTCACAGAAGAAGCGCTGGTAGCCGAAAGCGAATACGATACGCGCTGGGGCTACGATTGGGAGTTTTACGCGCCCATTCTGCGCTATGCCAAAGCCAACCAGATTCCTTTGATTGCCCTGAATACGCCCGCAGAAGTAACTCGCCAGGTCGCAACAGCAGGCTTAGAGAGCCTGACGGGTGAGCTGCTGGAATACATTCCGCCCGTTGCTGACATCAATACAGACGACCAGGCTTATCGGGATTGGATCAGTGAGATTTTTAGCAGCCACGGCGGAGCGGGGCACAGCCCTGAACTGGATAACTTTTTTGCAGCGCAAGTCCTGTGGGACGAGACCATGGCCGATGGCATTGCCCGTCAGCTAGCGGCAGATCCCGACCGGCAGGTAATCGTACTGGTCGGAGAGGGGCACATAGCCTATGACTATGGCATT
>JBARVU010000038.1:0-4166 GCA_049646425.1 Phormidesmis sp. | reverse complement strand
CAAGAAAATAGAGGGCGAAATCTGCTCCTAGCTTAGCTCAAACCGCAGACGCCGATAGAAAGCAATGGCTGTGCCAGTGACAGCTTTGACCGAATGCAAAAGACAGTCGCTCTGCACCAATTGGAACGGTAGTTTTGAAGGCGCTTAAACCAGCGATCGCTTTCCCTGCAAAGAATATAGCGACTCAGCGAGACTGGGGTATCGCTCGATGCAACGTTTCAAGTAATCTTGTTTAGCAGTGGCCAGTTAGGGCTTTTGGCCTGCTGCCGCTCCGGTTGAAACCCGTCATGGCTAAATTGAACGAGCCGTCAACCGCACTCCATACCGCCATATGTACTATGAAGCACTCGCCCAGTCCCTCTCGACGACCCCTTTTTCGGCTACCGCTGGCTCGGCGATGGCAGATCTCTGTATTAGCCGGGGCTCTGGCCGTCTTCGCCCAGGCAGAAGCGGCAGTTGCGGGAATCTGTCGAGCTGAGCTGTCAGGGAGGATCGAGGCGATCGCCCAAAACCCAGCCCTCACCCAAGCCAACGTCGGCATCCTCATAGAAGACGCCATTCCCAACAGCCGCACATATTACGCCCGCCGTGCCCAGGAGCAGTTTGTCCCCGCCTCTAACGTCAAACTACTCACGACGGCTGCCGCCCTCCAGCAGCTTGGCCCCGACTTCAGCATTCGCACCTCTGTCTTTGGCCAGCCCAACACAGCCGACTCAGCGCTTTACATTATCGGTCGAGGCGACCCCACCTTCACCAGCTACCAGATCAATCTGCTGGCCAATCAGCTCAAGCAAAAGGGCATCCGCCAAGCGAACAGTCTGACCGCTATTGACAGCTACTTCACCGGCCCTGCTGCCAATCCCTATTGGGACGATGAAGACTACCGGGCAGGCTATGGCGCACCCGCCAACAGCCTAATTCTCAACCGCAATGAACTGAGCTTCACTGTGTTTCCTACCCGGATTGGTCAACCGCTGCGGGTGATTTGGGATCGTCCCGACTTTGCGCGGGGCTGGCGAATAGAGAACAACACGCGCACCGTTGGGGCGGGCAGCAACGAATTTATTGACGCCGGCCAAAAACCCGGTCAAAAGGTGATGACGGTCACCGGCCAGCTGGTTGCAGGGTCAGACTCTGACAACAACTCGATTGCCTTGATTGACCCTGCGGGCTACTTTGTCGAGCAGTTTCAGCAAAGCCTGACTAATACCGGTATTCTCTCTGCCAAAGGTCAGGTCAGCACCGCCAATCCGCCGGGTGGCCTGGTCGAGCTCGCAGCCATCCAGTCTCCGCCGCTGCGAGCGTTTATCGATCCGACCAATCTCTACAGCGTCAACATCTACGCCGAGGCCATGCTCAAGACTTTAGGCCGCAGCGTTGATCCCACCACGCCGGACGCCTATCAATCAGGTGCCGCCGCCGTCAGCCAGATTCTGACTGACCTAGGCGTTGCTCCTAGCAGCTTATCTATCGTCGATGGCTCTGGGCTCTCCCGGCGCAACCTTGCCACGCCTGAAGCCTTTGTCGATACGCTCCAGGTAATGGCTCAAACCCCAAACGCCACTATTTATCGCAATTCCCTGGCGGTCGCAGGTCGCAGCGGCACCTTGCGCAACCGGATGAAGGGTACGCTGGCGGAAGGGCGCTTTCAGGGGAAAACCGGCACCCTCAGCGGCACCTACACCCTCAGCGGCTATCTTAATCCCCCTAATCATCCCGCTTTGGCCCTCAGCATTCTAGTCAACGATGCGGACGCTGGCGGTCGGACCATTCGCAGCCTGATCGACGAAATTATCATTCAAGCCGCCGACCTCGACGACTGCTGAAGCTTCAAATCTTCACTTCTTGAAGACGTGGAGAGTCAACAGTCTACGCCAATTCTCGTAGCGCGTTTGTGTGGGTAAGCAAAACGGTAGTCGAAGTCGGTGTTTAGCTGTCAGGCGCGGTTGAATTAGGCGATCGCATAATCTATGAGCGCCGCCACTTTCAAAATAAGCTGCGATAATCAACTATGGAAAGTCGGTTTTGAGCCATGGTACAGACCCCCACTAGACCACTCACGCTAGAAGCATTTTTGCAGCAGCCGGATACGAAGCCAGCCAGCGAATATATTGACGGTCAAATTATTCAGAAGCCGATGCCCAAAACAGAGCACAGCGTCATTCAAGGTGACCTGACGACGGCAATTAATGCGGCAATTAAGGGCAGTCGGGCGGGGCGAGCTTTCCCAGAACTACGTTGTACATTTGCTAATCGATCAATTATTCCTGACATCACTGTTCTCCCGTGGGCTGCGATTCCTAGAAAAGAAGATGGAAAGGTCGGTGGGGAACTTTTCGCTGCGCCCGACTGGATGATCGAGATTCTGTCGCCAGGGCAGAACCAAACCAAAGTCGTCAAAAAGATATTGCACGCGTTGGCACACGGCACCCAGTTGGGATGGTTGGTTGACCCTGCCGAAGAGTGCGTATTTGGCTACACACCCGATTTGCGATCGCCCCTCTACGAGGAACCAGATGCGGTATTACCAGTACCCGCATTTTCAACAGATTTTCAGCTAACGGTAGGAGAGCTAGTCGCTTGGCTATATGAATAGCGCCAAGACTAATACCTACATCGACAGTACAAGCACCTGAGAAAGAAGGACTCAAACTCGAAGGCAAACCCCTGCCTGCCCCTTCTAGCACCTCTGCTTACGTAGAAGCCGCTACCGTTTAGGCCAAAAGAGTTGTTTCAATACTACGCTGCTGGAGATGTCCCTTAAGCCCTCTACTGGTAAGCATCGCGGCGATGACTCACTCGGAAGATAAGGATCACCACCTCTTCATCAAATATGCTGTAGACGACGCGGTAATCTCCAATACGTATGCGATAAGCGTTATCTTCGCCAGAGAGCTTCACAACACCAGCCGGTCGCGGATCCTGTGCTAGGCTCTCAACCTTCGCAGCAATCCGCTTTTTTATTTGAGCAGGCAAAGCCTGAAACTGTTTATCAGCTCTTTTAGTGAATTCAATTTGATAGGTCATAGACCGGCTTTCGCCTTGACCTCTTCCCAAGCAACCGTCCCCTCTTTTTTCGCTTCAGCGATCGCAGCTCGTGCATCACGGAGGTCGACAGTGTCCTCTTCCCGTCTAAACTTGAGATAGCGAAGATAGTCTAAAACTTCTACCAGCAATGGATCGGTCATCCCTTCTAACTCTTGCAGCAATAGCTCCCTGACTGTCATCGAAAAACCCTCTTTAGAACAGCACGTCTACCCCCTAATTTACCGCTTTGTTCAGAGCAACGCCTACTGCTAACGTTGCGCACGCTATTATTCGGCAGATTTAGTTAGATTCGAGATGGGTGCTGGCCCTAGAAAGATTCAGCTATGCTGAGTCATTTTTACAAAAGAGCCCTCGTCAGTAGCCAACGTCCGCTTAAATCATGGCCACTTCATAGCGGCGGTTCACTTCGGGCCAGTTGACGACATTCCACCAGGCGTCTAGATACTCAGCCCGACGATTGCGGTAGTTGAGGTAGTAGGCATGTTCCCACACATCGTTCCCCAGGATGGGAATGAGCCCTTCCATTAGCGGGCTGTCCTGGTTCCCTGTATTCGTAACCTGCAAAGTCTTGTCGTCATCTAGCACTAGCCAGGCCCAGCCGCTGCCAAAACGCTTTTTGCCTTCTCCATTAAAGGCTGACTTAAACTCGTCAAAGCTGCCAAACGTAGATGTTATGGCAGTCGCGATCGCCCCGACTGGCTCACCACCGCCCTCGGGACTCATAATCTCCCAGAACATCGAGTGGTTCAAATGCCCACCGCCGTTATTCCGCACCGCCGTTTGGATATCCTCAGGCAAACTGTCTAGCTGCGCAATCAGGTCTTCGGGGCTCAGCATCTGTAGATCGGGGTAGTCACTTACTGCCGCATTCAGGTTTTTCACATACCCTGCATGGTGGAGGTCGTGGTGCAGCTGCATGGTCTCCGCATCAATTGTCGGGGCGAGCGCATCGTACTCATAGGGCAGGGGCGACAGTGTAAACGGCCCGTCGTTTTGTTTACCTAGTAGTGGCAGAGCCATTGTTGAGGGCGATCGCCCCATTTCTAACGCAACCGACCCAGCCGTAGCCCCCAGCAAAAAGAGTAGACGACGACGATTAATCATAGAGACAGTTAGGT
>JBARVU010000037.1:0-3566 GCA_049646425.1 Phormidesmis sp. | reverse complement strand
ACTTAATGTGCCAGCCCAAAACCGGCAGGGTGACCGTCCTCTCTGGGACTAGCTGTACCAATAGATAAAGCAGCGGCGCTAGAGCAATCACCAGGATGCCAATCAGCAGCACTGGCTTACGGCCTCGGCTATCGGTGAAGCGAGACATCTTAGGCCGCAGTCCCAGTAGCCCTAAAGCAAAGGCAGCCATTACCCAACCAATCTCCTGGTTACTGGCCCCAAAGCTCTCAATGTAGAGCGAAAGGTTGGGCAACATGCCCGCCAATCCAGCCCAAAAGCACAGGGAAGCGCCAAAGAAAATAATCAGGTTGCGCCGTAGCGCGGGTTCAAAATTTAAAAAAACTTTCAAGAGCTAGCCTGGGATTCGGTAGGAAGATATACCAATGTTAACAAGTGTTAAGCAGCTGTATGAGTCGTCTTGCGACAGAAACTATGCTGAGAGCCTGTTCCCTATCGATCCGATGGCGATCGCCTCAACTGCTGGAGTATGCCGACCAAACCGAAAACCCGCTGCGCTGAAAATAGCCTGCAAAGATCAGCAGTCTTTGATGTGACTGGCCAATATCGATATCAGCTAGGTCGGCGCTGGCAGCCGGGCGAGGCTGAAGTGGCGTTTATCATGCTCAATCCTAGTCGGGCCGATGCCAGTCGAGATGACCCCACCCTTCGAGCATGCCTTCAGTTCGCCCAGCATTGGGACTATGCCAGCCTGAGCGTGGTGAATTTGTTTAGCTATCGCAACCCTGATCCGACCCTGCTGAGGACAGCGGTCGATCCGGTGGGGCCACAGAATGATGAGTATGTACTCAAGGCTGTTGTCGCGGCGCAGCAGGTGGTATTAGCTTGGGGAAATTGGGGAAATTTGGGGGGACGCGATCACACTATCTTCGCACTGCTGCGCCCCTACCAGTCCAAACTGTACTGCCTACAAATCAACCGCTCCGGTCAGCCTCGTCACCCGCTGTACATCAGCCGGTCTCGGTCGCTAATGCCTTTTCACTTGCCCAGCAAAGGCTAACCAAGTGGCACCCACTGGCCTACGGATGCGCCTACCACGGTGTTGAGCACCCAGTTCCGTAGCAGCGCGTTTACAGCAGCCGGTGCGTCGTCATGGGGACAGTGGCCTGCATTTATGTGGTGCTCTTCGAGAGCGGTGTAGTGCTGTTGAAAAAGTGCACCCCGAGCGTAGGTGTCCATCCACGGATCGGCGTCGCCCCAGATTAGCAGCAGCGGGCAGGTCATTTGTGCTAGCAGCGTATCGACATACTCTCCTCGCTCTGCTTTGAATAAAGCGGCAAAGGCAGCGGGCGCTTCTGGATCGCTCGCCGGTCGGTAGATATCTTCAATCAGCTGATCGGTGACTTCGGCTTTGTTTACATACACCTGCTCCAGCGTTTTGCGAATGTAGGAGCGGTTGCGCACAAATTGGAAGATAGCCCAGCTAGGGACGGGAGAGAGGACGACGGTTTTAATCGTCTGGGCGATCGCCGTCTGAAAAGGATTTGATTCACTGTCAGTTTGCTGTTCGCTAAAAGATCCGACGCCGTTGAGCATGCAAACGCCCGCCACCGCATCAGGACGAGTCGCCCCGGTATACAGGCTGCTGTAGCCACCAATAGAGTTGCCGGCAACTACCGCCGGACGACCGATCACCGTCGTAATAAAGTCAGCAATCTGATCGCGCCATAGATCCGGGCTATAGCCACTGCTCGGCTTAGAAGATCGGCCAAAGCCAATGAGATCCATGGCATACACTTCAAAATCAGCCTGAAGCTCGGCCACGTTCTTGCGCCAGTGGTCAGTAGAAGCGCCAAAGCCATGGATCAGCAGTAATGGGGGTCTTTCTGAAGGCGTGCCAGACTGAACGCCGGCTTGAACATAGTGCACCCGGTAGCCGCGCCACTGCCAGTAGGCACCATTTTGAGCAGGGGGAATGGGGGATGGGGAAACGGTCGCAGTCATGAGGTTGTAAAGAAAGGTAAAGAGCTGCCTTCAGTCTATCGTGAGCGGCTGTCGTCAGGGGGAGGTTCCTTCCGGGGGATGATCCCGCCGTCGGGCTATCGGGCCTACAAAGTGAAAGCCCTATAGACTGAAAGAAGTTTTTCTACTTAAGGATTCGGACGATGACGCTATCTTTCAAGCGACAGCGCGATCCTCGTCCAAGGGCAACCTGGTTTGAGCGAATGATGGCAGCGATCGCCCTCGCCAATCTCGCCCTCGTTCTCTTCGATCTCAGCTACATTCGTTTTCGCGACCAATACCTGCAGCTCCTGCCCGAACAAACCGCTTGGTACGGCGAAAGGTTCAAAGGCATTGAGCCAGAGCGCACCACCGTTGGATATTTGGCCCTGGTCAGCGAGCTAGAAGCGCAGCTCCAAACGCCCTCCGACTTAGACGACCCAGCCGTTAGTCGCCTGCTCGCTCAGCTCAGAGCGCAAAGCGCTGTCATTGTGGACGAAGACCCATTTGCCGTTGCCAATAAGTCTGGCACGCTGGAGCGGATCAAAAACCTGATGCGAGAGCGGATGGAGAACGACTCTTCCAAGGCAGCTTTTCGTCGCTTTTGGAGCAGCGGATACCTGCAATCGACCGGCGTGCAGGACGAACTTGCTTTCTTCGACGAAGAGATTCGCCCGCTAATGGCAACCAACTACTTTCGCGGCATCAACGAGAGAGGTAGCCCGATTGACTTGTTCTGGCAGGTTGATATCTGGTTCATGGCCTTGTTTGCCGTCGAGTTTTTAGCGCGTACCTATGTTCTCAGCCGCCGGCATCCCAAAACGAGCTGGAGCGATGCCATGCTGTGGCGGATTTACGACGTGCCTTTATTTATTGGGTTCTGGCGCTGGCTGCGGGTGATTCCAGTCACCCTCCGGCTGCATCAGGCCCGCTGGGTAAATTTAGAACCTGCTCGCAACCGCCTCAGCCGCGCCTTTGTCAGCCAGTTTGCGGTAGAACTGACTGAAATTGTCCTGCTGCGCACCCTCGATCAGACGCAGAGACTAGTCCAGGAAGGGGGGATTGGTCGCTGGCTGAAGGCGGCTAATGAACGCCGCTATGTCGATATCAACGGCATCGATGAAGTGCAGACAATTGCCAAGCACCTGTCAGATGTAGTGGTCTACCAAGTGCTCCCGAAGGTAAAACCTGAGCTGGATGCGCTGCTACAGCACAGCGTGGTGGAAGCGCTACACCAGGCCCCTGCCTATCAAGGGTTAAAGCTGATGCCGGGATTTGATCAGCTCTCAGCGCAAATTTCTCGTCAGGTCGTGGCAGAGCTTTCTAAGACTCTAAACGAAACGCTACAAAAGGTATTTTCTGATAAGCAGGGGGCTGAGCTGGCTGGCAAGCTCATTGACAGCTTTGGTGAACATTTGCGCTCTGAAGTGCAAAGCGCTGAAACGCTGAGCGAATTGCGTCTTCTGGTCAATGATTTGCTTGAAGAAATCAAAATCAACTATGTCGAGGGGCTAAATACTGAAGATCTTGAGCAAATGCAGGCTTCGCGCTATCGCCTGTATGAAGCGACGCAGCGATCACGGTAACCTCTCTTCCAGGCCAAATTT
>JBARVU010000036.1:0-7458 GCA_049646425.1 Phormidesmis sp. | reverse complement strand
CAAAGAACCCATGGGTCAGCGTGAACGCCGATTTGGCCAAACCAACCTCCGGCTGTCTGTCTTCTCTTTGGGCACGATGCGGTTTGCGTCAGCAGCAGATACGCAGGCTGTGATTGCAGCGGCTTTGGCCAAAGGTATCAACCACATTGAAACTGCACCTGCCTATGGCGCTAGCGAATGCTATATTGCCAGCGCCCTCGCGGCTTTGAACATCAGTGGCCAGTCGCGCCAGCAGCTCATACTCACCAGCAAGCTGACACCGACCCTCACTGGTGATGAGGTTGAGGGCGCTATTGACATCTCGCTAGCGCGGCTGGGCATTAGCTATCTAGACTGCTTAGCCATCCACGGCATCAATACCCCAGCGCATTTGGCATGGGCTCAAACACACATGCTCAGGCCGCTTGCGCTCGCTCAGGCAGACGGTCGCATTCGCCATGTCGGCTTTTCGACGCATGGGCCACTGGACTTGATTCAGGCGGCGATCGCCACCCGTGCCTTTGCCTTTGTCAACCTGCACTACAGCTACTTTTTTCAGCGTAATGCACCGGCGATTGCCCAAGCTGCTGAGCAGGACATGGGCATTTTTATCATTTCTCCTGCGGACAAAGCCGGGATGCTCTACACCCCGCCGGCGCGGCTCAAAGCCCTCTGTGCTCCTTACGATCCGCTGCTGCTGAACTATCGCTGGCTGCTGAGCGACCCGCGCATTACCACCCTCAGCGTTGGGCCAGCTATACCGGCTGAGCTGGACTGGCCTTTGCAGGCGATGGATACGGACGGCCCGCTCAGTAAGGCTGAGCGACAGGTGATTGAGCGGTTAGACCAGACGCAGCGGGATGTATTGGGGAGCGATCGCTGCGCCCAGTGTCACCAATGCTTGCCCTGCCCCGAGGCGATCAATATTCCAGAAGTTCTGCGGCTGCGCAACCTGGCGGTCGCCTATGACATGAGTGCCTTTGGCCAGTACCGCTACGGCATGTTTGAAAATGCGGGACACTGGTTTCCGGGTCGGCGAGGTGATCGCTGCACCGACTGCGGCGACTGTCTGCCTAGATGCCCCGAGCAGCTCAATATTCCAGCCCTGCTGCGAGATACGCATCAGCGGCTAGGCGGCAAAAAGCGTAGACGCCTCTGGGAAACGTGACTCTGTCAGCATCCGTCCAAAGAATGGCTGGCTTTAGCGATATGATTTTGACCGGGCCGGTGAGATTGCTTAGAAGATTATTAAGCCTTCGAATAGGCGATGATACTCTTGCTTTTTCAGTGTTAGCCTGAGCCTAACGATGAATATCATTTGACTGAGTAAAAATACCCTCTATAAAAGTTTAGTTAAAAAATCCAGATAGCACTCAAGACCATAAAACCCACTAAACCTAGAATCGAGAAACTGTATGACCGCTATTCAATCGCAGCGCCCAGCTGACTCTGTAGCTGCTGCTGACGACCGCGTTGCTGTGCTGCTCATGGGCTACGGCGAAGTTGAGAGCTACGAAGACTTTGCCAACTACAACGAGCAAGCGCTAAACCTACTAACGGCCAAATTTGCGCCGGTGCCCACCTGGATATATCCGCCTTTAGCGAAGCTACTGGCTATTTTTGACCTGCATGAGTGGAGCCACCAGCACGATCAGTTTGTGTCGCCACACAATGCCATTTTTGAAGATCAGCGCGCAGGCATAGAGAATTGCTTGCAGCAGCGCTGGGGCGATCGCATCAAGGTATTTAAAGCCTTTAACTTTTGCGCGCCTTATCTGCCTGAGCAGGTACTGGCCACGGTCAAAGCAGAGGGCTTCACCAAGCTGCTGATCTATCCGCTGCTGGTCGTGGATTCTATTTTCACCAGCGGTATTGCCGTCGAGCAGGTAAACGACGCCTTGACTAAGCTGGCAGGTAGCGGTGAGCACTGGCTGAAGGGCACTCGCTATATTCCTTCTTTTTATGACCGCGATCGCTACATCACGCTGCTGGCCGATCTGGTCGAAGCAAAAATCGAAAAGCAGCTTGCCGTTGCCCACCTGCCTTCTCAAACCGGCATTGTGCTGATGAACCACGGCTGCCCGCACAAGGCCAAAGGCTTTACCTCCGGGATCGACGAGAGCCAAAAGCTTTACGAAGCCGTCCGCGAAAGGCTGATCTACAAGTATCCGCTGATCTCGATTGGCTGGCTCAACCACGACACGCCGCTGATCGACTGGACCCAGCCCAACGTCACCCTTGCTGGTAAGAACCTGATAGACCTGGGCGCAACTGCCCTAGTGATGATGCCAATTGGGTTTGCGACTGAAAATCATGAGACCTTGCTGGATGTGGATCACATCATCCATCAGCTCCGCCGCAAGCACCCCGAAGTCACCTACGTGCAGATGGACTGTGTCAACGACCATCCCAAATTTATGCAGATGGTTGCCGACTGGGCCGACAGCCAGATTCAGGCGCTGTTAGAAGCGGAGCCAGTGGCCGTCAACCCCGCCTTGAGAGTTGCCGATGCACACAGCAACCCTCATCACAATCACGGCCATCACAATCACGGCCATCACAATCATGGGTCTCACAGTCACGGCCATCACAATCACGATCATGATCGTGAGGCCAGTCATGACCATGCTCACGCTGGTCACACGCACGCTGAGACCCCCCAGCCTGCTGAGAAAAGCCACGCACACGCGGAGCATAGCCACAGCCACTAATCTCAGCCAAGGCGTTTCTAGCTGAAACGACCTTCCTCTACTTTGCAATGCCCTCTAATCGGTTATTCATCTGATTGGAGGGCATTGTAGTGAGGGAATCCGGCAGCACAGATTCCCCACAGTCCGGCGATCTGCTTTTACAATCAATATCTCTCGCTATATATTTAGTCGCTCTCTTACTGGCAGCCCCTTCTGCTTGCAGCTACCCCATGCGTTTGCCCTCTTTCGGTCGTATTAAGCGCCCCAGGCTCTGGTTTATCACCCTGGGACTGGTGGGGCTGATTGCCGCTGGGGCGACTGCCTTTGTCGTCTCTCGCCGAGGGCCTAACTACGACTTAGATACGCTCACTGTGCCGGTGGTCTCTGAAGAACTGACCGTTCGCATTACTGCCAGCGGTAGCGTCGAGCCGATTCGTACGGTCAACCTCAGCCCTAATTCAGCAGGGATTGTGGAGGAACTGTATGTGGAGCAGGGCGACCGGGTCACGCAGGGCCAGCTCATTGCCCGCATGGATAACGAGCAGCTCGACGCCCAAATCGCTCAGAACCAGGCCAGCGTCGCCGAAGCTCAGGCCCAGCTAGACGATGCGTTGCAAGGCGCTTCGACGACAGATATTGGTCAAGCGCGCGCCGCTGTAGAAGCTAGCCGCGCTCAGCTTGAAGATGCCCGTGCCCGCCGGGTACTGGCTGAAGAGGAGTTTAGCCGCAGCCAAAATCTCTTCGACCGGGGCGCAATTTCTCGGAGCGATCTAGACCGAGCGCTGAACGACAGTCGCAGTGCTAACGCTGGGGTTGACCAGGCGATCGCGCGACTAGACGAAGCCGAGCAACGGCTCATTGACCAGCAAGACGGGAATGATGCCGCAACGATTGATCAGGCTGAAGCCCGCCTGGATCGCGCTCAAGCTCAGCTTCAGGCAGTGCAGGTGCAGCTCAGCGATACTCAAATTCGCGCGCCGTTCGATGGTATTGTCACGCAGCGATTTGCCTCTGAGGGGGCTTTTGTCACACCGACGGCGACTGCTTCAGAGGTGACGTCAGCGACTTCGACAGCAATTGTAGCGATCGCCAGCGGTCTAGAAGTCGTTGCCGAAGTTCCCGAAGCTGATATCAGCCGCATCGAAGTAGGGCAGTCTGTCGAAATTCAGGCCGATGCTTTTCCCAATGAAATCTTCAAAGGCGAAGTGCAGCTAATTGCGCCAGAAGCGATTGAACGCCAAAATGTCACGGTCTTTCAGGTGCGGATTCGGCTGCTGAGCGGCACTGATCGGCTGCGCTCAAATATGAATACAACGGTTTCTTTCATTGGCGATCAGCTTGACGACGCGCTGGTAATTCCAGCTGTGGCGGTGATTACGCAGGGCGGCGAAACAGGCGTGCTGGTTCCCAATGAGTCAGGGCAGGCGCAGTTTGAGCCTGTCGTACTCGGATCTCAGATCGGCGATCGCATTCAGGTGATCGATGGGTTAGGGGTGGGCGATCGCGTCTTTATCGATCTGCCGCCGGGACAGAGCTTGGAAAACCTCACGTTTGGGCGTAACTAAAGTCACCGATCAGGAATCACTCGATACAGCACCGATTCCTGGGCCACGTCATCTCCGAAAGCAGGAACCAGAGCGGCTTCAGGCTGATTTAGCTGGGTGATAGCAGCGCGAACTTTGTCTCGCATTCGAGGGCCGGTGCCCAAAAATTCTGCATCTGACTGACGCAGCGCCGCTAACCACTGTTCGGGATTTTCGAGATCAAAAGGAATATGGAGTATCTGCCGATCCAGATGCTTGCCATAAAAGAGATAGTTGCGATCGCTGTCGAAATAGGCGATCGCATCCCCCGGCTGAGTATTCTCTTCGATATAGCTGTAGATGCCGCGATAAATGAGGGTTCGATTGGCCTCTCTGGTCTGTCGCATCGTCCAGCTTAAAGAGACAATCAAAACGACACAGATGCCGCTGTAGAGCCAGCGGTTAGCGGGCCTAAAGCATCTGCGAATTTGAGTGAGCACGCGGGCTCTGAGCAGATCATTGGTCAGAACGCCATAGGCTAGCGCCATAAATCCGAGGTAGAGAGCGGTGCAGGCAATGATTGGGGCTGAATTGGAGCCGAGTAGCTGCCAAGTCAAGTTTGCAGCCTGAACGGGCGATTCTTTGAATTGGCTGATAATTCGACCGCCCCCAGACGATGCGATCACCGATAAATAGCTGATTTCTCACCGCATCAAAACCCAAGCTGCTGATAACCCCCGAAAAGTTGCTAAGTAAGCTGATCAGGACAACCAGTCGCTTGGGTACCTGTAGCGCAGTCGCACTCACCGCTGCCGCCATACCTAGCACACCCAGTGCCGGAAATCCGTAGCGCAGATTGTAGCCAACAATGGGGCTCATTTCTCCGTCTGAAATTTGCGCGGCATAGGGCGTGTTCCAGTATAAAAAGCCAGTGCCTAGTAGCAGCAAGGCTGTATAGACGAGGGTTCTACGGCGAATCAGCTGAGCCGTTTTAGCCGGAGGCCGTAGTCGGGAAAAAGCAGCCGCTAGCAACAGTGCCTGTACCAGCAGTGCCAAAAAAGGCAGCTGTAGCCGCAGCAAAACCTGAACGCCATAAGCTTTTATAAACGCGATATTAGTCAAATCAAACTGCGAAGTGAGCGTAGACTTCTGTAGAGCGACGATCTTCGACCATAGCTCTCCTAATTCATGCATCTCAGGAGTCTCGCTGCTAGCCTCACTAACGCTGAGGGAGCTGCTGAAGGACTCACTATAAATAGCCATTTCCCAAGCGTTGTGGACATACCAGAATCCGCCTAAAAACAGCAGCGTGAGAAATCCCAGTACTACCAGCGGATGCCTCCACCGGCTAGCCGTAACCCGAAGTGTCCTGGGTAAACTAAGCGTTTTGGTCGCCCGGTAGAGCTCTAACCCTACCAGCAGACCTACCAACAAGCCACCATAGATAATCCCAGGCGTTTTGATCCCTGCCAGCACCCCCATTGAGGCTAAAAAAAGGGAAAGATCTAGCGGAGAGCGGGTTGTGTGGTAAACCAGCGAAAAATACAGCCCAACCATGAAAAAGGTCGCTACTGGAAGGTCAATATGTAGCGTCGTTACATGGTTTATCAGCATCGGAATGCTTAGCACTAGAGAAGCCGCTGCCACACTATAAAACCGGGTCGCCCCAAAGTACGCACTCAACAAGTAAGTTGCAAGGCCCAGCATCATCCAGGCCAGCAGCATCGGCAATGCCACCAAAAAATCCTCTTTGAAAGGAAGTAAACAGAGTACCGAAAGAATATGCCAGTTGTAGGGATAGTGCGCAGCGTCAGGATGTTCAAAAATCCAATGGCCAGCGGGATCTAATAGAGTCAGCTCGCCCGTTTGGTACCAGCGCGCAACGGCAGGCAGGTGAAACCATAGAGAGTCAAAGTCAGTCATCGGCTGGGTGGCAATCCTTTCTAAAAGGATGACACCAACCAAACAAATGGAGGCCAAAACGACCTGTTCTGAAGCTTGCAGGGAGCGCTCTGGTCTGAGTAGGGATCGAAACCAACCTCGCTCAGGGGGCGCTTTCAGAGCTGTGCCAAACAGCCATCCCAGCGTCAAGAGGATCAGTTCTGCGACCATCACACCAGTCAGCGTCAGCTGATGAAAGCTGCCTAGCCCAATGCCCAGCGTAATTTGCAGGACGCTCCAGACCGTCAGGAAAAAGAGCAGCGAGTAGGCAAGAGAGGCTTGACAAGCTGCGCTTTTATAGTTTTGCAGTAGGCCAACTGCCAAAGGCACAGGCCCACTCACGATCCCCAGCAATGCAATCAACTCCCCGAGATGCTGGAGTACTGCCATAATCAAATCGTCGTAGAGATAGTCATCTGTGCCCTGACCGACAAGACACATCAATTGTGTATCCCACAGTCCCTGACCAAACGTCAGCTTGTAAGGTCAGTCTCTCAAGAGTAAGTGATTGTTCGCAATCGTTTATTTATGATCTTCCCCTTTCATAGGAAAATTCATAGCCTGCCTGCACATATCAAACATATTTTATCAGCGTGCCCAATGGCGGTGCCGATTACCTAGCGGCTACAGCATTTCTAGCGACGTAGGGCGGGTGGGCGCTGGAAAGGCGGCGTCCAAAGTCGCCAGTTCTTCGGCGCTCAGGGTTAGGTTCAAAGCGGCGTAGTTTTGTTCTATGTGCTCGACGCGGCTGGACTTGGGAATCGCGATTACACCGTCTTGGTGGAGTAGCCAGGCGATCGCAATCTGAGCAATCGTCACCTCCCGTGAGCGCGCTATTTGCTTAAGTGCCCGGTTGTTCAACAGTCGCCCCTGCTCAATCGGCGAGTACGCCATGATCGGCATATGCTGCTGCTGGCACCAGGGCAATAGATCCCATTCAACGCCGCGTCGGCTCAGGTTGTAGAGCACCTGATCAAGTGTGATCGCCTCTCCTCCCTTTAAACGGGCGGCTTCTGCCATGTCTTCCGCGTCAAAATTACTCACCCCGTAGCTGCGAATTTTACCGGCCTGTTGCAGTGTCTGAAAAGCTTCCAACGTTTCGGCTAAAGGTATAGAGCCGCGCCAGTGCAGCAGATAGAGATCGAGATAGTCTGTCTTCAGCCGTTTGAGACTGCGTTCGCAGGCAGCGATCGCCCCCGAGCGAGAAGCATTATGAGGGTAAACTTTGCTGACCAGAAAAGCCTCCGAGCGACGATGGCCTAAAGCCTCAGCGATCACCTCTTCCGCGCCGCCTTCTCCATACATTTCAGCGGTATCGATTAGCG
>JBARVU010000035.1:0-2489 GCA_049646425.1 Phormidesmis sp. | reverse complement strand
GTCGGCCACGCTCATGTGCGGATAGAGCGCATAAGACTGAAAGACCATGGCAATATCGCGATCTTTGGGCGTCACATTGTTCACCCGCTGGCCACCGATGTAAATGCTGCCGCCGCTGATATCCTCTAGCCCTGCCAGCATTCGTAGCGACGTGGTTTTACCGCAGCCGGAAGGGCCAACCAACACCAGAAATTCTTTGTCTTCTAGCTCAATATTGAGATCTTTTACAGCGACGTAGCCGTTCTCGTATTGTTTAGTAACTTTTTCAAAAACAACGCTAGCCATAATAATTTCAGAGTTAGGGTAAACAGTTAGAAGAGAATTACAAGTTAACCTTTGACCGAGCCTGCGAGCAGTCCGCGCACAAAGTAGCGCTGCAAGGCGAAGAAAACGGCCATCGGTACCAGCATCGAAATAAACGCGCCCGCTGTGAGCAGATACCAGTCCTGACCGCGATCGCCCACAATATTTCTCAGTACCAAGGTCACCGGGGCCACGTCCTGATTACCGCCCAAATACACCAGTGCCACCAGCAGATCGTTCCATACCCAGAGGAATTGGAAGACGGCAAAAGAGGCGATCGCTGGCATACTCAAAGGCACAATCACCCGAGTAAACGTCTTCAAATGCGACGCGCCATCGACCGCCGCTGCCTCGATCAAATCGCGCGGCAAAGAGCCAATGTAGTTGCGCAGCAGATACACCCCCAGGGGCAAGCCATAGGCGCTGTGAGCCAGCCACACCGCTAAGTAAGTGCCTGAGATACCCAGCGCAGTATAGGCCCGCAGAATCGGAATCAGCGTCATTTGCAGCGGCACCACCAGCAGCGCCACGGTGACAATGAAAATCGCCTGCCGACCCGGAAACTCCATCCAGGCGAGCGCGTAGGCCGCGAAGGTGGCGATCGCAATCGGAATCACCGTCGCCGGTACCGAAATCACCAGACTGTTGATAAACGCCTGCCCCATGCCCTGATCAAAGAGGACGGTGCGGTAGTTTTCGAGCGTAAACTGGGTGAACTCAAACGGGTTGATAAACACCGTCCACCAGCCGCTGTTGATCAAATCGTCGGGCGGGCGAAAGGAGCTGATCAGCAGGCCCAGGGTAGGCAGCGTCCAGAGAACTGCGATCCCTATCACCGCAATATGCACCGGCGCTTTGGCCATGATGCGCTCAAACTTGGACTGTTCTTTGCGCTTGGCCACATAGTTTGGCTGAGGGGGCCGGGGTGACTGGGGCGCGGGCGGTTGAGGCTGAGCTATGGTCATCGATTAAGCTCCTGTTGGCGAAAGCGGCGAATGTTGGCCACCATTACGGGGATGACGGCCAGTAAAAGAATGACGGCGATCGCACTGCCCCGCCCATAGTTGCGAAAATTAAACATTTCTCGAATCATCCGGCTGGCAATCACATCGGTTTGCAAATTGCCGCCGGTCATCACAAAGACAATATCGAACACCTTCAGCACCAGCACGACCACCGTCGTCGCCACCACCGTCACCGTCGGCATAATCATCGGCACGATAATCCGCCGAAAGATCTGCACTTCCCCGGCACCATCTACCCGCGCGGCTTCAATCACATCGTTGGGCACGCCCTTGACTGCAGAGGAGAGCAGCACCATACAAAAGCCCGTTTGCAGCCAGATCATGATCGCGATCAGCGCAAAATTGTTCAAACCCCGGTTTACCAGCCAGCCCACCGGCTCAAAGCCCAAAGCCACCACTATCGCATTCAGCACCCCGATCTGGTCGGTGCCAATCGGGCGATAGGCGTAGATAAAGCGCCAGATCACGCTCGCCCCCACAAATGAAATCGCCATCGGCAAAAAGATCAGCGATTTGGCCAGCGGCTCGTACTTTACCCGGTCGATTAAAACGGCAATGATCAGCCCCAGCCCCACGCTAATACCTGTTACCAGCACCAGCCACAGCAGATTGTTGCGGAAGGTGATCAGCATGTCAGGCGCGGTAAAGGCGAAGATATAGTTCTTCAGCCCAACAAATTCGTCAGTGCTTCGACCAAAAAAGCTCAGGTAAAAGGTTCGAATGGCGGGCAGCACCAGATAGGCCGTGAGCAGTAGCATCGATGGCCCCACGTATATCCAGGGCAGGACTTTCAGCCGTGTCCGCTGCGGCAGCGCTTTTTCAACCAGGATGTTGAGCCCGTAGAAGATGGCGATGACGCCGCCGGAGCCGATAGCGATCGCTAGCAGCGCCCTCAAAATTAGCGATAGGTTATTGTTATCCATAGCTCACATATTGCAAAAAATGGGCTCGTTACTGCAAACGCTTGGCCTGCTTTCTCTCCGCTTGAGCAGTCTCGTCCGACTCGGTTTCTTCAGGCCAGTAAAACTCAATCTGGTCGGTAATCTCCTCTGCCGATGAACCGGCGACAAAGTTCATCGCGCCCGACCAAAATGTGCCGGTGCCCACCGCTCCCGGCATTGCATCAGAGGCATCAAACTGCACAAAGTCTGCTGAAGTCAG
>JBARVU010000034.1:0-8502 GCA_049646425.1 Phormidesmis sp. | reverse complement strand
GCTTTTGGAATTGAGATCGAGGCAGCTAAGCTGCTTGCTGGAAGCCGCAGGAAAGGTCTTAAAGGGGGCTTCTATGCACTGAACCATAGTCATTGCCGGGTAAGAACTGCCGGGTTGTGATATCCGGCCGAAAAGTCGTCAGATTTAATACTACTCCATAAACACGCATAATCCGGTCGGGATACCGGTCATTGTGTTGATCGGGTCAATTGCCAGTTGATTAACCAGCCTTGTCATAGAAGATCAGCGATAGGCGACAATGGCTCTAAACCTATTTTTAGCGACGTCCTGGAGGCTTTTTGTCTAATGAAAACGCTGATTCTATACAGCAAACCTGGCTGTCATCTCTGTGAGGGACTCCAGGAAAAGCTGGAGTCGATGCCCATTCAGCTGGAGGTTCGAGATATCACTCAGAACGAAGTGTGGTTTCAAAAGTATCAGTACGAGGTGCCCGTCGTCTGTTATCCAATTCAGGTTTCAGAGGAGGCCGCAGAAGGTTCCACGACAGGTTCAACGGCTAATCCAACGGTAGGAACGCTGGAGAAACTGCTACCTCGGCTGTCCCCTCGCGCTTCGGTTAAGCAAGTAGCAAAAATAATACAGACTCATATCGGCACCTTTGAGTCATAATCTCCAAAGTTGATCAGCCACACATATACAGATACAAGGGGAGTGGAGATGCTGCTAAAAGACCTGTTTTCTCAATTGGACACAGCCGAATATACGGTGTCTGAAGCGTTGGTCGATCACCCTAACTGGCAGCAGACAGTAACGGGGCTTTCGACCAATTCACAGGCGATCGCCCCCGGCAATCTTTTTATCGGGATGCCCGGTAGCCGAGTCGATGGTGGTGAATTCTGGCAGGGAGCCCTGACCAAAGGTGCGATCGCGGCACTGATCAGCCCCTCGGCGTTGCAGGCTAGGCCCGCCTGTGACGATTCTGACTTGGTCATGACCGCTGCCAAAATTCCTCAGATCTGCGCTGAATTGGCAGCGGCTTTTTACGACCGTCCCGCTCAGAAAATGAATATGGTGGGCGTGACCGGCACTAACGGGAAAACAACGACAACTCATCTCATTGAGTATTTTCTCAATCAGGCCCAGCAGAAAACGGCTCTATTTGGAACGCTTTATAGCCGCTGGCCCAGCTACGAAAAAACGGCTGTTCATACAACGCCTTTCCCAATTGATTTACAGCGCGAGCTGGCTGACGCTGCTCGGGCCGACTGCCAAAATGTGGTGATGGAAATTAGCTCCCATGCGCTCGCTCAGCACCGGGCCTGGAGTATCCCGTTTGAAGTAGCCGTCTTCACCAACCTCACTCAGGATCATCTTGACTATCACAAAGATCTTGACGATTACTTTGCCGCAAAAGCGCTGCTCTTTGGCCCTGACTATCTGGCAGGAAGGGCCATTGTGAATCAGAAAGATCCGTATGGACAAAAGCTAATAGCTAAGCTGGATGCCGAACAGGTGTGGACTTACAGCATCAGCGATCACAGCGCCAACCTCTACACAGAAGAGCTTGCCTACGGCTCAACCGGCGTTAGCGGCATGCTCTGTACACCCGTAGGGGAGCAGGCTTTTTCATCTCCCCTGGTGGGCCAGTTCAATCTAGAAAACTTGCTGGCAGCCGTCGGGGCGGCTTTGCACTTAGGCGTCTCTCTAGCACAGATTGTGGAGGCATTACCTCAGTTTGCAGGCGTGCCAGGACGCATGGAGCGGGTACAGGTACAGGCCGACCAGGACATCAGCGTGATCGTAGACTACGCCCATACGCCCGATAGTTTGGAAAACGCGCTGAAGGCAGCGAGACCCTTCATTTCTGGGCGGCTGATCTGTGTGTTTGGCTGCGGGGGTGATCGTGATCGCACCAAGCGTCCTCAGATGGGTCGGATTGCCTACGAGCGATCTGACCGGGCAGTGGTTACTTCCGACAATCCGCGTACCGAAGATCCGGAGCAAATTTTAAAGGATGTCGTCGCCGGTATTAACGGGCCGCTTGACGCCGACCAGGTGGTGAGCGATCGCGCCCAGGCGATTCGCAGCGCCATTCTTCAAGCTCAGCCTGGGGATGGCATCGTGATCGCAGGCAAAGGCCATGAAGACTACCAGATTTTAGGCACTGAGAAGATTCACTTCGATGATCGCGAGCAGTCTCACCAAGCCCTCAGCGAACGGCTAGCCGCTAAGTCAACGCGCGCTAAGGGAGAAAATGCCCAACTCATGGCATAGATGAGCAACTATTCGGGCATCTTTTGGGCACCTTTAGGTATATCTGCTAAGTAGATTTGGCCAAGCAGATTCGGTAGGAAGACTACCAGTCGATTTGCCTGCTGATCGTCTACATCGTCATCGAAGGCAGTGCCCGCTCCGATGCACAGTTGCTACTGCACTGGTCTTTCCTGAACCGGTTATTCGTATTATCTATATGCCATGTCGTCTTTATCTTTACAGACTCATTTGGTCAGCGCCCAGCCTCAGCTACCGGCTATCTCAGTGGACCCTCGAGGTTTCAAGATAGCCTTGCGATCGCTGATTAACTTCTTGATCGCTAACCAGGTTTCGGCAACCCTATGGCTAAAGCTTCCTAAAGACGACGCTTGGTGGACGGATATATGGCGATATGGGCAACAGGCCCCCGACTGTAATATTTATGTTCTAGGTGGACAACCGGTCACGCTACCTGAAGAACTGGCCGCTAACCTACAGGTGATCGCCATCGCCCAAGATGCCGACCTCAAAAGGGAGTACCTGTGTTTAGCCATTGCTGATAATTTTGTGGGCGTGCTGTTGGCTGCTCGTGCCCCCGTCGGTACGCATGCTGCTGATAAACGTACGCTCAAACTCTACTGTTCTACTTCAAATCAAGGGGTGACCGCGCTATCAGCAGGTATTAAGCAGGCGATTGAGGGCAGCCTACCGGTAACTCAAGCAGCAGCGGAACTAACTGATATTTCATCAGAGTCTGATATTTCAGCGGAGGGCAATTCTTCAGCGTCTTCAGACTTGCCGGATCGCAATCAGGCAGCGGTCACAGAAGATCCTTTCGCAGCCAGCAGAGCTGTCTTAAATCATTGGGAACACTACTTTCCCAACGACCCGACTCTTTGGGGAACGTTGCCGCTGACCGATGCCTTTTTAGCATGGCAATTGCAGTCTCAAGAAGAGTTGCGATCACAGCTAGCCACCTACCGCAGCGTCGGACAGGGCGCAACGACCGCCCCCTTATTTGCCCTGGCACCAGACTTTCTAGCGCAGGCAGGTCAAGAGCTCCAGTCACCGCTCACGACCATTAAAACGGCGCTGACGCTGCTGGGGTCGCCCACATTGAAGCTGGCGCAGCGTCAGCGATACTTAGATATGATTGGCGCTCAGTGCGAGCACCAAAAGTCTTTGATCAACAGCGTCATTGACCTGCTACAGATTCAAACATCTGCCGCGAGCACGCCTAAAGCTTTACAGCTAGCAGACATGATTCCGGGTATTGTTAGCACCTATCAGCCGATTGCCGAAGAAGAGGGCATCATGCTGGCGTATACGGTTCCCGCTAATCTCACCAAGGTGATGGGCACAGAAGCAGGACTGAAAAAAGCGGTCACCCACCTGATCATCAACGGCATTCAAAACACGCTTCACGGCGGACGGGTTTGGGTGACAGCGGCTCCTCACGACGCAAACTTCGTTGCGCTGACCGTGCAAGACTCGGGAGTCGGCATTGCTAAAACCGATATTGCTAAGCTCTTCGAAGCTTTCTACCGCAGCTCTAGTAACCACAAGGCAGGCGCTGGCCTAGGACTGACACTCGTGCAGCAGCTGATCGGGCGAATGGGGGGCAGCGTTTCTGTCGACAGCGAGCTCAGCCGGGGAACTACTTTCAAGCTTCTCCTGCCGATAGACAGCGCCGCCTCAGTCGGTACTCATAGTTCATCTGTGAGGCAAGCCATCGCTGATGACGCGATGGGCAGCAGCCAGTCGCTCTCAGCTAACCCTGATCTGTCCTCAACGTTTGCCAGCGTTTCGCCATCCGCAATGTAGCGTTTATTGCGTTGGCCGCTTTGCCTTCTTCAGAGATGTTCAAATGTGATCGCTAAAACCGTTTGTATATTTATTGCTGGCCAGACTGCTGACAGGTGAGCTACGGATTTTCATCTACCAGCGTCTCTATCAGCAGATGGGCCTGTGCTTGCTTCGCCTTGAGAAACTGATCGCACTGCTGCAAAGCCCCTACCGCTTCAGCAAACTGGTCAAAAACGTCTGCTAGGGGAAGTTCGCCAGTTTCTAGCTGGCGGGTGATGGCTCCGATTCGGCAGAGGGTGTCTTCGTAGCTCCAGTCGTCGGGGAGGGCTGGCGTTTTCTTGGCACGGGGCATAGTCGGTTTTCTTTTCGGTTTTCTTTAAGAATTGATTTTCTCAGTTACAGTCGCTTTTAGCTGCCCTTGGCCAAGCTGAATTTCTAGCTCAGTCCCTACCGAGACGCTGTCCGCTTCTGTCACAACTTGACCTTCCGCTTTGACCAGGGCATAGCCGCGCCTAAGGACGGCTTGCGGGTCGAGCGTCGCTAGCTTTTCTTGGAGTATTTGGTGCTGATGCTGGGCTTGCTGGAGCCGCTGGGTAAGGCTGCCAGTCAGCCGTTGGCGCTGCCAGCGAATATCCTGCTGCTGCTGGGCGATCTGCTTGTCCAAACGCAGCCGGTGAAGGTTCTGCTGAAGCGATCGCACCTGATTTTGAGCCGTTTGCAGCCGCCGCGCGACCACCTGGCCAAGGCGCTGCAGATACGCTACCTGCTCGCCGTAAAGCTGATCCAGGCTGGGCACTGCCCGCTCAGCCGCCGCCGTTGGCGTATGCACACAGACATCGGCGACCAGATCGGCCAAAGATTCGTCCCGCTCGTGGCCAATCCCGGTGATAACAGGAATCGGCGATTGGGCGATCGCCCACACCACCTGCTCATCGTCAAAACAGGTCAGGTCTTCACTGGCGCCACCGCCCCGAGCTACCAGCAGCACGTCAGCGCGACCGTCTGTGATGACGCGGGCGATCGCCGCCGCAATGGAAGCGGGTGCCTGCTCTCCCTGCACCGTCGCCGGGGAAAGTAAAAGGCTGACAGTGGGATTTCGCTGTAGTAGCGTCCGCTGAATATCTCCCCATGCAGCTGCTTGAGGGGAGGTCACAACCGCCAGAGTCTCGGGGTAGGCAGGCAGCGGGCGCTTACGGGCTAAGTCAAACAATCCCTCGGCGGCGAGGCGTGATCGCAGCTGTTGGTAGCGCAGCGCCTGGATTCCTTCACCAGCGGGTAGCACCTGCCATACCGTGAGCTGATATGACCCTCGCTTAGGGTACAGGCGAATTTGACCCAGTACTGTCACCTGCGCACCGACTTCAGGCAGCGCCGCCAGCCGAGACAGCTGAGATTTCCAAACCACGCAGTTTACCGTCGCTGAGCCATCTGGCTCCTGCAAAGTAAAAAAACAGCCCTGACGATGGTGATGAGCACTCGACACTTCACCAACCACCCAAATTTTTCGCAGCTGCGGATCTTCCTCCAGCAGCAGCTTCAAATAGTCCGTTAAGCCCGCAACGCCCACCGCTAGGGCTGCAGTCTGCTCAAACGCTGGGTCTACGGCCATAGCAATCTGATGCACAGCTATTTAATAAAACAGCCTGGGCTAATACAGCTCAGGCTTATAAGTATATGGGTAATGAAGTGATTCAAGCGTGAATCACCTGATGATGACCCGACAATTTTCTATCAATAACGTTAGGCAAAAGGTCATTTTCGACGATCAAATGCTGGCATTAGCAACCAGCCTGTCGTAGCAGTCTGCGAAAGGCCCTAAGCCACCACTTCACACTCTGCGGGACTCACCTGATACTTAATTAGGTTAGCGAGTTCCTGAAGCTGATTAATGGCCTCAGCCCCTTCTAGCTTCATCAGTTCGCGGTCGTCCCGCATCTCCGTCCAGGTAATTCCATAGTCGGAGACCAAGAACCGGATCAGATGATCACCGCCTAAGCTCACCATAAACGAGGCGCTATTGAGCTCTTCCCCACAGGTATAGCAAGAGGCCAGATATCCTCTCTTCTCTAATACGACCGCCAGCGCCTTCAGGTCTAAGACTAGGTCTTGGACAAACTGTCGGTGCTGATTTGCAAGTCTGACAAACATGTCTTTCCTCTACACCATCTACTGGTTTCACATACTCTACTTAATTTTTTCTTAACAAGCTACCTGTTATTAAACTATCCTAGTCGCAAATGCCAGAACTGACATTTCGCCCGAAACATTTCACCTAGAGTTTCCTTAGGCTATTACTTGCACTCAATGGTAAAAGTGTAACATTTTTTAACACTTTTATTTGATAGATACCGAAAGGTACCCATCTAGCTTTCAAAGATATCATGTTTGAAGGTACCAGCTTAGTAAATCTCGAACTGTAGCGAATTTGTCTGCTGAAGCAGCACAGGGGGTGACAGCACGCTCAGTCAACAATTGTCCACCAGCCAAAGCCAGGCCCAATAAAGCGAATTGTTAGCCAAGCCGCAACCATGAGAATAATGCCAGCCCAGGCACCTCGGCTGGTCCAACTGACAAACTTGGTGGCAGTCTCTTTGCTGATCGGCAGGCCGGGAAAGATAGGCTCTGGCTTACCGTAGTTTTCTCCCAAGCTCTCTTGTCGTCGTTTGGCTTCTCCCATCTTGCTCACCAATCCAGTAACTTCAGTGTCGTGAGGGCTCGCGCTTTACGTTGCTTTTTTACATCATAGCGGGTGGCTCAGCCCCCGCTAGCCCGTCCAGTGAAATTACTCTATTTGTTAAGGATTGGGTTCGTCGAAGACTGGGCGGAAATATTAACAACGATCACTCCCCTCCAAAGGAAGAGCGCTAGTCGCAGGGGTAAACCAGTCTTCGTGAAGATAGCTGCTGCGGGCGGCAGGACTCAGCGCTGCCAAGATATGCCGACCATAGCTGCGGTAGTTAACCCGGTTGTCGAGCAGGGCGACGACACCTTGATGTGATCGCACCGGGGCCACCGCATGCTGCAAAGTACTCAGCGCCTCTGGCAGCAGATAGGCTTTGAACCAATCCTGGCGGCGTCGCTTGTAGGCAGCAACGCGACCAGCGACCAGCGGGTTTTCTAGGGAAGGAATGGGCAGGGTGGGAATGATCAGCAGCCCGGGTGTGGCAAAATTTGCCTGGTGTGATCGCCAGTACTCCCATCCAGCGATCAAAATGCCCTGAGTACCAACGGCAGATTCTACCTGCACCCTAGAGCCAAATTCAGCTGCCAAAATCGCCGCTAGCTGAGCTTTAAGCGGCACGTCCCCAATCAGAATCACCGTTGGGCTGGGCTCACTTCCAGGAGCTTCCCGGGCCCCTAGCAGCGAGCGAATCTCTTGCAGAGCCGCTGATCTGAATTGACTGGTATTGGGCATGGGTAAGCGATCAGGCAGATAGAGCTGCACGAGGTCGTTATGCTGATCCGGGCAAAAGCGCAGACAGGTCATGTCGCCTAGGCCAAGGTGATCGCGATAGCGCCCAGCTTTGGCATCGTCGTCTAGGGCCGCTCCGATGAGGACGACGGGCTGTTGAGCCCACACTGGAGCGAGCTGCTCGCGGATATCGGTCGGCCCGCAGCACAGCTCCACCCGCCCAACCTCCCGATTCAGACGGCTCCAAGCCAATCGCTCGCGCTGCGAAAACTGCTGCCAAAATCGCCGCCATCGTTCGGGCATTTGACCCTCGTCACCGTAGACCCGAATCGCATCGTATAGCTCATACAGCAAAGCCTTCTCAGCATCGTCAATCAAATGACAGCCATACGGGTTGGCCGGATGTTGAAAGATGGTATGGGTAATGCGAACCCGCAGATCGCGAATGAATGTCCGCTGGCTCGGGTAGGCCAGCATCAGGGCTTCCCAATCTGCAGACGTCACCGTCACTGTTAAGTGGGTTCGTACCCATCGTTCCAGTTCACCTGCACCGTCTATCAGCGTGGGGAGTCCGACTGGAAAGCGGTCATGAGCAGCGGCGGAACTGGCTGACGGATTGAGGCGATCGCGCAGCCAGTCCTGAGCAGAGGTCACCAGCAGCCCTCTAAAATCCTCAGCGGGCCAACGGTCGCCTGAGCGCACCGATTTGACCACCGGCAGCCCCTGCTGCAAATTTGGAATATCTTGCAGCAGCACCCTTTCTAAGATTTCATCGGGCAGTGCCAAGATAGCAGGCTCTGGCCACAGCAAGGCTGGCATCAGATAGCTAAGCCGGTGGCTCCCGCGATAAGCAGCCAAACTATCTGTTTGCAGTAGCGCACTCCGGCCCACTCGCAGCGCCCTGGCCACCAGCCTTGCCATCGTTAAATGGTGGGGCCACTGGGTATGCCCTTGTTCTCGCAGATAAGCCCGAAGGCGCTGATGGACTTCTGTTTCGATCACAGGTGGTGTAGATTAGCTGGCAACAAACGACATCCTCAGATGAGTGGGTCTTATTGTGACACATCCGC